>NZ_CP036267.1:734300-1101450 GCF_007744255.1 Thalassoglobus polymorphus | reverse complement strand
CGTTGACAATTAATGAGAATGCCGATCCCGATGTGCTGGTTGATATGGAGTCATCGGTGAATGCCATCGTCCCGGAGAACTTTCCGTATGTGCATACCTGCGAAGGACCGGACGACATGCCCGCACATGTCAAAGCGTCGATGATGGGAAGCTCCGTCAGTATTCCGATTTCAAACGGACAGCTCAACCTGGGAACGTGGCAAGGTATCTACTTATGCGAACACCGTAACCACGGCGGTGCCAGAAAACTTGTCCTCACACTTCAGGGCGAGTAAGAATCTTCGCCAAGATCCATCGCAGTTGTTCACTTTGCACTTACAGACGATCGCCCCGCGCGAGCAGTCCGGTGCTGGCGACTGGAGAGTTCGAATGCGTGCTGCTCCAATCGCATCTCGACAATTTGACGACACGTTTCGCTCTGCTCCTTGCGAAGCTTGAAATCTCTCCTTGCTTCGTAGCCGTAAAAGAGCAAAGCGATTGCTCCAGCCAAGAACGCCTGAATTTCCAGGCCAAGCGGTAACGACTTGCCAAGCGCCATGCCGAGGATCGTGCAGCCAAGGATCGCGATGGAAAATCGGGAAACCATTCGAGTTTCTGCGTGTCGGTATTGAGTCTGTTTTCGCATGTATGAGGCTCATCAATAAGGAGAGTCTTTTCCTCGAAAACTTACCTCCACCTCAAATGTTGTCATTTTTAGACATCGATTTTTGCCGCCATTCAGCCACAACACTCAAGACTGCGAAGGTCCCAGCCAGCACAATCGTTATCTTCCCCCAGTATGGTGGACCAAAGATGATTGTGGCATTCAAAAACATAAATGCGAACAATCCCTGAACTCCCCAATAGTAGAGTCTTGACCGATAGGCCCAGGCTGGCCCTTTCACCCACCAGAGGACCACATCAGCCACCCAGAAAACAGTAAAGGCATGATTCACATAAATTCCACCACCCCAGTGAATCCCGATGACAGCAGCTGTTCGCAGAGCTGTATGCTCGTACGCGGCTGCGTGGCTCAAATTGTGGACGAGAGTGAAAGCACTCAATACGTGCGCGAGAAAACAGCAGCAACCGACCGTCCAAAGTCGTCGCGCAACCTTGGCCGAGTCTTGTGGCTCCCCAGCACGCCAGCCCCGAAAATCAAACCATCCCCTCAGCAGATAGAGAACAAGTGCGAATCGGGCGGTCCAAAGTACAATCTCTTCGTTCAATTCAAATCCCAATATCATAGCTCTGCCCGTTCTCGGCCAGCAGATGGAGGATTCGGACGATTATTTCGGACAAACTTAAAACGGAATGATATTACATCTCGACATTGTAATCCTTGCACAGAATTCAGGTTAGGGGAACGAACCAGGCCGCAATCGCTGCCGATTGTTAAGAAATAGTGATGGCATTCTCCCAACACAAGTTGACATGTCTCTCAGTGGGGCAATACAAACGGAGAGCACAATGACAGCTTGCACAGACCATATCAGGACATCAACATGTGTCGCATTTTATGCGATTCACTTGATGGCAATATGTGGATGTGCAGAATCACCCCAGAAGAAACAACAGGAGGTTTCTTCAGCTTCGACTGTCATCGAAGAACAGACCTATCTTGAAACAGATGAACCGGTTCGGACCTGGAAATACCTCGTCATTCACCATACAGCAACGAGCTCCGGGAGTGTCGAGTCCATTGATCAGGCACATTCACTGCGTCGCGATGCCTCTGGCAACCCGTGGCGCGGAATCGGGTATCATTTCCTGATCGGAAATGGAAACGGTATGGAAGATGGTGAAGTTCAGGCGACGTTTCGTTGGCGTGACCAATTGAGCGGAGCACATGCAGGAGATCGACAATTTAACAATTTCGGGATCGGCATTTGCTTGGTCGGAAACTTCGAAGAGACTGGCCCCACACCTGCACAGGTGAAAGCGGTCAGCGAACTCATCAGCCAGCTGAAGTACCAGTTTAGAATTACAGAAGAACAGATTTTGAAACATGGTGACCTGAAGGCCACCGCATGCCCGGGACGGCTGTTTCCATTTCGAAAAATTGCCTCAATCCCCCCTGCAGGACCGCAGTTGGTGGAGGGAGGGAAAAGGAGTCGATTCGTTCCTCTCGAATCGAAACACACGGAGGGTATTCATAATGTGGCAGCGATCCAACGGTCGAGATCAAAACAACGTCCATCAACCAAAAGTCAAACCGATGGGACTCGTTGAAAAGCATTCGAGCTCAGTTTCCGTCGAGCATCCGGTCACAACATGTGTGACCGATGTCCTCTTCGATTCCAGCTACTCGCTTTACATCACAGAGAACTTCACCGAAACCTACTCTTATCCACTGGTTACCTATCTCCACGATGGGTCTCGCTCTGAGCGAGATTTGTGGAACTGGTTCCCGTCGATCAGCGATCAAAATTACCTCGGGCTTGGCGTTCGTGCCTCGTTCCCGCATCCGCGCGGCTTACCCGGACAGTTCGACTGGAAACTACGTCGCCCCGATGCCTCAATGGCCTCGATCCGCGACGCTGTTTATTCTGTGGACAGAGATTGGGCAATCAACCCGCAGAAAATCTATCTATTTGGAGAAGGTGACGGAGCGATCGTTGCTTTACAGCATCTGGTGCTTCAACAGTCACTAGAATTTGAAACAATCTTTGCAGCCGGTGCGATTTGCCGTTCGCTTCCGAAGAACTGGGCAGACTGGTTGCCGCATATTACGAATCAACTCCACGGAAGAATCCTCTTCCTGGATCCGATCCAAAACCCTGACGAACAGGCTGCGATCGACGCACTTTCTGAAGCGGGATTGGAAATCACATTCGCTCATGCCTCGGAAGAGGTTCCTCCCCCCCAGATCATCAACCAATGGATCATGGCCGGGATCAATACGGCAATCTTTTAGAGGATCTTTCGAATTGGTGTTCAGGTTCTGCCTAGCAGCGAACAGCAATTCGAAAAGTGTGATATTGAAACAACTCGGAATCGACCGAACTCCAACCACTTGGTCGAATCCTGCAGTTATCTAAAATCCTCAAATGCAAAAATCATCGCTACGCTGAACAACTCGGCGTAGCGATGATTTTTTTCGTAGCGAGTATCAAGAAAAGTATTCTCTATCGCTTGCGGCTGTCACTTACTGCGAGACGCCTTTCTGGATCTTCACGCTAAACAAGCGGTCCCCGGAACGAGCTATCACTCTTTGGCCAGTCAAGACCGCTGCGTACAACGTATTTCCTCCACCCGGTGGACCATCTTCAGCTTTCTCTGCAGGCTCCTCAGACGGTTCATCCGAAAACAGCTCTGCTGTCTCAAATAACTTGAACTTCGGCCCCGATGCGACAGTGGTAAGCTTTCCATCTTTTAAAGGCAGAAGAATTTTCTGTGAGAGAACAATCGGCGTTGCCCAAAGACTTCCACCGACCCGCTTCGCGTATTGCTCTTCTCCGGTCATCTTGTCGAGACAATACAGAACTCCGGTCCGATTGGTGAAGTAGCAGTAATCTCCAGAACAGAACGGAGAGCTGAAAGAACTGGTCGCTCGCTTTGAATGCCACACATAAGCTGCGGACCAAACTCCTGCATCCGATTGTTGAACCGAAATGAGTCCGTTGGAATCGGCAGCCCGGCCCGACTCTGATTCCCCTCGACCGACTGTTGCACCGATCAGAAAAGTTCCTTCCCCAACCGGCATCGGGGTCGGCGTCGAGTTCCCGGAAATGTCATCGAAATCCCACAACCGTTCTCCCGATTGCAAATCAAAACCGGCGAGTTTCCCAATCCCGCTGAGCACAAGGTGTTCGCCACCTTTCACTGGGATCACCCGGGGACTTGCCCAGCTTGTAACGCCAAGGCCGGGAACCTTCCACAGATTCTCACCAGTCTTTTTATTAATCGCTAACACGTACGGATCGGTTTGCCGTTCAACCCAGACGAAGGCAGATTCGCTTCTCTGTTCTAACGAGGCAGACAAACCATGCCGTGCGTCAATGGGACCATACTCTTCAACCAGATTTCGTTGCCATTGAATCTCACCTGAGTGAGACAACGAGAACAAGTTGCCACCTTCGAAAAAACAGATAATTCCTCGTTCATCAACAACCGGAGACGGAGCTGCCTTGCTGATGTAGTTGTTGTTTTCCTGAGGCGTGGCGTTCGTCGTTTCATACTGCCAAAGCTCTTTGCCAGTGGCAATATCGAACGCCGTCACCAGGCACTGTTCTTTATTCGGCCCGGATACCGAAGTAATGTAAACTTGATCTTTCCAGACAAGTGGACTTGATTGTCCGTAACCAGAAGTCGCAACCGACCACTCAGCGGAGAAGCCGAGTTCTTGTTCATCAAAATTGATCTCTCCACCATTTTGAAACGATGTCCATTCATCAGCGGCATTCGCTGCTTGATCCGTCAAGAAAATCAAACAGGTAAACAATGTGACGCTGAGGGCAACCGTTCCGCAGAGGACTCGATGATCGCCGCTTCGATGTTGCAATATCTTTTGCAAATGACTTCTCCGCTAAATGTCGATTGTTCAAGAGTAAATCCAATGTTGATCTTCACGTTCTGTCTCGTGGAGAGCAGTCTACGAAGTCATAAAAATGATCTTCACGGACACGACAAGCATTGATGAGGATGCTTAGAGGATTATTGAACCTCTAAGATCTCAACTTCGTCAAACTTTCCGATTTCCATACTCGCTCCGCCGACAACGAGAAGATGGTTCTCGTCAACCGGCAGCATGCGATGGAAGAAACGTGGGGTGGGAGTTTCTCGAAGCAATTCCCAGGATTTCCCATCTTCAGCGAGCCGTTGCAGGTCACCTTTGATTGTCGTGACGTACAAGTTTCCACCGGTTGCAAAGGCCGATGATCCGAATCCTGTCATCCCGTCTTCACCGAGAATTTCCGAAATCGATGACCACTTACCGGTAGCTGGATCAAAGACATCAACTTTGCGGGTCGGGCCACCTTCCTTCTGCATTCCGCCGATTGCATAAATTTTTCCGTCATGGGCAGCCAAGGCCAATGCTCGGCGTTGGAACGGTGGAGCTGGCAACTTGGACCACTTTGGAGAATCGGCGTTCGGATCAAGCACCCAAGCTGTTTCATGCCAAACGCTCTCGGCATCGCCAGCCATCGCCCATCCACCGACTACGTAGATTTTTCCATCCAAGACAGCAGCATCAAATGAAGAACGAGGCTCTGGCAACGCGGGCAGTTCTTCCCAGGCTTTTTTCTCCAAATTGTAAGCAGCGACCGAATCTTGCGACCACAAATCGTGATCTTCACCCTCAGCATTTTTTGCAGTGAATCCACCGATTCGGTAAAGCCGTTTTCCGTCAGAGACCAGTGCCAAACCTTGTAGACCTGGGCCTTCCGCGATGCTCTTCCATTCTCCAGTCTTCAAGTTGAGTTGTTCGAGCGTATGTCCTTGTGCATCGTGAGAATAAGAATGAGCTCCACCCATATGACCACCGTACACGTACAAGTTCCCGTCAAGGATTGCACCACCAAAACTCGTCACGGGTTTCTTGATTGGCTGAAGGTTCTTTCCAAGTGACTTCGAAGAGTCGGACGGCACTCGTAATGCTAATGTGGTGTAGTGTCGAGTTTCAGGATACTCTTTTCCTTCCAGTGTTCCCGGTTTAGCTTCGACATGCTTGGCTCGAATTGAAAACAGGCCGGACTCTTTGACAGGAATCAAAATTGTTCCGGACTCTCCAGTCGTTCCTTCGAATTCGTCGAGTCCCGGACCACTCGCTTTCACTTCACTTCCTTCGACAGCTTTTCCGTTAAAGAGAACATGAAGCAAGACCCCTTCCGAAGTTTTTTCAGGGATGACATCGAACTGAAGTTGCTTGGAGCAATCAATTGATTTCCAAGACTTGCTTCCAGCCACGGGACCAGTTTTTGCGTAATACTTCAGACGAAAATGGCTATCACCACGGTCCATGACACCCAAATCGTGAGTTGCGACAACAAGCCCCTGCAACTGAGTTGGGCTCAACTGAACAGAAAGACTTTCTTTTGTCTTTTCGAGCTTGAGTTCCTCTGCCTTGTTCCCATCTAAAACCGCCCAGGCTTTCATGCCGGAAACATATTTCAGCATTTCCGGGTCGTCAGGTGAGGCGTCTTCTCCAAAGTAGACTTCAACAACATTCGACTCTTCCCCCTGTTCAGGTGCGAGCCAAATGAAATGAGCCTGTGCGGATTGAGACATCATTTGAAAGTTAAGAATGAAGGTAAGGAGTAAGAGAGACTTTTGTCTAATGAGCAGCTTCATTGTAAAAGTTCCTGTGTTGAAAATGTGTGAAATCAGTGATGGAATTTGCGTAATTAAAACGATTGACTGCGTCGATGAAGCCAAGATCAGCTCAAAGACTAAGACAATTCGAAACACTCGCTTCGACTGGCAGGACGAAAACCACTTCAGGTGATGTTCGAACTCGTTACCGCTTTTGTTGACTGCTCAGATCAAACTGAAATTCGTTTGGCGTATTGAGTGAAACAGTCTTCTTTAATGTGCTGCGAGAGTTGTAGATCGCAGGGACTTTGACAACTCGAATTCTTTTGACTTTCGCCTTACGAAGCTCCCGAATCGCCTGCTCGTCATCCATGGCATAACCGCCGTCATCGGTCGACACGATCTCGATACGATGTTCACCAACAAGTGGACCAGAGAGACTGTCAATTTCGAAACGCCCCTGCTGGACTGGAACAGACGTCTTTGGCCCCTTTGTTTCTCCCTCGGGTACAAATCGAATCACACCCTCTTCAAGCGGTTCCCCATCGAGGTTAACAACCCCGGAAACGGCCGCCCTCTGAGGACCGTCGTCACCTCCACCGCATCCCTGCAAACCGAGTAGGACCACCATCCAACTGAGAGGAAGGGCGAATCTCCGAACGACTCTCAAACTCTTTCGTGCTTCCAGTTTCCGCGAAGAATATCTTTTCTGCGAGACATTGCTCATCCTTACGAGACCGTTCGCGTACTTCGCTTCCGAGTAGGTTTTAGAAGTCACTGACGACCTCCCCTCCGCCTCGTGTTGCCAGACTGTCGAGCAAACCAGCGTCTATATTCTCTGAGAGGAAGTGAACCGAACCATCAGCGAATGCGAAATGCACACCCCCGACATGATCGCTGCGGAATGAACGTGTCCAATTGCTATCGAAAATTCCGTCGTCAGCGAAGTCGTGTGGGTTGAAGTCATATTCCGTTGTCGCAGCTGTGGACCCCGGAAACGGATTGGACCAATAAGTGAAGGAGTAGCGAGGCTGTCCCATGCAGTCTCCAGAACTGAATACGTAATCGGGGAGGTTGTACGCTGTCTCGCCGATCATGATGGTGTTGCTGGTTCCATCCGTGAAATCTCGAAACTTCGTTTTTCCTGGAGAACTGTCAGTATAAACAATTGCCCCATCTAAATTTGGGCGAGGCATTCCGTAAAAGGACCAGTACTGATTGAAATCCTTTGTCCCGATCGAAACCGCATAGTTCCCAGGGGCTCGCCCATTGTCGGAATCGCAGCCTGGAACTGGCCGTCGCAATGGTGATGTCGGGCAAAGATAAAAGGGAAGCATCTGCCCTACAACTTCTTGATTGGCAGGGGCTGAGTTCCCCTGGTTGAAATCATATTGCTGGTAAGCACTCGCTTGCTCAACCATTGGCAAGATACTTGTGAACAGGCTTGATCCCTCAAGACTGGAATAGCTCATCCCCCCGGTGTTAGCGTTGGGGAACTGGGAGTACACATCGTGATAGTTGTGTATCGCAATCCCGATCTGCTTGAGGTTATTTCGACAGCTCGTTCGCCGAGCAGCTTCTCGTGCCTGCTGGACTGCTGGTAAGAGTAAAGCGACGAGAATCGCAATAATCGCAATCACGACTAAGAGTTCGATAAGCGTAAAGCCGGAGCTTGGCCTTCTTTTGGATGACGTGCGCATGAAAGATCTTCCTAGCACCAGTGAAACGTAAGTCCAATTACCCCATGCAATTGGAGTCGGTTCTCAAGCTTCGCTGGCTGCCTTAGAAAGATTCAATCAGTGGCTGGCTACGCTCTAAATGAGACTGAGTCTCAATGTCAGATCAATGGTATCAGCGTGACTGCTCATGTCAACGCAATTCGACTGGTGAAATTATTTTTCAAAAAGTGAGAACATGCCCCCGCCGCCTGAACAGAGATAAGCGTTCTGCCTCATGGATTCTGCCTCATGAAAATGTACGACTTCTGCAGACAAACAGATTCACAGGCGCAAGAAACAGGAACGTCTTCAGGCCGAGCGCGCGACCGCTTCTCAATCAGAGGCCGAAGGCGGGTCGAGCTTGGCAGGTTTGCAGAGTCGCTTCTTCTTGTTCGCAACCCGCTTGCATTTCTTGCAGATGTGAGTTGGATTCACCACATAGCATGCGTACCCCTCGGGGTCTTTCTTGAGCTTCTTCTGGAGATCGCACAATGTTTTTGCCATGTTCGGGCAGCCAGGTTCAAGAGATGTTTCGTATGAAACTGCGACGACTTCTGCAGAGGTGCTCCGTGACCACACCGAACGCATTGACGAATTCACGGTTTTTGTCTTGAGTGCTTCACCTCCTATTGTTCGAGCATTTTTGAAGAAGTAAAGTGAGTAGAAACTGGAACCGGGGAGATCGTTCAGATGTCAACCAATTCGTTACAACTGAAGCAAGCGAGTTTTGACGGCGACATCGACACGGTCCGGCAACTTCTGGATGCCGGTGCTGATCCGAACTCCATGGACGAATACGGTTCAGGAACTCTACTCACCTTTCACCCGGAAATTATTCAATTCTTGCTGGCACGCGGAGCTGATCCCGACATCCAAACGAATGAAGCGGGAGGACCTGTCTTAATAGGTTTGACGCACGGTGATCATTTGGAATGTATTCAGTTGCTGCTTGAATCGGGTGCAAATCCAAATCGTGCCTGCTCCATCACCGGAGAAACCGCGCTCCACGGAGCAGTCACGAACAAAGAACTTGACCGTACTCAGCTTGTGAAATTACTGCTCGATCATGGCGCTGACCCAAACGCGAAAACCAAACCAGGTGTGACGAGCGAAGCATTCTGGCGCGATGCAAGAACTCGCGCCGAGACTCCCTTGCATCGGGCTGCTGCCTACTTGCCAATTCATATCATTGAGATGCTGATCACTGCTGGAGCAGACACAACAATTCGCGATATCAATGGTGATTCTCCATTAAGCTGGGCAAGCTGGCATCTCCGCAGCCGGGACATTATTGACCTGTTGAATGTCGACAAGAACGGCAACAAGATTGCATAGCCTCTGCTGAGCGACGTCCGACGTCTGACGTCTGACAAGCTGGCGAAGAGCATTTTTATTAGAGAAATGATTTCTTCACGGGCACACGGTAGAGCAACCTGCTCTCATGTTCATTAAGCACGTCCGCAATCTGTGACAAGCCTCATCTCTGGCTTCAAACTCAACAGAAGTGTACTCTGAGAATCCGGGCATGAATTCTCATTTTCTCAAGCAAAGTCAGAGCACAGATGTCAACGGAGAAGACAGATGCGATAGTCATTCGGCAGGCCGATTTCAGTGAATCGAGTCGTGTTCTCACTTTATTTACGCGTGACTTTGGGAAAATTTCCTGCCTGGCAAAAGGGGCAAAGCGGTTGAAAAGTGCCTTTGAAGGCTCACTGGACCTGCTTTCCGAATGCCGGGTCGTCTTCATCCACAAATCGTCTTCCGGCCTCGATCTATTGACGGAAGCCCAGCTTGTCAAACGATTTAAGCCTTCACCGAAAAGTCTGGTTCACTTGTACGGCGGCTACTACATCGCGGAGCTCCTGAATTCGCTCACCGAAGAAGGCGACCCTCATGATGAACTATACGAAGCTGCTACTGCAGCGCTGGCGGTCCTAGGTTCCGAAGCTTCCCCAGACATCGCAATTTTCCGTTTCGAATTGATGACGTTGCGCGAAATTGGGCAACTTCCGGACTTCGAAACCTGCACGATCTGCCAGTTGCCGATAATTCTGGGAGACAGGAGCCGTTTTTGGGTCTCTGAGTCCGGATTGATCTGTTCAAGATGTGGCAATTCAGAGTATCAACAGACTGAGGTTCAATCTGGTGCGATTGCTGTCATTCGAAAGTTGATCGAGAGTGATCCAGCCATGTTGTCCCGACTGACAATCAGTGATCAACAACGGCGAGATATTCGCAAATTGTTAAATTCGGTCGTTTCGGCAATTTTGGGAAGACGTCCCAAAACACTGAAGCTCCTCGGGTATTAGCATTTTGCCATCTTGAGTGACTGTTGTTTACTGAACACGACTCTCCCAGTCCCGTCCGTCCCCCTTCCGAGTGCAAGGTGCTTCACCTGATGCACGAGGGTGTGTGATGATTATCGAATATAAAAAATATAAAAATTCCTGCCAGAAAATTGCTGCATCAACACTACTCGCCGGAGCGATCACGCTTTCCGGCTGTGGAAGTTTGTCGCTATTTTCTCATCGTGCCGTCGCCGATGATCAGCCGGATGCAAAAACACGTTCTCCCCTTGCTAAAATCATGGGGCCGACCGAACGTGGGTTGAGAAGTGTCTCCTTCACCAAGGAGACCGACGCTGTCCAAGGCGGGACAGAGGTCGATTTGCAAATGGCATATCAGGAACTCAAAGAGGCGCAGCTCCTCTTTGATAATGGTCGCTATGCAGATGCTGAAAAGTCGTTCAATGCGATAGTCAAGCAGCGACGTGTCCGCTACGAAACGGCTGGATCTCGCTTCAAAGACTTTTGGGGGATGTCCGACCTGGCAAGCAAAGATCTCTATAACAACTTCGGAGACCCAGTCGAAGAAGATGCGTTGTACATGCGAGCCGAATCGCAATTCCATCAGCGAAAATTCACACGTGCTCAAGATTCTTACGACGATCTGCTGAACCGGTATCCCTCGACGCGGCACATGGATCGAGTCACAAAACAGCTCTTCCGCATCGCACGGTATTGGCTCGACTTCCCGAACGATCTGGAACAAGACAAAAAATCCAAATCAGAAATCCAACTCGCTTCCAAGGAAGAAATCGATAGCGTTGCTACCGCTCCGCCAGCGAAAAGGCCAGCTTGGGATCTTCCAATCATTCCAAACCTGACAGACAAAACACGACCAATTTACGATGCGGATGGCCGCGGGTTACAAGCCCTTCGGTCGATCTGGCTGCACGATGCCACGGGACCATTGGCAGACGATTCTCTGATGTTGGCTGCGAATCACAATTTACGCACGAAAAATTTCGTCGAAGCAAAACGCCTCTACGCACTCCTGCGTGACCAGTACCCAGACAGTCCACATCTCAAGGATTCCTATCTGCTGGGATCGCACGTGACACTCGCTTCATACGAGGGCCCCGAATACGACGGAGCCGCATTGGACCGAGCTCGTGATCTGAAGCAAACGATGCTCCAAATCTTCCCAGAGATGACCGCTGAAGAACGCGGAATGTTGCAGTCAGAAATTGATCAGCTCCACAATGCGGACATCGACCGCTTGTGGCAACAAGTGATCTACTATCAGGCCAAGAACGTCCCAGAATCGATTGCACTCCACTGCCACTTGATTATCAACCGGTATCCCAACTCCCAGCAAGCTCAGAAGGCACGGGGAGTCCTGCGAGAACTCGAAGAGAAATCAAAGCGTTCCGGGAATTCCTTATGGGTTTGGGGAAATGGGAAAAAACCAGCTCCTGCACAGACTCCTCCGGCTCGAACTCACGTTCCCGATGCACGTATGCAAGCAACTCCTGACTCTGCACGAACAGCCCCCGGCGGATCAGCGAGTCGGCAGCCTCCAAATTCAACGAAACCTGAAGAAGATGAGAAATCAAAACGCAGCATCTTCGGTTTCTTACGAAAAGCAGACGAGCCACCTCAGTTGAAACCGACTCCTTCAGAAGAACAACCTGGACGCGTTGAACTCTAGAGCATCTTTCAAATTGGTTTGCAGGATCTGCCTCGTGGCGAACAGCTAGTGAAGGCACGAAAGTGACCTTCGCCAGCACCACAAGCATTGAATATGCTCTCAGGTTTTTTCAGAAAAGATGTACAGATTCGGTCTTGCGGAGATCAGCGTTTTTGCTGATAAAAACGCTCCTTACGTGAGCAGAGAAAACAGAAGATGCTCGAAAGCGAACTAGAACCTTGGCTGGAACCAGTCCGAAAACCTCTGGAATAGCCGCTTTTCTCAACGTTTGAGAGAGCAATTTCAAGTTTCAGGATCAGTTCTAAAATGTTTGGCTGACTTGAACAGATACTCAAAATCAATTCGACGGACTTTCGCAAAGCTGCTCGTCGCGGTGATGGGGACGGTCTATCTATCGGGTTGTGGATACGTTGTAGGCAGCCCCTTTGGTGCGGAAGTTCGCTCGGTTCACATTCCAACATTCACGAATGACACTTATCGCCGTGGGTATGAACTCCAGCTCACCGAAGCTGTCCAGAAAAAAGTTGAGCTGACCACTCCGTTCCGGATCATGAAAGGTCCAGAGGCGGACACCCGATTGATCGGAAACATTATCAGCATCGACAAGCGGTCTGCGAATCAGAATCGCTACGACGACCCCCGCGAACTCGAACTGGCAATCGGGATTGAAGTCACCTGGATCGACAATCGCACCGGCACAGTACTCGCACAAAGAACAACTCCGATCGGCCCGCAACTCTCACACGCCATTGCACACACCAGTTTCGCCCCCGAAACGGGACAGTCAATGGCGACTGCGACTCAGGATGCTGTTGACCAACTTGCCAACGAAATCGTCGGTATGATGGAAGCTCCCTGGTAACGCTCTTGCGAGCCTTCTCTACGAGACTTCAGACTGTCCCCGTTCGTGCCTGCTACGCAAGCATTACCTCAACGAACAGATCGAGATGAGTGAACAGGCAACCTCGGAGCGATGCTTTATCATCATTCGTTGTTCTGGTCCTGCAGGTTGTTTTTCTGAGCACAACAGTTTCAAATCAGAACTATCAGCAGAGGCCATACTCGCGAAATTTCGGAGATCACCCTCCCCTGACACCTCGACCAATAGTCAAGGTTACTCCACCACTTTGGTTGCGCCTCGCAGACCGCACACGGCATTTTGAAAGCAAGTTATGTTCGGAAAGTGGTTTTCACGTCAGCCATTTGATGATGATGAGTACCTCAAAGCCAAGAACTCGGTGCTAGAGAAAGCTCCAATCCCGGTGCTCTGGCTCTTCGGAAAAACCGGGAGTGGAAAATCGTCAGTCATTCGAGAACTGACGGGTGTTGAATCGGTTGAGATCGGAAGTGGATATCGACCGCAAACTCAATATTCGTCGCTTTACGCGTTTCCAAATGAATCCGAACCGATCCTGAAATTCCTGGACACTCGTGGATTGAGTGAAGCAAACTACGACCCGATCGAAGATATCGTCGAATTTGAAGACCAGGCACACTTGATGATTCTGACCGTACGCGTCATGGACCACGCACTCGAGGAATTGCTGACAGCCCTGAAGACGATTCGAAAATCTGCTCCCGACCGACCAGTCATCCTGGCTCTCACGGCACTGCATGATGCCTACCCCGGTGAACAGCATCCAGAAGTTGACCCGTTCGATGAGTCACGAGCCCCACTGCCAGAGAATATCAATCCCAATTTAAAGCGATCGCTTCAACAACAGTACAAAAGATTCGAGGGCCTGTTCGACTGTGCGGTCCCACTCGATTTGACTCCGCCGCATGAAGGATTTCATCAACCGACGTTTGGAAGTGATCGACTCAAGCGAGCAATAGTCTCTGCCCTTCCCGCAGCCTATCGACATCAGATTTTGCAGATGGACCGAATCCTTGATCCGTTGGCAGACATGATCAAGAAGAAAACAATGCCGACAATACTGGGCATGTCAGGTCTGGCAGCGACGGCGGCAGCGGTTCCGGCCCCCTGGGTCGATATCCCGGTGGTCATGGGATTACAAAGCCGTTTGATTTACAAACTCGCCAAGCTGCACGGGCAATCTATTGACGGCAGAACCATCGCCAAAATCAGCGGAGCATTGGGAGGGCGCGTTGCAGTTCGCATGGCACTCCGGGAGTCACTGAAATTTATCCCCTGGGTCGGCATGGCAGCCAATGCAGCAGCGGCATTCGCAATGACGTACGCGACCGGAATGGCCTGGAACTGGTACTTCACTGAAGTGAGCAGAGGACACGCCCCGACTGAATCTGAACTCAGAGAAGTCTTTCAGGACCAATTCAAACGTGCCGGCGATCTTTGGAAAGTCAGCCACCAAGCTGATGCGGAGAAGGCGACGGAGTAGGTCTTGCATGAGCTTCTTTCCAAAAAAAACCGGCCGATTGTTTCCAATCGGCCGGTTCAAAAAGCTCGAAAAACTGACTGTAAAAATCAGTTCACCGATTTCAACACAACAAACGCTGCACCACCGTTCCGCTTCACATGGAGCACAATCCCTTTGGAGAGTGTCAAATTCTCAATGGCAGCGCCGAAGTCTTTAATGGAATCGACCGGCTTTGTGCCGACTCGCTGAATCACATCACCGACTGATAAGCCTGCTTCTTCAGCCGGACTTCCCGGTTTCACGGAGCGGACGACAATTCCGGAATCGGATTCATCCAGTCCCAGCTGCTGAGAAATTTCGGCGTTCAGCTCGACCACTTCGATGCCTAATGAGTCCATTGCAACGTTGTCTGGATCAGACTTCGTTGGTGAACTTTTGAGGCCGCGTTTCAGTGCTGGAGTGTAATCACTCGGCATTTGCTCGAGTCGAACTTTCAGCTTGACTCGCTTTCCATCACGAAGGATTTCTGCCTGATACGACTTGCCTGGCTTCGATTTTTCAACAACGTCGACAAGGTCGTCTCGGTTTGAAATTTTCTTGCCATCGAACTCCATGACGATATCGCCTGGTTGCAAGCCTGCCTTGGAGGCAGGACTATCGCTTCCAACATCAGAAATGAGTGCTCCCTGACCAAACGGCACTTGCAGTTGTTCTCGGAGATCGTTCGAAATCTGTTGCAATTGAACACCCAGATACGAGCGTTTCACGACACCACTTTCGATCAACTGATCAGCGACCCAGCGAACCATAGTCGATGGAATTGCGAAACCGATTCCGTCATATCCCCCGCTTCGCGATGAGATGGCAGTATTAATTCCGATGACTTCACCATGCAGATTGACGAGCGGCCCCCCACTGTTTCCGGGGTTAATGGCAGCGTCTGTCTGGATATAGTCTTCCCGCTCATTAATTCCGGGAGCACGCTGAGTTGCACTGATAATCCCTGCTGTCACTGTCGTTCCGACGTTGAGCGGATTCCCCAAAGCCAGCACCCAATCCCCGATATGCATCGCTTCACTTTCACCAAGTGCAACGAACGGGAGCTCTTCATCCAATTCGATGCGCACAACAGCAACATCGGATCGAGGATCAAAATTCCACGATTCTGCTTCAATTTCTCGACCATCAGAGAGCCGTACGGTCACGCGGTCTGCCCCCTCAACGACGTGAGAGTTTGTGAGAATGATCCCACTTGGATTGACGATAAACCCTGAGCCAGCTCCCATCCGTTTAGGAATTCGTCTTGGCTGCTTAAACATTTCCTTGAATCGTTCGTCATCACCGAAGAACCGGCGGAACATTTCTTCTTCTGGTGACTGAAAAGTCCCCGCCTGATCGAGTTGTCGAGCCTGTGTCTCTGTTGAGATCGAAACAACAGCTGGAAGAACCTTTTCGGAGACTTCTCGAAACGCGAGCGACAGATCACTCGGCGAATGTGTCACTGGTGGAGCAAGTTTCGAAACGGTTTCTTGCTGCGAAACTCCGACCCCCGCAACGCCTAAGCAGATACCGACTGTGATCGCGCACAGAACCAATATCTTATTTTTGACAGTGGACATATTTTGACCTCCTGATTGTGATATGAAACTCAATGGATATGAAAGCAAAACTGCCTTCATATCAGTACAAATAAAATCAACAGAGCTACTCAATGCTCTTCTTGCCCGCAATGATCACTCTTAAGATTGCAGACACCTCTCGACATGGAGCAGAATGCGTTCATCCTCTTTAAAAAAGGTTCGCACATTCTATTGATGCCTGAATGAGCATCCCCCAAGTCTCCGACAGATCTTCAGCAGAGACCTTGGGCCCCTCATGAAACGTCGACAGGTGTCAATGCAACGAAAACGGGCTACATATAGTTATGTTGCCGTCAGACTGAGAAATCGTACGGTAATTTCCGAAAATTCTGAAATAAAAAGCGAATGGCGATGCCGGGTTTTTGCACCGCTTCAGGTGCGACTCCGCGCATCATCTCCTCTTCTTCCAAATACTTACGACTTGAGAATCTGAGTCAAGATGATATTGGGAAGTCCGATGCCCAGCACTTCAAGACGACCGACATACTCCTCTGCTTCGAGAGTGAGCAGCCCGGGTTTCGCAGCTACGAGAGTCGCTGTAATTCGGGCCTGAATCGTTGCGTCAGGCGTCGGGCCTTGATCGCAATCCACTCCAGATGGCACATCGACTGCCAGAACAGGTTTTCCAATACCATTCACAGCGTTGATGATCGTCAAGTACGGTTCTCGAATCGCCCCCTGAGTCCCTGACCCGAGCATCGCGTCAACGATCCAATCTGAATTTTGCAACTCAGAAATCAATCGATCCAAATTTTCTGGCATCGACAGTTGCAGGACCGGCAGGCCCGCCTTCTGAATAATCTGAGAGTTGGTCGCAGCATCACCGTGATAATTTTTCGGATCGGTACAAATAATGACCATCACCTCAAGCCCAGCGATGGCAAGATGCCTGGCTATGACGAAGCCGTCACCACCATTGTTCCCGGGTCCGCACAAAACCGTTACGCGCCCTGTCGGAGATTCTTTCAAAAGAAGTTCAGCGATTCCTCGCCCGGCATTCTCCATGAGAACAATCCCCGGGATGCCGTATTCACGAATTGCGATGTCATCAACTGCCCGTGCTTGACTTCGAGTCAAAACTGTAGAACCCATCGACTTTACCTCCTGCCCATCTGAGATTGAGTCGAGCAATTGCAAGCATGGGAATACGCCCAAGCCCTCTAAGATTACCAACAAACGCCCAACGCTTCTTAATATGCCTTTTTATTTCTGGGATAGATAGTCACTCAGTCCGCAACTTTGCTCAGACAAAACATTTTCGCGACTTCTACCCCGCAGCCACAATTTCGGAGAGTGCTTCGAGGAAGGCATCCACTTGCTTATCAGTCCCGACGGTAATTCGTAAACCATCCACTGCCCCGGTTCGGTTTGTTGTAGATTCTGGAGCCGCGTTTGGGAAGTTCATATAACGGACGAGAATCTTTCGTCCCTTCAATTGCTCGTAGATTTCACGATGAGAAATTGTCGGATGTGTTGTCCAAACGAAATTCGCCTGACTCGGAACTGGATCAAACCCCAGAGACTTTAAGGACTCTGAAAGTCGTGTACGTGTAGCAAGGATTTTGGCTCGGTTCTCGAGCATCCACGCCTGATCACGAATTGCAGCCTCCGCAGCTGCCAGTCCCAGCGTGTTACAGTTGTAACTATCTTTCACCTTTCTCATCCCGGCGATGAGGTCAGGGTGAGCAACACAGAACCCGAAGCGTAATCCGGCAAGGCTGTATGATTTGCTGAAGGTCCGCGTCACAACAATTTGCTTCCCCACCTCGGAGTGCAAAAGCTCTAACTTGTGAGGTTCGTCGACAAAGTCACCGTACGCTTCATCATGTACAAGCACTCCATTCGGAGGAACGATCGATTGAATCACTTCTCGATCCCAATGATTTCCGGATGGAGAGTTTGGATTCGGAACGAACAAGAGCTTGGCCTGCTCGATCAGCGGTCGATTGATCTTGATATTCCAGGACCAGTCCGGTTCGAGTCGCAACCGCGCGTGACGCGTTCCCTGAATCTCAGAGAGTGTTTCGTAGAGGATGTAACTGGGATAGGGGTAGGCGATAAGGTCGTTCTTGTCGGCAAAACTTCTTACCAGAATCGTAAGGTTTTCATCGCTTCCATTGGCTGGAAGAATCCAGTCTGGATCAAGATTGAACAGTTCAGCGGCAGCTTGGCAAAATCCACGCCCGAGCGGGTCCGGGTAGACATTCAGCCGACCTTCTGCAGCCTGTTGAATCGCACTGACGACCCTCGGCGAAGGTGGATAAGGATTCTCATTTGTGTTGAGCTTAACCCAACCAGACTCCTGCGGCTGTTCTCCGGGAACGTACCCTTGAAGGGCTTCAACATCTGGGCGAAAAAGAGACATAAATGAAGAGTGGTCTAGAGTCTAAGGCAAGAGTGTGTGAACGGTGTGGAGCGTGAACTGCGCGATACGTGGCGTGTCGCGAACGAGAGTTTACTGCCAGTCTTTGCGAATTGCTTCAATGCGAGCAGTCAGTTTTTGAACAATCTCCGGATGATCGGAAGCGACGTTCTTCATCTCTCCGGGATCGTGATCAAGGTTGCAAAGGAAGACACGATCCTGCGGACCAAGTTCTCCTTTCTTGCTACGATCCTGGGGATTAATAAGAAGTTTCCAATTGCCTGAACGAATCGCCAGTTGAGGTTTCTTCCCAGCTCCAAGTTGCCAGAACAATTCCTCATGCGGTGACTTTTCATTCTTCAGGAGCACGAACTTGATGCTGTGCCCATCGAGGTGATGTTGCGGTTGCTCGATTCCACACAAATCAGCAATCGTTGGATACCAGTCGCAACCCATTACCATTTGCTCTCGAACTTCGCCTTGTGGCAATTTTCCAGGCCACGAAATGAACGACGGGACTCGTAACCCACCTTCGAACAGACAGCCTTTCGCCCCACGATAGGGACCACTGTTCCCACCACCGAAGAAGGCACGCTCTTCAGTGGAATGACCATGGTCTGATTGAAAGATCACAATTGTGTTCTCTCGTAGCTGATTTTCTTTCAAGAAGTCGAGCACTTCGCCGACTTTTTCGTCCATGGTTGAGACGAACTCTGCATACATTCGACGAGGCGATTCAAGATGTTTGTAGTGCTCTCGCCATTTTTCTGTACCTTGCATCGGGTAATGCGGAACGTTGATCGCCCAGTACAGAAAGAAAGGTGATTCACTTTTCTCGCTGATGAATTTCTTGCACTCGTCGACCATGAGATCGGGAAAGAATTTCCCATCCTCCCAGATCTCCGTTCCGTTTCTCCACAAGTCATGCCGATTGGGGCCATTCCAGTAGAAGAAGTGGGAGTAGTTGTCGATGCAACCACCCATGTGACCAAAGGAGCTGTCAAAGCCCTGGGCATTCGGCATCGTTTGGTCGTTGTACCCAAGATGCCACTTCCCGACATGTCCCGTGCGGTATCCTGCGGACTTCATCATCTCTGCAATGGTCACTTCCGATGCAGGCATCCCGGCATGCCCATGAGCAGAAGAGACATTCCCCGGAACCCCTGCTCTGGCGGGAAAACGTCCTGTGAGCAAACCTGCACGAGAAGCCGAACAGATGGCTGAAGGAGAGTACATTTGCGTAAAGCGAATTCCGGTCGCTGCCAGATGGTCTTGCGTTGGCGTGGTGAGATCTTTTGAGCCGTAGCAGTTGGCATCGAGTGATCCCTGATCGTCAGTGTAGATCAACAAGACATTCGGCTGCTCTGCCCTTGCGACGGAAAACATCGACAGGAGACTTGCAAGAAATGCCAAAGTGAGAATTCGTAAAGTCATTTTACTTTTCATTTTCATGTATCACTTCGCCGGAGACTTCAAGCCCCTGAATGCCGAATCAATCCCAGCGCATCCCAAGTCGCAGGGTCACTTCCAGTGTTTCACCATCACGAAGGACACCAAGCTTGACCGATCTCCCGGGAACTTCAGCCCCGACGAGATCGACGAGTTGTTGCATGCTGGTTATTTTCCGAGCTTGAAACGTCAGCAGCACATCCCCTTCAAGCAATCCGGCTCGATCAGCGGGATCGCCGGGATAAACCTTGGTCACTTCCATGCCTGGAGCCCCCTGTTTCACAACTCCGGAAACCCCAAGATAAGCTCCGCTGTGGGTCCGAAAATCTTCACCGGCGACCAACCTCTCCCAGTCACGGGTATAGGCCTCAATCGGAACGTGGAAATTCAGATCAGTGCTTTCACCAATCCGCGTATTGACACCAATGACCTTTCCGTCAATCCCGAAGAGCGGTCCTCCGGAGTCACCGCCAACGAGTTCACAGTCGGACTGGATCATCCAGGGATTCTCAAGAATCACTCGCCCCAGTCGCAGCACCATCCCACGTTCTTCTTGATACCCTCCCGGGTGAGCCACGACCATACACCAGTCTCCCGGCTTACTCGCTTCTTCCGCCATGGAACAATACGGCCAGTCCGTGCGGTCAGATTCAATTTTCACAAGGGATGCATCAAGGACTTTATTCCGTCCGAGCGACCGCGCCCGATAGCGATTTCCATCAGACATGATCACGGAGAGTTTTCGATCTGGTCGTCCTGAAACATGTGCCGCTGTGAGAACATGACCTTCGGGACTGACGATCACTCCACTTCCCTGCGCCCCGCCGACCTGCAGATTGACCGTGCATTCCTTTAATCGCGGAATGAGCGACGTCAGGTGATCCTGCATCTCTTGCAGATCCTTGACCGATTCTGGCACGGGCTTTGTGAACGCTTCCGGAATCACTTCCACCGAAACCGGGTAAGTTTTCGGAACGCTCTCTTCAGCGGTAACTAATCCGACGAAAAGAGACAACCAAAGAAGAGACGCACCTGGAAATATTTTCATAGGAGAACCTATTATCATGCAGGGTAGACTCAAAAATTATAGCGCACATCACTGACAATTCTCCAGCGACTCCTGATTTGCTCTCACAATACCTCGATTCAAGAGCGATTAATGCAACTCATTCCCAGCGGAAGGGTTGCTCGGTTAAACGCTGAAATGCATCAATATATTTGGCACGAGTTTGAGCCACGATTTCGGCGGGTAATTCAGGAGGAGGACTGTTTTTGTCCCAATCTGTCGATTCCAGCCAGTTTCTTACAAACTGCTTATCGAATGATGGTTGCTCCTGCCCCGGCGAGTACAAATCTTCTGGCCAAAATCTCGAACTGTCTGGCGTCAGCACTTCGTCAATAAGTATCAATTCTCCCTCAGCTTGCCCAAATTCGAATTTTGTATCGGCAATGACAATCCCCTTTCCCCGAGCAAAGTCGGCAGCTGACTGATAGATCTCCAATGTCCGCTGACGGAGTTCCGTCGCCAGATCCTCGCCGACCTCTTCGCACATCCGCTCGAAGGAGATGTTCTCATCGTGTCCTTCATCGGCTTTCGTTGCTGGAGTAAAGATCGGCTCGGGGAGCTTGCTGCCATTCACAAGTCCTGCTGGCAACTTGATTCCACAGACCGACTGGGATTCCTGATACTCCTTCCAGCCTGAGCCAGCCAGGTACCCCCGAGCGACACACTCGATCGGAACCACTTCCGATTTCCGGACGACCATTGATCGCCCCTCTAAACCCTCCACGTCGGTTCCGTCGGGCAATGGAAGAAGTTTTGCATCCAGCCTGAGCAGATGATGCGGGACGTTGAGTCGGTCAAACCAGAACTTACTGATTTGAGTCAAGACACGACCTTTATCCGGAATTCCAGTTGGCAAGATCCAGTCGAAGGCACTGATGCGATCAGTCGCAACAAGCAGCAGACGATCTCCAAAATCGTAGACATCGCGCACTTTGCCATGCCGGACTGGAATGCCCGGAAGTTTAGTTTCAACAAGTGGAGACGATGACATAAATTGTTCCTTGAGAGGAGAGTTCGCCAGATTGCTTGCTTAGAGCAGTTTGCTCTACCATGTTGCCCGTGAAGAACGCGTTTCACTAGCAAAATTGCTGTTCGCCACGAGGCAGATCGCGAACACCAATTCGAAAAATGCTAGGAAGTCTCATACTTCAATCAGTGATTGAATTAGAGCAAATTACTCGACCGTTTGCCTGTGAACAACTTGCTTGTGAACAACTTGCCTCTGAACAACGATCTTCTTTAATTGTAGAAAGTCAATCACCTCAGCAACAAATTCAGCGGTGACTTCAACCAGTTTGCGAGATAGTGAGATTGTGAACGGTTCTCAATCAAGCTTGAGCGCTGAGTCTCGAAGCAGAGCGGGTTGAGGAATTTTCTTTCGCAGCGGCCATCCATTTTTGGCCAGCCCAGCGAACAGTCCACAGCTGATTCCAATCAGCAACCCCATCAAGTGACATTCAGAGCTAACGTTCGGAGTCATTTGGTCGAAGACCATCTGAAAGGCGACGATGAAAAGCAGTAATCGAAACTCGCCAGCGACCAGTTGATTCCGCTTCTGAACTTGTCCCCAAGCCAGATAGCCCAACAAACAACCAAGCAACCCCATCGCTCCCCCGGAAGCTCCGACCAGAACATAAGGATTGTCAGCAGTGGCTCCCAACGGAATGACTGTCAACAGAAAGATCGAGAGAATTGCACAGAGCAAATAGGCGACGCCCATCCAAATCGGCCCCCATGCATCCTCGACGCGCTGCCCAAGGATCACTAGCCCGACGACATTCATCAACAGATGCAAAAGTCCAAAGTGAAGAAAGGCCGAGAAGAAAATTCGACGAGTCAAATTCGGTTCCAGCTCAGTTGGCAGTACGAGCGCACCAATTTGAATCAGGTTCTCTTCGCTGGAAGTGTTTTGAAGCAATAGAGACGCTTTTTCAACCATCGTAAGTGTGGTCGATTGCATGACCGCCTGTCCGACGCCACCGCTGATCATTTCATAAACAAAGAATCCGACTAAAGTTGCGACCAGCCCCCATGTCGCAATGTGTGCACTCGAAGCGGGAGAACTGATCAATGCGAACCGGGTTTCATGATCGAGATCGGACTCGATCTCACTCATGATCGACGACGAGCCTGCTGGAGGAAGATCAAGAACACGAACGGGATGAGCCAACCGTCGCTGAGAAGCGATGGCGATCTGTCGGTCTTTCGAAGACTGAAGTTTCTGGAAACTCTGATTTCCATCTTCAAGTCGACCGCTGGCCTGCATTGCGGTTGCCAGCCAAAAACGTTTTGTATCCTCATCAAAATAGCCAAGTGGACCATCAACAAGTTGAGCAACAACGTCGATTCGTCCACAAAACGCAGCCAACTTCATCCGCGAGATGTTCAACATCAACGCGGAGTTCCCACGTTTCTTTTTGTCCAATCCACGCCGAAAAGTCTCAATCAGCAATTCTGTCTGCCCAGTTTCGCCGAGTGCCTGCAGATAAATATTGGCCAACAGCGGATCTGCGAGAAGCCCTTGAGGTGACTTCGACGTTTGAATCAATTTCAGGAATCTCTCCCAGCGCCCCTGCAATCGCGTTGAGATCACAAATGCTGATTTTCCTATCGAATTATTTCTGCGGCTGATTGCGTCCAAAAGAGCAAGAGCCTCTTGATCTCGCTGGCGGGAAAGCAACCACAACGCTCTCACCAAACGTGTCTGTTCGCGCATTCCGCTAAACGGGTGAAGCAGAAATGCAATCCAGGAAAAGAGTGATGCAGCATAGAATCGCCGCGAGCTTAGACAGCTGTTCGAAAGCTGAACCGCAATGCCCGGTAGAAGAATGAAAACAAACCAGACACCTCCCGCATAGAATCCGGCGGTCTCTTGGTTTTTGCTATAAGCGAAGAGGAGCACTCCAATCGTGAATAACGTTGGAAGCAACCGCACGAGATTAGAGATGCGGAACCGAAACAGGTTGATCAACGTCATCCCGCAACTGATCGCGACAATCCATATCAACAACCAGTTGAGCGACATTCGTGAACAGCCTGTTCTTTAGGCGAGCAGTGAAGAATGAACTCCGCGTAATTCGAGGTCAGTGCCCCAGAGGTCAGTGCCCCAGAGGTCAGTGCCCCACTCGGTCCGTCCGGGACAATGGTCCCGGGCTACGATGAGCTTGTCATCCTTAAACTGCTGCCTGCCGTTGTGAATACAAGAGTATCTGAAAACAAGAATCCTGCTGAAGCTCAAGCCTCAAATCGGACCACAATTCCCGTGACCGCAGTCTCTCTTTAGCTCTCGGAATGAGAATGAGACTCACGTTAAGGAGAACCAGAAGGATCCGCGCAAGACACGAAAAAACGAGCAGCCTATGCAGGAGACTCTTCTTCCTTAACCTCTTTGGTTTCAACAGGCTCTTTGGCCTCTTCAGTCTCGAATGTCGGTGGCTCAAATTTCGGAGCCGACATTTCAGGTTCGTCATCCTGAACATCGGGACGTGCATAGGTTGACGAAGAATGAGAAGAACTCGAACCATGCCGGACATCATCTTCGATGCCCTGAATTCCTTTTTTGAACTCAACGATCCCCTTGCCAAGGCTCTTGGCAACTTCGGGCAAACGCTTTCCAAACAGAAGAAGTGCAATAATCCCGACAATCAACATTTCCGGGACGCCAACGCCACCTGGGATAAACCCGAGAAGACTCGATACCATAACTCCACCTCACACCCTGAATTTCAATGATCGATTGTCTGTTTTTATTTTGAAATGACTTCAGAACGACGCCCTGTCCGTAATAGATCCCGTGGAACAAGGGTCAATCGTCTCATCATTTGGGAAGAAGTTTTTGTTCTTCACTCATCCCCTCGCGGAAGGAGCGAACACTCCCACCGAGTGACTTCATCGTTGAAGGAAGTTTTTTTCCGAAGAGAAGTAGCACAATAAAACATAACAGCAAAAGCTCGGGAGTTCCTAATCCGAACATCGTCCTGCTCCATTTTTCTAGAATTACTGCGGAAGTAATCGACACTGTGGAAGAAACCGACAGCGAGAGTGGAGGCAGTGCAGTCAGGATAGACGAATACCGCATCCGACAACTGTCGGAGTGAAGGCGACTCGTCTTGCCCACGAACAACGCAAGCGATTTTGAGCAAATTTATAATACCCTTTTGAGTAGCCATGTCAATGACCGAACATCTCATTTCAACTTTCGTATCGATTACATTCGCAAGTCGTTAAGTGAATCCAGGAAATTGGTTATGTCGCAACAATAATCAAAGCTGCACTCAAAATTGGCCGAAACTAAAACAAAGCAGCAGCATCAGCAACAGGACAAACTGGCGACTTTGGGAATTGTCACTGATGTATCGGACTGGAAATTTGGGTAAGATATGCCAAAGTATTAGTCTGGAATGAGCAGCTGGAATGGATTGTTTCGCCGCATTCTATGATCTGCGGTATTCAGCGAAGTCCACCTGGTTCAACCTGACCACTCGATCCCTGTCCCCTTGACCAGCCACCTCAAAGGCGAAGTCGAGACTTTTGATCGGGATGAAGTCAATCACGATGCAACGCGCCATCAATCCAAGAAGAATTAGAGACAAACGAAAGCACACATGAAAGTTTCAATTATCGGTGGCGGTGGTTTAGTCGGTTCTTGTGCAGCCTCCGCGCTTCAGTATGGCGGGATTGTCAAAGAGATCGCCTTGGTCGATGTCAATCAGGACCTTGTTGAAGGACAGGCCCTTGACCTGCTCCACGGAGCCTCCTTGACCTCCGATCAAAAGATCGTGGCTGGCGGACCGGAACTCTCTCAGGATGCAGACATCATTTGCATCACCGCAGGTCTGCGTCGCAAGCCGGATGAAAGTCGCCTCGACCTGATCAACCGAAACGTGGCATTGTTCAGCAATATTCTCTCTGATCTGAAGTCAGCGGGTTACAAAAAAGAGGCCAAAGTCTTTGTGGTCTCCAACCCTGTAGATGTGTTGACCTACCTGGCAATGAAAGAACTCGATTTGCCGCCACAGCAGATCATTGGCCTCGGGACGGTTCTCGACACAACACGCCTGCGAAGCATGCTCGCTCAACGAATTGCTGTCCCTCCCAGCCAGGTTCAAGTCACCATCTTCGGAGAGCACGGAGACAGCATGGTTCCAATCTGGTCGAACGCACAAATCGCCGGGCTCCCCTTGGAGAAGTATCCGGGCGTCACCTCTCAACTGATCGGAGAAGTAGAAAAGAAAACTCGTGGGTCAGGAGCGGAAGTCATCAAGAAAAAAGGTGGAGCAGGATTCGCTGTCGGGGCTTCGATTGCCGATGTGATTCACACGATCGCTCTGGACCAGGAAAGAATTCTCCCGGTCTCGTCTCTACAAAACGGAGCGTACGGACTCAGCGACGTTTGCATCAGCGTGCCGACTGTTGTCGGAATCAACGGAGCACAATCTCACATCGAGATCGAACTCTGGCCAAAAGAACAAGCTGCCCTGCAACGCTCAGGCCAAGTCCTCCGAGAGACCATCAACAAGGTTCTCGGTACTTAATCGCTTCCGCACATCGCCGATTCTGGGATGAGCCGATTCTGGGATGATTCGTCACCCGCGATGTGTTCACCTCGAAACAAGTCAGGCCCCTCGCTCAACGCGCGGGGCCTGACCATGAATGCTCGTGGTGTGATACTTCTGGAGTCTTGCTTGTGGAGTCGGTCAATTACCAGCTAACGCAAGTTTGCCAAGCCACTGACGAAGCTCTTCGGGCTTAAGATTGACGGTTTTCACAATGCCGTTTTTGTCGACGAGCCAATACGAGGGAACAATGCTCACGCCGTAGTGCTTGGCGATCGGGTTGTCCATTCCTCGCTTTGATGGAGCGGAAAAAAAGATGTGAGGCCACTTATTGTCGGTCATATCGATGAATCGATCAACTGCTGGCTCCTCCTTGTCCAGGTTCACCCCGATAACAGCTGCTTCTCCACCAAAGGATTCAATCACATCGTTGATCAATCTCATATCTTCCTGAAAGACGATCGAGTTTGAAGCCCAAAATGCAACGACAGTTGGGCGACCTCGAAATTGGTCAGCGGAAAGAAAGTTGCCATCAATTGTCGAGCCTCCAAACTCAAGAAGCTCCTGCCCCGGCAAGCGTAACCGTCGCAGAGGATTTTTCACTTGCTCGGCAAACGGAGAACTTGGAAACCGATCTTCAACAATCAGCATGCAGCTTTTAGCTTCCTCGACTAATCCAATCTTATCACAGATATTTCCGGCAGCGACCAAGTGAATAGCGGCCCGATTTGACTCTTGTGGAAACTTGTCAGTGAAGAGTCTCGCCTGTCGGGAAAATGCGAGTCCCCACTTGGGATCTTGAGCAGCGTGGTTTTGTGCTTTCAGTTGCGTGTACTGCAACAGCTTGAACGCCGACTCGACTGCGGCAAACGACTTCGGATCTTTTTTGTAAAGTGTTTCAGCATCTTCCGAGAGCAACCGGACCTGCACCTGATCCCCTGCAACTGCCAATTGCAGGCGGGCACTCGCCAACGCCGCCACAGCTGTATTGAAACTTTCGATCTGCTCCGGTTGATTGTGAGTTTTGACAATCACCTGCTGAGCATGTTCAATCACCTTGAGCAAAGAGCTTGTTTTTTGCGCGGCTGCACCAGCTTGACTAAGACCTTGCAACCGGCCGATGTCCTGAAGGAACCATTCAACAGAACCTTTAGCGGCAGACTTTGCCCCCTTGGCGACTGAATCATTTTTATCCTGTGACGCAACCATCGCCGTTTTGGCTGATTCCGCAGGTTTCTGGATTTTTATCGAATCGTCCAACTTCAGAAGTGGAACATCGATACTCACGGTCGGAGGAACGGTCGGCAAAGAGTTCTCCTCCTGAACCGGTGGAGCTTGAACTTGTGAATCGGCATCTTGCGACCCACACCCCTGTACCAGCAGAACAGAGACAACAACCCAGGCGATCACAAATTTCGCGCCGGATTGATCAATGAATCGAGCCCTGAGTAGGCTTTCCGGATGGTTTGAAACTATTTTTTGGCTTGAAGAGAGCAATTTCGAATTCATCTGATCGCAATCCTTTGCAATACTGTTCAGTGAAACAGATGCGCAGCGTTCCATCTCGGCACGCGCAGAATCTGCCGAACGTTTTTTATGCGAAGATGCGAAGATGACGCAAGACCCGTTTTCCGAGGAGATTCAACAGGTGACCGTTCCTGACCTGGGAACAGAAAACCGGCCTGTTTCCCTAGTCAACTGGCTCGTCTCCCCCGACGCCAAGGTCATCGCGGGAGAGCGAATCGCAGAGTTACTCGTTGATTCCACCCTGTTTCATTTGGAATCCGAGCACAATGGGAGACTTAAAAAGTACCTCGTTCCCAGCGGAGTCGAAGTTCAAACCGGCGATTTCATCGCAGAAATTGAGGTCGAAAAGGCTGAAGAATACTGATTTCTAGAGCATCTTTCGAATTGGTTTGCAGGATCTGCCTCGTGGCAAACAGCATTTTCAGTAGAGAAACGCGTTCTTCACGGGCACAAGAAACACGAAAGTGTTCTGACTCGCTCACTTCTTGCCGAAACACAAGATCTTCCCGTTCGAAGTATCAGTCCCAATCACCAGATAGCCATCCGCAATAGCGGGAGATCCTGAGATCGATTGCTTCGCCGGGTACTTCCAAACCTCTTTCCCGTCGGAAATGTTCAATCCATATACGTTCCGATCCGCGGAGCCGAAATAGACACGCTGACCAGCAATCACTGGCGAAGAATCAACCCGCCCGCGAGTCGCAAAGGACCATTTCAACTCACCCGTCTTCTTGTCGAGACAATGGACATGTTTGTCTCGGCTGCCAAAGACGATCAGGTCATCGGTGATGGCGGGCGAAGTTCGAATCTGTTGCTCCCGCTTTGGAACTGAAAAGCTCCAAACCTCTTTCGAAGTTTCCCAATCGAGTGAGTAGACGCCTCCTCCATCGGTCCCGAAATAAAGATTTTCCTCGCTGGCAGCAGCTGAGGCCAGCAGAAGTGCTTCGATTGGAACCTCTTTCGCGGTTGTCCCTTTTTCAATCTCGAAGACTCTCAGAACAGGTTGATCGCAACCGGTCGTGAATGTGTACTTCCCGACAATTGTCGGCGTCGCGTTCACTGGCCCGAATGTTTCCGCCTTCCACACCTGCTCCCCACTCTTCACATTGAAGCAATACAGGAAGCCGTCATGCGATCCAAAGATCACGTTGCCATCGACTATTTGAGCTCCGCCAACGATCTCACCGTCGGTATCGAAGGTCCATCGCCTCTTCCCTGTTGCTCGTTCAATCGCATGGAATGTCCCAAAATCGTCACCAACAAAAATGGTCGTTTCATCAAGTGTCAGCGGAGCATTAAATCCGGGAGCGATATCGTTTTCAGCGACCGTTTCTACGGATCGATACGTCCACAGTTTTTTGCCCGTTTTCAACTCGAAACAATGCACATCACCACTCAACGTTGCAGCGTAGGTTTTGCCATCTGCAATCACCGGTGTTGAAGCGGTTCCATCTGGAGTTTTGAATTCCCATTTGAGTTCGAGTTCGTCAGCCAATGGACTGGCTGCAACGCCGAGATTTTTCAATCCGTTTCGGAAAGAGCTCCACGACTCATGCTTCACATCGTCAGCCAGGACTGGTGCATCTGCGAACATCATCACCGACGCAAGCAGGGCCGCTCCCCAGACAACAACTCGACCGATTGGTGTTTTCAATAGGCACATTTGTATAGCTCCAATAACGAAGAGGCATCGACTGGTCGCGGATTACTCTGCCCGGTCCATTGCTCGGAAGCTTCGCTTGCCATTTTCTCAAACAGTGACTCGTCCACGTTGCACTCTCTGAGTCTCCCGGGCTGCTCGGACTTTTGCACAAGATGAGTCAAGTACTCTGCGAGAATCGCTGGAGCCTCTGGGTCTGAGTTTTCACACAGTCCAATCTCCTCAGCCAGGTGACCGTACAAATTTGCGATCTCGGGCAACGCTCCATTAAATCGAACGACATGGGGAAGCAGCACCCCGATGGCAATGCCATGCGTTAAATTGCAATGGGCAGATAATGGATTCGCCAAAGCGTGTGTTGCTCCCAGCATTGAATTTTCAATCGCAGCCCCAGCGAAGTGAGCCCCTAAGAGCATCGCTCCGTTGGCATCAACATTTTGCGGTTCCAGTAACGACTTCAAGAACGACCGGCTTAACAGGCTCCAGGCTTGACGACTGAAGAGTTGAGAGACCGGGCCACGTTTGAGGGTGACATAGCTTTCCACTGCATGGCTGATGGCATCGACCCCGGTGGCAGCCCGAACTGATCGCGGCATTGTGAGCGTAAGATCCGGATCGAGAATCGCGACCTTGGCGGCTGCTTTTTTGTCACCGCAAGCCATTTTCATATGTGTCTTTGGGTCTGCGACAACGGCGAAAGATTGTGCTTCGCTACCCGTCCCCGATGTTGTGGGAATCGCGATCAGCGGCAACATCGGTTTTGTCGCTTTGCCGACTCCCTTGTAGTCGGACATTTTTCCGCCATTGGTCAGCAGGAAATTAATCCCCTTCGCACAATCCATGCTGCTCCCCCCGCCCAGGCCGACGATGAAATCGATCTGCGCATCCCGAGCAAACGCGACACCTTTCTCAATATCGTCCGACGTCGGGTTCGGTTGGACATCATCGAAGACGGCGACATCGAGCCCCGCTGCGGCAAGGTACTCTTTCGCCCGGTCTTCATGACCGGCATCCTTCAACCCCTGATCGGAGACGAGTAGAATCTTCGAGCCGCCGAATTCGGCAACAAGATCTCCTAACCGGGCAAGTGTCCCTTGTCCGAAAACAACACGGGTCCGGGGATCAAAATCAAACTGAGGAATCTGCATGTCCATTCCGTTGGAAGGTCTTCTCGGAGGGCGAGGCTAGGTGGGATATTCGTCTACATATCCTATCGCTACTGAAAAGCAGAGAAAAGCGGGGCTGTCCAGAAAGTCTGATCCGTTGAAATTTCTTTTGATCACCCAAGTCGACCGAATTGGCGATCGAGTTCATCTCGGGAGAGTTTCAATGCGGTCGGGCGACCATGGGGGCAATGGTGATGGTCGTCACAGAGATGACGCTGAGCCAGCAATGATTCCATTTCTTCGAAGGTCAGTCGCTGCCCCGCCTTGATGGCAGCCTTGCAAGACATCATGTGCAGCAGTTCATCGATTAAGTCACGTCGTTCAAGTTTGCGACCAGACGACTCCAGCAGATCAACAATGTCTCGGAGGAGCGACTTGGGGTCAGCCTTGGCGAGCAGCGTGGGGTAACCGGTCAGAGCAATCGTGCTTCCGCCAAACTCCTGAATATGCAGACCGAGTTCCTTCAACAAATCCTCCTGATCGAGAAGCGTACTCGCCTCACGACTCGAAAGCTCAACAGTCAGCGGAATCAACAGTTTCTGGACTTCAACACCGCCAGAGAGAATTCGTCGCCGGAGTTGCTCATACATGATCCGCTCATGCAGTGCATGCTGATCAATCACTGTGAGGCCGTCAGTCGATTCGACGACGAGATAGCAATCGTGAATCTGCATCGCACGAATTTCCGCAGCCGCGCTCGCAGGATGCTCGCTCGCTTCGATCGACTCGATATGGGTGACACCACCAGGCTTACTCGGAACCTCTGTTCCCGATGCTCCACCGAGTGAAGGCCCACTCTGTAATTGTTCTGCCGAAGGTTGCGACGGCGCGGGGCCAACTTCGGGGCCAGCCAGTTTGGAGACAGCTTCAAACAGCGAGCCATGACTCTTCTGTTCATCGAGTTGATTCTTCGCCCACGAAACCAGCTCGCGCTGCATTTCCTGTGGTTCCGACTTCGGGCCGGAAGCTTCGGGCTGAGCACGATCGACGGAAAGCTTGGAATCGAGATCCATCGACAGAAATTTGTTCCGCAACGTTGAGAGCATCAACCGGTACAGCACCTGGGAATCCCGGAAGCGAACTTCCGATTTCGTGGGGTGAACGTTCACGTCGACAAGTTCCGGATTCAAATCCAGAAACAGAAACGCAATCGGCTGACGACCGATCATCACCAAACCGCGATAGCCTTCGCCCAAGGCGTGTTGCAATGAACGATCCTGAATCCAGCGGCCATTCAAAAACAGGTACTGCCCCTTACGAGTCGATTTACTTTGTGACGGATGCGCAACATAGCCCCACAGCCGCGTCCCCTCATGTTCTGCTTCAACCCAAATGAGGTTTTGAGCGAGTTCGCTGCCGTAGAACAACTCCAATCTCTCGATAAATCGATGCGTCGCAGGGAGTTCATAAACGGTTTTCCCATTGTGCCGCAGCACCATGTGTAAGTTTGGATTCGCGAGAGCAACACGCGTGAACTGTTCGGAGATGTGGCCAAACTCGGTCGCCTGTGTCTTCAAAAACTTACGTCGCACGGGTGTGTTACAGAACAGCTGTCGAACTTCAATTTGCGTTCCCTCTGGACATCCGCATGTTTTCGGCTCTTTAACGATCCCACCATTGACCTCCATTTCCGTGCCGACCTGCTGACCATGCTGCTTGGTTCTAAGCCGGAAGTGTGAGACCTCCGATATGGACGCCAGTGCCTCACCACGAAAACCCATGGTGCGCACGCTAAATAGATCATCAGCGTCTGCAATTTTACTGGTGGCGTGGCTGGCAATGGAAAGTTCAATATCGTCGGGATGAATCCCTTCGCCGTCATCAACGATGCGAATCAGTTCTGCACCACCCTGCTCAATGTCGACCTCAATTCGGGTCGAGAGTGCATCGACGGAGTTCTCAAGTAACTCCTTCACAACACTTGCAGGACGTTCAATCACTTCCCCGGCAGCGATCTTGTTGATCACGCTGGCAGAAAGCTGATGAATTCGGGTTTCAACATCCGTGTGAGTAGAAGACATAAATCGTACTAAATGAACGTGAAAGAATAACAACAGCAACAACACAGCGAATTCACGCAATGCCGTGACTCTCTGGAAGACTTGACTGGAAGTTGGCAGTTCCCCCCCACAACCGGACAAACCAGCGGCTCAGGAAAGGCTCATTGCGTGGACTTAAACGTCACACAAAGCGACCGCCTCTGCGAGACCACCCCAAGGGTCACGAGTCGGAATAAATTCCTGCCCGACATACCCAGTGTATCCAACATCCAGAAGTGCCTTCATGACGGCGGGGTAATTGATCTCTTGTACATCGTCGAGTTCTGCTCGACCCGGATTTCCAGCTGTGTGAATATGTCCCAGCCAGTCTTTGTGTTCTCTGATTCGGCGGATGACATCACCATCCATGATTTGCACATGATAAATATCGAACAGCAATTTCACGTGCGACGAGCCGACCTCTTTGAGAATGTCGATGCAATAATCGCAATGATCTCCCTGATACCCCGGATGCCCTTTCATTGGGTGCGAATCGTCTCGCGTGTTGAGCATCTCAAGGCAGACAGTCACATCGTTCTTCTCGGCATCACCTGCAATTTTCTTCAAACCTTCGACGCAGTTTTTTGCACCATCTTCTTTGGAAAGTCCGTTTGCCATGCCTGTGAATGTGATCACGCTTTTGACGCCGAACTCTTTACATTGACGAATACGTTCGCGCAACCTGGCGAGACATTCGTCCCACTCATCTCGGTTATTGAAGCCCGTCTGAAAACCATGACTCCCCGAGATCGCACATGTCAGGCCATGCTTCTTCAAAGTCGGCCAATGCTTAGGGTCGATCAATTCAATGCTCTGACATCCGAGTCTCACAGCGACATTGCAATACTCATCAACATCCGGCCAGGCTTTGTTGTAGCACCAATTGACGAGAGACTGCTTGATCCGATTGTTTTTGGCAACCGGCTCCGTCTTGCCTTGCGTCTCCTGATCTTTCGCAGCCTCAGCCGTTTGACTTCCGACTGCTTGACTTCCGACTGCGACAGCCGCTGCCACGCTGGAGGCGGACCATCTCATCCAGTCTCGTCGAGAAATCCCGCTCGGCTGAGAATTCTTAGAGTGTTGATCGTTTGCCATCTCGGTGACTCCTGCAGGAAACGGTGTCACATCGCCTTCGTAACGACGTGTTCGATTGAACGCCGATTGTACTCCGACGAGTGCCTGAATCTCAACTGGGCCGGAGAGAGAAATCCGGCCAACAAATTCAGACTTCGCAGCATCCCCTGCAACGATCTAACAACAGTAAGCACTTACCAGAAAGCATCTTACAGCTGACTTCTGTCATATAGCTGGGCCAGAGTCAATCCAAGAAGCCGGACAAAACCTTCTTCAAACTGCATTCGAACCCGGCCCCCGGTTTCGGTCGGACGAATATCAATTCGGACCGCATCTTGACCTTTCTCAATAGCTTCAAATGCGAGTTCACGACCATTCTGGTTCGCGTTTTCCGGTGCTGGCAAATTCATCCAGGGCAATAGTCGGAAGACAACTTGAAGTGGAGCGGTACTTCCTTCAAGAGTTCCAGGGGGAGTTTCGAGCAGGAGATCAATCGCGAAATCAAGTTCGGAGAGTAACTTATCCCCTCCAATCCCAAACCAGAAAATTCCATTCCCAGAACCTAAGTAGACACTCGGATGACCGCCATAAATTCGCAGATCTTCCTCACGTGCATTGGTGGCGACAAGACGATGGAACATCACGTTTTGATGTTCATGAACATCAAGCTCCACAGATTCGATTCCCTCAAGCTCTCCAACACCTGAGAGAAGGTCTCTGAGCGCCGTCCCAAACGTTTGCGCCCCAACTAATTTGAGGCCACCGATCAAAGCGAATTCATCACGTTCAATCGGAATAAACTGAAAGACACCATTGATGTGTTCTTGCTCGGCAGTCGCACGCAACGAATCTGCAATACGGCCGATCGACGCCAAGAACGTCTCCGGGAGTTGCTCACCCAGAGCCAGTTCGAGGCCTTTAACGAGACCAATCATCGCCTCTTTCTCTCGACGATCCATTTTCCAGGAAATTGTCAGAGTCAGTGGGTTTGTGTCTGATTGAAGTGGCTCGAAGATACTTTTGCGTCCGCCGATGTTTTTCATGAATTCAGAGAATTCACTTTCTGGGGTCGCGTCGACGAGTAATTCAATGGCTGCCATCTTTTCTTCAGGCTTGGCTTCCAAACCAACGGTGATCTGTTCGCCATCGCGAAGAACCTGAGTCATCAACTCCAGAACACTTTGTCCACTCGCTTTTCGCATCTGGTGAGCCGCCTCCGACTCATCGTCGCGTTGTTGCAATTCTGCCTGCGAACTCGATTGCAGGGTCGCGATGAAGAAATCTTTCATCAACGGCTGAATATTTCCCAGCATCGCAGAAGCGCTCACATCGTAACGGGCGACCATACTCCGCACGATCTCTTCAGGATCAGGCAGATCCTCCAGCATCGATTCATCCGAAGCCGCAAAGGCATAACCGTTCTCAACAACCATATTCACGCCACGATTCCGTCGCCCGAATGGAAACCTGTAGACGTTCTCTTTTCCTTCTACTTTTTCCGGTTTCGCAGGTCCCAGAGAAGCAGTCCGAATAAAAGCATCCATGTCATCGACCGGGATAAACGCAACACGAACTGGCTGCGGAGGGAGCGAATCGCTCAGAAAGAACATGAACCCAAACGGCTTCGTACGACTGATTCCTTCCAGATTCCCTGCTTTGTCGCTCAGGAAGTCGTTGATCATATCGGTCATATCCGACCGACCGGTGGCATCGAACATCGCTGCAACATTCGTCAGTGACTGATCGATGTTTTTCACAGCGACCGCCGCAAACGGAAGGCGCGGACCGAAATCTTCTTCGAGATCATCCTGCCCAAAGACATTTGCTGGATGAATCGCAAGCAGACCCGCCACGATGATTGCAAACAGAGAAATTTTTGAATTTCGATTCTTCATATTCAACCTGATGACCAAATCTCAAATGACAGAGAGGTCGCTCCCCTAGTCTGAAATCAACGACTGCTTCCTAACTTGTGTATAACTCCAAGCGGCCTCTTCCGTTTCGGCATTCTTTGAAAAAAAGACCGAAAGAACAAGGATCCACCAAGAGTGTCACCTTCGATACCCAGCCCAGCCACCGCTGGTGTCAGAAAAATGAAGAATTTTCCTTCGATGTGCTGATCGATTTCGACAGCACCAATCCTGGCAGGCTCGCCTTCTTGTCTAGATTTTTTTTGAATCGGTTTTCGTGCTCTACCTCCCAGCGAGCACGGCAATCATCGAAACCGCCCACATCGCTGACAGCATTCGATAATGAAGTCGACCTGAATTGATACAATCCTGCTTAAGACACTATCTCCTCAGCCGCTCAGAGAAACTGAGCGAACAAGGAAAATAGTTGAGTGCCGACGGCTGCCAGCGTATCGTGGAGCGATCCCTCTCGACCAGTTTGGCACACAAAGAGTTCACCTTGATCATATCGCACGCAGGTTCCGGACCGTATGAGCAAAACAATTTCGAAGACCATCCTTCTCATTTGGCTTGCGATGACACTGGGCCCCCCCATTGCTTCCGCGAATGATTATTTTCGGATCACGGTTGTCGATGCAGAAACGAACCGTGGGATCCCTTTAGTCGAACTCACCACTGTCAATCATATCCGGTTCGTCACCGATTCAGCTGGCGTCGTGGCATTTCACGAGCCGGGGCTCATGAACCAACGAGTCTATTTCAAAGTCTTCAGCCACGGGTACGAATCCCCCCAGGCAGGGTTTGGTTTTCAGGGAAAGTCATTCGAAATCACTCCCGGAGGGAAAGCGGTCTTGAAGCTGAAGCGACTCAACATCGCTGAGCGTCTTTATCGTGTCACTGGAGGAGGAATCTACCGCGACAGCCTGTTGCTTGGTGACGATGTCCCGCTTGCAGAGCCAGTCCTGAATGCCGGGGTGCTTGGTTCAGACAGTGTCGTGAACACGGTTTTCAACGACCGCATCTACTGGTTCTGGGGAGACACGAACCTGCCTGCTCATCCGTTAGGAATTTTCGATGTCCCGGGAGCGACAACTAAACTCCCGAACGACGGTGGACTCTCACCCGATGTGGGAGTGAATCTCAACTATTTCAAAGGCCCCAACGGCCTCGCCAAAGCGACCGCTGACATGCCCGGAAAAGGGCCGACCTGGATAGGCGGGTTAATTGCTTTGAAGGACAAGAATCAGCATGAAAAACTCCTCGCCAGCTACGCGAAAATCGAGCCTCCTTTAGAAACCTACGAAAGAGGGATCATTGAATTCGATGTGGCTGCGGAAGAGTTTCGACAAGTGAAAACATTCCCGTTGAGCACTCCTCTTTACCCGAATGGACATCCGCTGAAAGTGACTGAGAACGGTCTGGAGTATCTCTATTTCTGCCTCCCATTTCCAACCGTCCGAGTCCCAGCGACCGCCGAAGCTTACAAGGACTTGTCGCAGTACGAAACTTACACTTGCCTGAAAGCTGGAAGCCCCCCAAATAAGCCGCTCATCGACCATGACGAACAGGGGGCAGTCAGATACTCCTGGAAGAAAGGTCTCCCCACACTCGACTCGAAATCACAAGCGTCAATGGTGAATTCAGGTCTTCTCAAACCAAACGACCTGCAGTTTCGACTCTTTGACCTCAACACAGGTCGGGCTTTGAATTGTCATGGTGGATCGGTCTACTGGAACGAGCACCGGCAACGCTGGGTCTGCATCATGCTCGAACTCTTTGGTTCATCACCTTTGGGAGAAATCTGGTACGCCGAAGCCAACACTCCTCTTGGTCCGTGGCAATACGCCCAAAAGATAGTCACCCACAACAACTACAGCTTCTACAACCCCAAACAACACCCAATGTTCGATCAGGAAGACGGGCGTATTATCTACTTCGAAGGAACTTACACTCACACGTTCACAGACAACAAAGACCAAACTCCACGATACGATTACAACCAGGTGATGTATCGCCTCGACCTCGCTGACGAGCGTCTGGCACTCCCGGTGCCAGTTTATCGAACCATGGACGCTGAGAACAAAGAGTCACTTGGACCGCGAACTTCCGTCGACCAGATCCCCGACCGCAAAGATTTAGTGTTCTTCGCACAAGACCGAAAGACCTCGCAAAACATCCCCATCTACACAACCCTGACGAATGGCTCTCAACACTTATCTGCAAATCCGCATGAAGGAAAACCGCTCTTCTACGCAATACCAGCAAACCAGCCTGAAGCACCTGCGACCACATTACCATTGTTTGAATTCAAGAACCCATCGAGCGGCGAAAGACACTACACGACCACATCAACAGCCCCCAAAGGATTCATCAACCAAGGCACCCTCTGTCGAGTCTGGACAGTAAATCCCAAGCAACCTTAACCACCCCAATTCGTGAGTTGGCGATATTTCCAGGAGCGGTTAGTGCCAGATGACAGCAAAGGACACGACCGGTGCCGGTGCCGTCACACCTCCGAAACTGCGACTGAATTGAAACTTTAGAGGCTTATGGCCGTAGGTAGCGGTAATAGACTTCGAGGCTTAAAGTTGCGACGGCGGTGGAATAGATTCTGCCGCCGTAGTTTCCCCAGACGCCGCGCGGGTCCCAGCTGCCTGCTTGTGGGCCGACGGTCCGTTGCTCTTGGACGAGCAGGTCGCGCAGAGCGGTGTTCCATTGCTCCCAGTCTCGACCGCCCCTCTTGTGCATTGCCAGAGATCCGTAATACCAATAATAGAGATTCAGTGAGGTCCGACTCGGCCTGTTCGCAAGCAGATATCGAACTGCTTCGTCGGTTGCAGTCAGGTCGGTGTCGATCCCTAACATCTGTCGACAGAAGAGAGCTTCTGCGGTCATGGCTGGTGAGGGGGCCTCGCCAGCTCGATAGCCTGCTAAGCCTCGATAACGACCAACGCGTCGAGAATCGAGAAACTTAATCATGCGATGTTTGGTTTCAAACGGAATTTCAATCCCGGCAGCCTCAGCGCTTTTCAGAGCCATCAATTGCCACCCAAAGATACTCATATCGCCATCAGGCTGACCTTTGACATACCGCCAGCCACCATCGTTGATTTGAGTCGCCAAAATGAAGTTGATGGCGCGTTCTAACGGCTTTCTTAAAAATTGGGCATCTTCGCTATCCTTCGATACGGCATACGCTTCAGCCATCGCAAAGGTCGCCATCCCGTGGCAATACACTCCGGAGAACTCTGTCGCGTTCCCGCCCAGATATCCCGAGGTTTTATCGCCGTTGGGCCACTCGATCGTTCTTTGCTGCGCGACGAGCCAGCGAAGAGCACGCGTCACATTGGGTGAATAAATCCCCTGATCCACAGTATTCAGCTTCCCAAGAAACGCCAGAACCGCGAGTCCTGTCACGCCTGTGTCTGACTCTCGTCCTGCAAATTTTCGGTCGATGCCATCGTCGTCGATGCCGACCTTACCAGAGCCATTCTTACTGGCGTCCCAATACCCATCTGGATGTTGAACCGAAGCCAGCCACTTCAGGCTCAAGTCGACAGCCTGCTCGGATCGTTCGGACCCGCCATATTTCAAAATCGCTTTCCGGCGAAGTTCGTCTGATCTTAAGATATATGCGTTTGGCACACTGTTGATGTCGGTGCGGGCAATCAGCTTTTCATCGGGGAGAACCATCTGTGGGCGTTCACCCGGAACAGGGACAAACTGCCCCAGGCTGCTGATCGAAGAACCGATGTCCGTCCGGTCTGGGTTGGGACTTTCAGGTTTCATTAACGGTCGATAACGTCCAATGGACGGTGCATCGTTCTCTGTGATATTCCTGAGCGACTGAGTCCTCGCAATTTTGGGATCGACCTGAGAACTACTCGTTGAAGACTCTGTTGGCTGCGCAGCTTCCTGACCTAGCAAGTCACTTTCCTGCAAAACCGGTGCGGGGGACTCACGACGAGCGATCATTTCATCAATTGGCGCCTGCTGCAGCACTGCCTCAGGTGAAACGGGAGCATTCAACGACTGCGATGTTGTATCACGGGTGAGTTGAGGTGCGAGGCGATCCGCACTTCCCTGAGTCGGCTTTTCAAGATCACTCAGCTCATTCATTCCAATGAGCGGACGAGACATTCTATCTGCAACAGCGGAGAAAGTCTCTTTGTCGTCGCGAGTTTGTGTCTCTAACGTCTCCACGTTGACATCAACGGCCGCTTCCTGGAGATCTCCTTTCTCTGCAGTGATTTCCTGTAACGGCACTGGGAGAGATTCGGAAGGGAGCAAAGCGGCATCAGAAGAGAGTTCTGGTTTCAGGTCGAGAGCTTCGGTCGGCTTGTCGAGTGCTTGGTCAATCTTCGTCAAGTCTGGCGGAGGAGCCTCGAAACGTTCCCATTCCTGATTCTGACTCGACTTGATCTGATCCCAGACCGGGGTGTTTCCACCTTCCAGATCGACCTTTTCCATAGCTGTTCGATCAGGCACAGTCTGGATGCTGATCGGTTCATCGTCCAAGTTGACAATGTCTGCATAGACTCGCTGCCGATACTCCGGGAGCAACGCAATCAGCCCACAGGCCAGCAAAACATGCACACCAATCGAAAAGAAAAACGCCTTGGATTCCGTACGACGATCCCCCCAGCGAGTACCGATCATGGTGAGTAAATGAGCGGATGCAAGAATGAACCCAATGATCAAAATCAACACCAGCAACGGTTGAAACAGTGCGATGAGCAATGTCCCAAAATGCCAGGCTTCAGATTGCAAGTCAATGGCTGCGAGGGCCATGCTCAACCCTCCTTGATTTGATTTGCGAGTTGGATACTTTTGATTTTCGCCCGATTGCAAATATTCAGAACCGTCATGACATGTTGATACGGGCCAGGTCCATCCCCACGGATGATGACGGTCTGTTCAGGATAACGTTCCCGCGCGGCTCGGAGATCTTTTTCCAGTTCCTCAACAGTCTTCGCTTCTCCTCCCAGGAAAATCGAACCATCGTTCGCAACATTGACAATCAATTCATCCGGCAGCGCAGTCAGCGGCTGAGCGTCTGAGACAGTCGGCAACAGGATCTCGAATTTGTTCTCGTGTTCAGTGAACTGCGTCCCGACCATGAAGAAAATGACCAACAGCAACACGATGTCAATCATCGGTGTCAGATTGAGTGCTGGCTCTTCAACTTCTTGGGTTTTCAGGGGCATGTCTATTCACTCCGTCGACTTGGCGAGTCCAAATGGCAAGGTCAGTAGAGCAACAAATCTGATGATTCGATAGGAGAACTCGTTTTTTCGCTCTCAATCCCTTGGCATTTGTCACTTCTCTATCAGCCTCTTTTTCAGCGGGCTCGTATGCAGTAGACCATTCTCAAGTGGCCGTTCTCACGTGGCCGTTGACAGGCTGCCTATTTGATTGGCGACCGCATTGGAAACATGACTTTGGATTCGTCTTTATAAACTGCTCTTAGAGTATATCGGCCATCTCAGTGATCTCGCAGGGTAATTCACGCGAAATCCTTGGGACTCGAGTGAATTGACGCCGATTAGAGCAACTTTCGAAATCGTATTCGCGATCAGTTTCGTGACGGATCATCTTTGTCATCATGAAAGTGACCTATATGGAGACGATGAGCATTGAAAATGCTCTCGTAAACCGAGATAGGCCAAACACTTGTGCTTCCTGACGCTCGATTTCATCAGTTCGCGCCATACTCGGAAACCTGGGTCGTTTCCTCGCTCCATTGCGGTCTCAGTAAACCCAACCCAATCATTTCGGTCATTAAATGCTTCACAATAGGACCAGAGGCATCTCCTCCGGAACCACCATGTTCCAGCACGACGCAGAAAGCGACTCTGGGTGATTCCACCGGAGCGTAACCTGCGAACCAGGCATGATCCGGTTTTCCGTCCACTTCCGCAGTTCCCGTTTTCGCTGCCATCGTCATGGACGGAGTCAACGCAGCGACCCCGGTTCCATGCGGATGGTGGACAACCATTTCTAAACCGTGACGAATCGTTGTCAGCGAACGTTCGGAGAGCCCGGGGATTTTTTTCAATGTCCGTTCTGTATCGGGTAACTCTCGAGATTGTACCAACCGGACTCGCGGTGTCACCAGATATCCACCGTTCCCGATCGAAGCCATCATTCGCGTCACCTGAAGTGGCGTCGCAAGAAGCTCACCTTGTCCAATCGCCAGTTGCATCGAGGTTCCAGGATACCACTTTTTGCTCGCTTCGGGATCGTGAGGATTCGGCAGGAACCCCGAGCTTTCAGACGGAAGTTCGATCCCAGTCGGCAGACCAAATCCAAATCGAGACGACCAGTCCACGAGGACATCCGGTCCAACTCGCTGAGCCAGATCATAGAAGAAAACGTTGCACGAGCGGCACAGCGCATCGTCGAGATGAATCTCACCATGTCCCAATCCATACTTACGAAAGATCATACAGCGAAGCTGGTCGGGTGAATTCAAATAACCACGACACTCCAGAACTTCATCCGGCGTCACCTCCCCCTGTTCCAAAGCAGCGGCAGACGTGACGACTTTGAAAACAGAGCCCGGCGGAATTGCCATCTTCGTCGCCCGTGGGAAAAGTGGCTGATGAGGATGTTCAAGGATTCCTTTCCACTCTGCTTCACTTGGCTTCAACATCATTTGCAGCGAGTAACGCGGAGCCGCTGCGGCGGCAAGAAGATCACCGGTCCAGAGATCCATCGCGATCACCACACCTCCGACCGGTTGCGGATCGCTCTCTGGATTTGAAAGTGCTTGATCCAGAAGTTCTTCAGCCGTACGTTGCAGGCGGGAATCAATTGTCAGGACAACATCTTTTCCATCAATCGGGTCCTGCGAAACATCACTCGACAGTGTTTCCCCACGGCGATTGACTTTGTGGATTTTCGTCCCTTCGTGTCCAGTCAGCACGTCATCAAAAGCTTCTTCGACGCCCCCCTGCCCTGTAATTTGATCACTTCCTCCAGAGGCTTTTCGCAATCCAATTAAGTGCGGAGCAACATCACCGAGAGGGTAAATCCGTGATGCATGGCTTTGAACATGCACACCGGGAAAACGATGCGGAGTTGACTGAATCGCCGCCACAACGCTCAATGGAACGTTCTCGACAAGCACGTGCGGTTCAAGCTCTTCCTTCAAGATGATGGGATCACTTTGATATCGTCGCGGAGGAGTCGTCAGTTCTTTGCGAATCGTTTCTATAATTCCGCTCAGTCCCTGCGAGAAATCAAGTGGTTGAGGATCATTCTCTGCAAGAGAGTCACTCCTTCTGGCCTCCACCGAGACGAGCATGCGTTCGATTCTTTTTTGCAGCCGCTCAGCTCGACTCAAAAGAACATCAGTCGGAACCTTTGTCAGACTCGAAAGTTTTTCAAAGAGTGCCTGACGATCTCGCTCAAGCTCTTGCTCCATCAGTTCTCTTGCTACCGGATCGTCTCGTTGGTTTCGATCAAGCCGAGAATAGACCTGCCGCCGCAGCCAGACGGCATCAAACGGTTCCTCCAGCCAACGATAGTCGACAGCAAGATCGTAGCGAGTTTCGTCGAAGGCCAGCACCGCTCCATCGCGTGAGAGAATTCTTCCGCTGCGAGCTGGAATGGTCTCTTCGACAAGCTGAATTTTTTCCCAAGGGGAGATGAACTGCTGGGCGATCATTGCCTGGACATGGCAAACACGAATGCCGATCAGAAACACAACGCCGACAATAATCCCGCCAAGAATCCCTAGCCGCATTTGAGGAGAATTTCCGATGCGATTTGAATCTTCGCGAGAACTGCCGAGGTCGGAGAAGGGTTGGTTCTGCATCGATCACTCCCACGCATGACGGCGATGAAGGAACATGAACAGCATGCAGACGGTGATCGAGATCAGAAACGTCAAGGCGACCTGCGCGATTTGCTCCATCCCGATCGTTCCCAGAAAATTGGTGTCCGGAAAATGAGCGATTCCAATCCGCCCAACTTTCAAAACGATTAGGACCAAGAGACAGCGAATCAGCGTGGCAGCAAAAGTCTGTCGCTTCATCTCAGACGGTTTTGTCCAGGCAGCGATGAGGGTCACGCTTGTAAACAGCACAACGCACAATGGAATCGGCTCCACATGAACAACGCTTGATAGAAGGCCCGCAACTCCCCCCCAGAACACAATCCACTGTGGGCGAGAAAACAGGCAAACGACGACGACTGCTAAATCCAGAAACGCAGGAGCAATCCTGAGATCAGTCCACGCTGTCCACCCGAGATCCGCCACACAGGCAAACCACATCAGAACAGCGATCACAAAGTTCAAGAACACGAGTCGTCATCCGTGAATTTAGCCGGACACTTCAAATGTCAGGCGAACAGTGGCGGCTTACATTGGCAGCCAACGGCGACCAACGGGTCGCGGGCATTTCGGCACAATCTGCCGGAAAGATACGCGGAATCAACGATTTAGATCAATCGGACTTTGGAGCGTCCGCCGCGAAGCTGACAGATTCGAACCCGGCTGCCTGACAAGTATCATACACGTCAACGACATCTCCGAGCGGGACATCGCCCGCGATGTCTAAAATCACTGGATTTTCGGGCCCCAGATCCGCTAAAGCCCGCAATTGTTCTTTCAGTCGCTCCAAATCCTCGTACACGGTCCCATTCATATCAACGCGTGTTTTCTTTCCCTCAGCCTCAAACATCAGCTTCAACCAGATATCAACCGTCAGTTCTTGTGGCTCTACCGGCGTGATGTCGGACTCCACCGCCCCGGCTGCGGAAAGTTCCGTCGGAAGCAATTCTTCTCGGACTCCACCAGATGCGGTCACCACAAAGAAAATCAACAACAGAAACACAATATCAATCATCGGAGTCATTGCTCCGAAGTCGTGATCACGTTCATGCTGCTGGGGAATACGCATTTTAATTTGAGTTGTCTAGGAATCTTTTTTGATGATGAAGAACGTGTTCACTCTCGTCGATCTCAGAAATAAAGGCTTCACATGGAAGCATGTTTCGCAGTCACAACACAGCAACATGTTCACGGTTGGCCTGCTGCCATCTTGCTGCAGCCATTTAGCCCCCCGGTGACTCACCGGAGGGGGATTTGGGACACTGAAGCCCCAAATCAAACTGCTCGAATCGCTAGTTGTTATCCTCTGCCAATCACGTGAAATCCAAACTTTGTGACTCCATATTTCGGGCAGATGAGCATGATCGGTTCGATAGCAGAATAGGGAGTTGTGCGGTCCCCTCGAATTCGGACTGCGTAAGTTTCCGGATCACCTTCAGCCCCATCCTGAATCATCTCTTCAATCTGTCCCATCTGAACTTGCTCTGCATTGACGTAATACTCACCCGCGGAATTCACTGTCACGATGAGCCGACGCGGATTCTCATCGTCCGTTGATTGAGTCGCTGTTGGCAATTCGACGACTTCTGTCGGTTCGCTTTTCGCAAAGTGCGAGGCGACCAGAAAGAAGATCACCAGCAAAAAAACCACATCAATCAAGGGAGTGATGTCGACTTTAAGTCCATGCTTACGAGATCGGACGGGAAGACGCATGCGCTAGCTCCTCGCCGTTCCGGTGATTGTTTTCGTCGTCTTTCGTTTTTCAATCAATGAACGCCTCAACGGGGAGACAAGGTGCTCCGCCATCAATGTTGTTTCTGCAACGTATTCATCGATCCGATTGCGGAACCACGCATATGCAGCGAGTGCGGGAACGGCAACGCAAAGACCGAAGAGTGTTGTGACCAGTGCCTCGGAGATGGCGGGTGCAAAGTCGGCTGGCATCGGATTCGCTTTTTCAGTGAACTCTGCAAACGCCTGAATCATTCCCCAGACTGTTCCCATCAACCCGAGCATCGGAGCCAGTGACCCGATGACTGAGAGGTATTCGATTTTCCGTGAGAGACGTGCTGCCTGCTCGACACAGGCATCTTCCATTGATTTCTCGACCGCGTTGTACCCGAAGTTCGATTCCTGTAATCCAGACATCACCACGTAGGACAAAAAGGTCGGGCGTTGACGGCACAATTGGTCAGCCTGTTGAAACTGCCCCGCTGAAATCATTTGATGTAATTGTTCTGCGAGCCCGCGCGGCATCAAAGAGCCTTTACGAATGCTCAGCAAATGTTCCATCACAAGTGCGACCATCGCGACGCTCAGAGCGATGATGACGTATCCAATAGCTCCTCCGGCTTGCAAAAGAGCTTGTGGATTGACTTGCCCATTTTCAAAAATCGCACCCTCGGCAGCAAGAACCGGGCGCGAAACAAGAATGAACCCCAGCATCATGCAGGTTGTCATCAAAAATCGAAATCGCTTGGCCATGTGAGTGAAATCCGACTGAGAAAATCTCATCATCCTTCTGAGCATTCACTTACTCAGAATTCGAGTTGATCGAGTCCGTTCTATTTTCAGCCAGCTTTTCGCGGGCAATTATCGATTCCGAGGTTGTTGGAAATCGAATCAGAAGTTCGCGATACAGAAGATCCGCTTCATGAGTCAACCCCGTTCTTTCAATTGCCTGGGCAGCTTCCAGTGTCGCCCGTGAGGTGAGAGCCTCATGATTTGTGTAAATTATCGTCAATTTCAGGAACTCCGCAGCCGCGAGCCGCGGTTCCCCCAAGTGAGCATATCCACGCCCCAGCAAATACTGCGGCCCAGGCCGGAGCGGTTCCGGCAATAATTCAATCTGATCTCGCCAGCTCTGGAGAATGTTCTCAGTCACCTGACTTTTCGCAAGGGCCACCCGCCAAAGTTGAGCACGAGCAAGCTTCGAGATTCGTGGATTCGGGTCACTCGCTAAGTCATTGAGTTCTCTTTCCGCCAGCTTTCCAGAAACACCGTCAAACAAGAGGATCGAAGCAGCCAGTAATCGCTCTCCGTTGCGTGAGCTGACCAACATTGAACGAACAGATTTTCGCACAGATTCGCTGATGCTCATGGGGGACCAAATCAGCGGAGCGATCCCCCAATGCCGCGAGTATGGATCGGTATTGATGATCGAACGAAAAGACGAAATCGCTGAGGCAAGATCCCCTTGTTGCAATCGACACCGGACCAGCCAGGCAGCGATTTCACGATCGACCCATTCGCGCGGTTCGCGATCATAAGCGGTGATGAAATACGACGCGGCATCCTCTAATCGACCTGCGGTATAGGCCTCGATTCCCGCTAGATGAGAGGGATCGTAATGTGTTTTGATTGTGATGATGTCGTCTGCAGAAATACGCTGTGGATTGCCGTTCAGCGTCATCATCTGCAATTCGCGACCCGTCGAATCAATGATATCCCCCACCATCGTAATCGGCCGCTGAGCCCCAGGTGGGCGATACATCACTCGATCCTCAGCAACGACTGCGGTTGCTCCAACATTGATCACCATGCTGATGGCGGACAGCAGCAGGGTCATGCAAGAGAGCAGACGTTGAGGAGGTAATCGATTCACGAGACAGGCGACCCGGAAGCTCCGTCGACCTCGGCTGTGACCTCGGGAGTGACGGAATCTTTTTCCGAGGCCTTTTTAGCTTCAGGAGACCAAACGAGCGGCAACATCATGAAGAACCCCGCAGTAATTGCCATGTCGGCAATATTAAAGATCCCGGTCCGCAATCCGCCAATGCCAATATTGAAGAAATCGACCACGTACTCGAAGCGAACGCGGTCAATCATGTTTCCGATTCCCCCAGCCACAACCAAGGTAAACGCGAGGAAAACATAGTGATTGATGCTCTTGCCAAGCAGAAGATAGGCAGAAACACCAAGCAGAACGAGACCGTTCGTTACCACAAGAATCCAGAACCGGGCTTCATCAGGAAGTTCGCCACCCAACCCTAGAAACGCCCCATGGTTTTCTGCATACGTGATCCGGAAAGTATCAAAGAAAAATGAACGTGGAGGAAGTCCCTTCCAGTTTTGAATTGCATACATCTTCAGCCATTGATCGACGACGACCATCACCACCGAAGTCACACTGAACCAAATCCAGCGTTCTTTCTTGGAGATCGGCTGTGAAGAACTTACTTGCATCATTTCATCCAATCCTATTCGCTGAAATTCGATTCATCACAGCGAGCTATTTTCATGGAACGGGAAATCTCATTTCCCGATTCCTCAGCGAGTCCGCTTCACGTTACGGTACAAATACTGCCCATTATTTTGCTTCGCTAATTTTCTCAAGAAATTTCCTTCACCATCGAGTGCAGGTGCCCGAGATCTTCCGAATTCAATACAGTGAATACGAGCTCCACCATGGTTTCGTTTTTTGATTTGATTCAATTCCGCAGCTGAAAGCGCCTGTTCCGATGCCCCATCAGTCAGCAGGTAAATCACATCCGGATTCCCTTCAAGTGCCTTCATGATTGCCGGTAAGTGTCGTGTCCCGCCGTCGGCCAAAATTGAACGTAAGCGGCCACTTACCTGCATTCGCTGAGCATCAGTCCCCCAAAACATATTGTTGGGGCTATTTCTCGGCTCAAGCAACTTGACTGTTCCGGAATAAAAGATCACCTGGAATTGCTGAGTTTCATCCAATCGAGACAAACTCGCCTGCAACTCAGCCTTGGCTGCCTGAAGTGCCCCATCATTGTCCATACTGAACGAGCGATCAATCACGTAAGCAAAACGCTTTCCAACATCCTCAATTCCCAGAAAAGAGGTTCCCCCAGCGAACGGGGCTCCTGTCCCCTTAGATATCGTCGGCGTTCCTCCTGCTTCACTCGGCTGAAGCAAATCGTTGTTGGCGAGAGTCTTTGGAATCGGAATACTGCCCGCACCAATGGTCGGAGGAGCGAGTTGCATGGTTGGAAGTTCCAAGGCAACTGGCGGAGAATTCTCAACGACCGGCTCTTGGGCCGTGAGCGGGTTCTCATAAGCCAACTCAGCGGGAGAATCTTCGCTTTCGGTCTCCGTATCTGTCTCCGTTTCCGCTGCGCTCGGTCGGGTTCTGATGCCGACATCACGAAACGCCTCACCGTCATCACCCGCCATATCTGCTTGACAGCTAGGAAGTTGCGACAAAAGCACAACCACCCCGGCAACCATGATATGAAACAGTGCCGAAAGCACCCAGCTTGGGACCGTCACCCAACGCAAGTGCGGACGTAACCAGTCCGTCAACCGCGAATGAGACGATTCTAAACTGGGATTCGACATACGTTTCATCACTTTTCAGGCGAATAAAATCTTGAAAGGGCAAACTCGGCGCCCCAACGAAGCAATTACTTCCATTGGAAGTTTACGGCGACTACAGAAAAAGGGTCAATGTCGATATTCCCGTTCGCAGCCAACTCGGCCATACACCAAGCCGATCCCGAAGTCGACTGAACTCCTCAAACAACGGGACTCTCACGACAGGGAAGCCCTGGATCTTCTCCAACTCCATCTTGACCTGATCCCGCTTTTTGGTCTGTAATCCAGACGCTGCTTTCCCGACACATCATCAACCACGAATTTCCTTGACCACATTCGACCGATACCTGCTGGTTCGCTATTTGCAAACCGTCGCCGTGTTCTTCTGCGCGTCGGCGGGGTTGTTTGTGGTCGTCGATGGATTCGTCAACCTCGATTCATTCCAGCATTCCGCAGAAAAAGCGGGCGGCGGAACGACGATGCTCTTTCAGCTGATGATCGATCACTATTTCTACCAGTCTCTGATGATCATCGAGCTTGCCGGACCAGCAATTGTAGTCATCTCAGCGATCGCGGCGCTCGCTTCGTTTTTGAAGAACGGAGAGTTTCATCCCGTTCTAGCAGCTGGCGTGCCGACCTACCGGGCGACGATTTCATTACTACTGGGAATGTGTGTGGTCAACGGATTCTTAATTGTCAATCAGGAAGTGATCCTTCCAAACGTCGCCAGCAAGTTGCAACGTCGACACGGTCAAACCGCTGACGACGGACACAAGGTCGATCCGCAATTCGATCCGAGGTGGAAAATGTTTGTCTCGGGTGAAGAAGTCTTTCCAGCAGAAAAGCGACTCCACAAACCACAGTTTCGATTACCGCCAGTCATCTCGCCAAATCAGGACTCAATCTCCGCTGAGGATGCATACTACTTGCCTCCGACAAGCAATGAACCTCAAGGTGGCTGGCTACTGAAAGGGATCACAACAAGTTTCGAAGAACTCTCACTCTCCGACACCGGAAAGAAAGTTATCGTCCCGCAACCGAACGGGACTGACGTTTTCGTCAACTGTCATCTCACGTTCAGCCAAATGAGTCGCCATACGTCCAACCACAGCCTGATGGGAACCGGGACGTTGTTTCAAAGGCTGCAAGAACCGTATGGCAGCGTTCTCTCTCGCCGCAGCTTATTAATGCACCTCCACTCACGACTGACGCGCCCGTTACTCACAATCGTCGGGCTGTACATTGTTATCCCACTCATCATTCGCAGAGACAAGATGAGCAACATGCAGCAGGTGACCAACATCGCAGTCTGCATGCTGGTCTTGGGGATTGTTTACGGAATTTCAATGGGTAGCGGATTTCTCGGTCAATCGGGAATCGTCCGCACCGAACAAGCTGCCTGGGCTCCCCTTATCTTTGGGAGCGCCTTCGCCACCTGGCTCAGCGGTCTAGTCAGAACATAGATTCTCGCCCAGTTGCTTCAAAATCTTTGGCGATGAACAACAAAAACCCCTGAGAACAGATCAGTCGCTGTTGAAGTCAAACGCTTCATCATTCAGACTGTTTTCTTGGACTCATTGAGAAAAGTCGTTCGCATCAGTGCACTCAGAAAATGCACACCAAGGAGAAGCCGATGGTTCCCACACGCCTGGACTTCGTCGCGATCATCACACTGATCACCATGCTTACAGGCACGGTGGCATCATCCTTCGCTGAAGGTCAGCCGAATGTGTTGATGATTGTTTCTGAAGATAATGGGCCAGAGCTGGGATGTTATGGCGATGAGTTTGCACGAACGCCGACGCTGGATCGGCTGGCGAGTGAGGGAGTTCTCTTCGAGAATGCGTACGTGCCGTATTCAGTCTGTTCTCCGTCGCGAGCCGCATTTTTGACGGGGCTGCACCCTCACCAGAATGGACAGATCGGCCTGGCGACACACAAGTTCGCCATGTACGACAAAAACACTCCGAACGTTGCCACTCACCTCAATGCCGCCGGTTATTACACAGGACTCATTGGAAAGCTGCATGTGAATCCAGAGAGTGCCTTCCCTTTCGATTCGCACCAGATCCCGAGTTCCAATTTCCAGAGGAAGCAATCGGTCGCTGACTACGCGGCAGCAGCGAAGAGATTCATCAGCGAAGCTGGCGAAAAGCCATTCTTTCTATCTGTGAACTTCCCCGATGCTCACTTGCCGTTCATTCGCAAAGTCAACGGACGTCCCCTCAAACCGCTTAACGAAGACGAAGTCCAGCCAATGCCTTGGATCGGTGTGAATTCTCCAAGGCTGCGTGAACAAGTTGCGAACTATTACAACTGTCTGGAGCGTCTGGATTCCGGCGTCGAAATGCTGCTCGACACACTTGCTCAAAGTCGACATACCGAAAACACATTAGTCATCTACTTTGGCGACCATGGAGCTCAATTCCCGCGTGGGAAAGGGACCGTATACGAAGGAGGCCTGCGAGTCCCAATGATCGTTTACTGGCCCGGACAGACTAAAGCGGGAACTGTCCGAGAGGAACTCGTTTCGACCTTGGACGTGTTGCCCACCATCCTGACAGCAGCTGGCCTCGACGTCCCCAAAGAATTGCCGGGCCTGCCTCTTCAACCATTGCTTCGCAATGAAACTCCCGAAACATGGCGTCAGTTCAGCTTCGCACTCACAACCGGCTCCTTCCCACGTGCCTGTTTCGTTCAACATTCTGTCCGGGACGAGCGCTATAAGCTCATTTCCAGCCCACAACCCAATACGGAAAACCTGGACGCCAACACTTATCTGGATAAGAAACACCCGCATTATGTCATTTCGGGAGCAACAGCTAAAGAACAATTGGCTGCCCCGAAACATGTTCAACAGGCATTCGCCCTATGGTCGAAGCCGCCACGTTTTGAACTTTACGACTTAAAAAATGATCCTTACGAATGGAACAATCTCGCTGAAGACCCCGATCACGCTGAGGCTCTGAACCGCCTGAAGACTGCCCTCTCTGACTGGCAATCCCGCACTCGCGACCCGTTCATCCTGCAAAAAAATGTCGATGATTACGTCAGCGAACAACTCGCCAACCGCGATTTCAAGTACCGAAAGATGAAAGACTTTCGGTGGTCGTACATTGACGACTTCGCAAAGTGGCGAAACCAGAATTAGAGCATCTTTCGAATCTTCTTATGTCCGTGAAGAAAGCATTTCGCCAACAAATTTGCTGTTTGCCACGAGGCAGAACACGAACACCAATTCGAAAATTGCCCTATCGTGGCACAATCTCAAGTGCGGGATGCTTGGCCCGCAATGGCGAGAGATCGTCTGGATTCACTTGTTTTGGAATAATTAACATCTTGAGATTCGGAAGCTCACTCAATGCCATCAGCCCGTTGGCGGTGACCTTGGTGTCATGGATATCAAGCACCTCCAGACTCCACATTGAAGTCAGCTCGACGATGCCTTTGTCAGTGATGGGGTTGCCCCAGAGCGACAGTCTTTTCACATGGTTTTGAAGCCCTACGAAATCAAGTTGTCCATCGGTGATCCCTGTCTTCGCCAGATACAGCCGATCGATTCCACCAGCCCAGCGCAACTCGTTGAGTAGTTCACTCGTGACACTTTTCTTCTCGAGGTGAACGTAGTGTATCGCCTTATGGATATCGACTTTTACTTCGGCTCCGGCAGCTTCCAGCTTCTTAGCAATTTCGATTCGTCGCTGCATGCTGTGGTCATACCACGGTTCCTGATCCTTACGGCGTAGCTCTTCCGAAGGAAGTTCAAACTTTGGAGCTTTTTGCAATTCCTCGCTAAGCGTGGCCCCCTCCGGAAGCGGTTTCGTCAACACCTTCCCCACAGCACTTGCGTCGACAAGCTTATCGGTCCACTTCCGATCAGGCTCGACCTGAAGCGTTCCGATGGTTCGTTGAGTCACACGTCCAAGCCCTGCATTCGAACCGTTCACGACGCCACTTTCAGTCTTGATTAGCCAGTCATCTTCTCCGGGAAAGAGATAGAACTCTGCCTGAACTTCTCCGGTGAGAACGTCCTCGACTCCGACCGCATAGCTTGAAACTTTTCCCGGTCGGCGAGGATCTCTTAGTGATCCGGCAATGAGCATTCCAGCTGGCTGCAAGAGAGTTGAGTTATAAGCACTCAATGAGGTTGGGCGTTTCAAAAGAGTTTCTCCGGAACTGGCCGCACGAAACTCCAACACACCTTTTTGAACGTGGGAAGCCAGTGTCTCTCCAGTGAAATCCCAAGAGATTTGTTGACCTCGAAAATCTTCGTGGACAGGTTCGAGATCCCCGGTTTGTAAAAGTGAAGCCAGCGGTGACCTGTGTCGATAGATCGATTCACTATCGTGAGTAATAACGGGAATCAATCGTCCTGTAGGATCAATCTGGCCGACTCCGATCCCCCAATCGGGGAAAGTTTTCGACTTCAAGGTTTCCCCACTCTCGACATCAATGAGTCTCAACTCATTGACTCCCGCACTTCCGTCATTTCCAGGGGACAATGCAGCGATGATCTGTTTTTCATCAACTCCTAAACCTGCAGAAATAACAGCTTTGCTGGAAGAGGAATAGTTGCGAATGACTTCACCGCTTTCGCAATCCCAAAGCAAGATGCCTCCACCATCACCGTCGTACCAGTCCCCAAGCGAAATCAATAACTGTTTCCCATCATGAGTGAACTGTGCAGATGTAATTTCACCATTCGAATAAGGCTGATCGGGCTGGACTCGAAACGTTTGTAAAACGTCTCCTGTGTCGAGGCTCAAAAGCTTCAGTTCTCGACGTGTTGAAACAGCAACCTGCTTCTCGTTTGAATCAAAGGCTCCAACGAAAATATTATTAAAGCCGAGTTTCATTTCCCCTTTTTCAAGATCCCAAAGGGCTCCGAGATTTCCCCGACGCCCCCAAGTCGATCCCCCAGACAACAACCAGCGCCCTGTCCTGGAAAATGCAATAGGCGAGTGATGATCCGCATCAAAAAAAGCAGTGTCAGTTGGGACTTCGAGACTCTGACCAGTTGAGCCCGACTCGATGAGTGAGACCGTACGAGCCTCCTCATTGATGCGTAACAACCACTGATCAGGAGTAAACAAAACTCGATCATCTGGCGACTGCTGGAATGTTTCCCACTCCTCTTTGGCAGGAGCCTGTTCATGTCGATCAAACGCCCAGAGTTCCTCAACTCCGTTCGGATCGATCAAGCGAACTCCACCCTCTGTGAAATCAGCATCGCGAACAGTTCGTGGAATCGTCAGCAAAGGGACCGCCGTCGCGACATCCCAAACGACCACCCGTGGAGTATACCAAAACTCACCCGAACCGATCGTCAAACACTTTCGACCATCCGGACTGAAGACCACTTTTGAGATGCCGACCGGAGAGCGAAATCTTTGATGGACAGTTCCATCTTCAAGATTCCAGAGAATCCCGACACCATCTTCCGAGCCAGTCAACAGGTACTGCTGATCCGGCGCCACGGTCGCAGCACTCACCCTTCCTTCTGCCGGGAAAGTTTGCAACGTTTCTCCCGACTCCAAATTCCAAACGTGAATTTCTTCCCGGCCACAAGACGCGACTAACACCGGCTCGTCATCTCGAAACATCAAGAAAGGAATCGCTCTCGAAACACCTAATTGAATTTCCCGAAGTAGCTTCCCGCTCTGTTTGTCAAAGATCGAAACGGCCTTGCCAGTTTGTATGAGAACTGCGTCGTCCCCATAAAATCGCAGGGTCTTCACCGTCCCGGATGAAGGAAAACGCCGCAGCGCCAAGCCTCTCTTTGCATCCCAAAGCACGACGACCTTGTGATGTGTTGCCAGCAAATGACTATGCCCCGCATCGTAATCAATGGGCTGAGTTGCCGAATTCAGCCCCCATTGCTGTACCCAGACTTCGTCTGTTTCACCAGCGAAAACATTAGTGAACGCCCCTTGCATCACCAGCAGAAAAAGTGCGTCCAGCAAGACAGTCGCCCGAACAGAGAACCGGTTACAGAATTTGGAACAGACTGCCAACATCATTACGATCCTCTCCAACTCATCCCGCAACTTCGAGCTCCCGGTCACATGACCGGTCACATCAAGCGTTCGGATCCGATCAACAGCGTACCAGAATCGTTTCCCGATTGTGAAGACTCAGCCGCGTGGATGGCACTTTGAGTGGATCGATTTGAGGCGACTATGTTCGACCTGGGTATAGATCTGCGTGGTGCGAATGCTGGCGTGGCCGAGCATTTCCTGCAGGGCACGGATCTCAGCTCCGCCGGCGAGCATGTGAGTTGCGAAACTGTGGCGAAGGGTGTGCGGACTGATTTTGTCGCTGCAACCAACTCGAGCAGCGTACTTCTTCACAACATGCCAAACCATGATGCGCGTGATTGCTCGACCAGTTCGCGTGAGGAACAAGAACTCACTGTCACGGTTACGAAGAAGCTTCGGTCGCTCTTTCTCGAGATACGTTTCAATCGCCTTTCGTGCAAACGGATTCAAATTGACGATCCGTTCCTTGTTCCCTTTCCCGGTACATCGGCAGTAGTTCTCTTCGAGGCGGATATCTCGAAGCCGCATTCCACTCACTTCCGAGGCTCGACACCCAGTGGCATACAGAATGGCAAGAATGGCCCGGTCCCGTTTCGGGAAACTGTCTTCCCATGTCGGCGCATCAAGGAGACGATCCACCATTTCCGGGCTGAGCACTGTGGGCAGGTACTGCCAAAGCTTGGGCGACGACATCAAGTCGACGGTACTCTCAGCGATGATCCCTTCCAGAACGAGATACCGGAAGAACATTTTCAACGCCACCAGACGCCGCGAAATCGTCGTCGCTTTGAGTTCTCTTTCATGCAGCGTCTGCAGAAACTGAGACATGATCCCCAGGTCGACATCCAGAACCGATCCGATTCGATTCTCGCTCATCCAACTGGCAAATTGTTCGACATCATTCCGGTACGCCTTCACCGTGTTGATCGACATCCCACATTCCGCCTCCAGATACGATAGAAACGCATCCACAAACTGATTGGGATTCAAATGATGCTGCGTGACAGCTTCAGTCGATTTCACAGGTCGACGACGAGGAGGCATTTTTCACAAATGAAGAGTTAGAGTTTTGATTGATCGCTTCGAACTATAAATTCAATCGGCAGTCCAGGATGTTGAAGTCTTGGCGCAGTGGACTTTGCGCACAGAAAAACCCGCCATTGCGTTCCAATGACGGGTTTCAAGGATCATTCAGCGACTAGAGACGCTGACTATTACGATCGTTCGGGTTCTGCAGGCGATGGAGGAAGGTCATCTGAACCCTCTTCTTTCTTGGCTTCAGCTTCCACCTTCGGTGTTTCGCTTCTCATTGCAGATTCTTTCAGAGTTTTGTTCTCACTCTGAAGTTGTGCAACAGTTTTCTTTTGTGCTTCAGCATCTTGCTTTGCTTTAGCGAGTTGATCCTGAGTCGCTTTCAATTGCTTCTGAGATTCGGCAAGGCTCTTCTCAGCAGCATTTTTTTGCTGCATAGCGTTAGCCACTGCTTTTTTGCCATTGGCCTTTTCTTGTGCGATCGCTTTGTCTTTGTTAGCGACAGTTTTCTTCAGGTTCGCAATCTGAGTCTTCTGCTCTTTTGCAACCTTCTGTGACTTTGCCAACTTCGCTGCGAGGCTCTTCTTCTCAGCTTCCATCGCTGCGAGTTTCTCTTTCATGGCTGCGAGTTCGTCATTGGCTGCCGCAACATCTTCCTGAAGCTTCTTTTCGTTTTCACGTGCTTCAAAGAGGTGCTTGGCTGTCAAATCTTGTGAGGCTGCGAGTTCCTGATAGGTCATCATCCGGCAACCGTTACTTGAAACAGGAACGCACGCCTGCTTTCGAGGAGCACATTTACGTCGTCCGGCTTCGCTCTCATTCGGAAGAGCAAAACAGAGAAGCGTGACGGAACAGAGCAGCAAAGTTTTTTTCATCATCATCATGGTTCAGGCTCGCTGAGCAAAAAGTCATGTTGCACCGGAATTTGGTGAACATAGGTAGGATGTTCTTATCATGGAATCATCGCCTTTAATGCGCAAAATGCAAAGGATTTACACAAAGTTCTGTTTTATGAGTCAATCTATTACGACGAACAAGATTGATGTATTGAATGTTCGGGTTACAGCGAGAAGCTACGTTCAAAACAGACTCGCATACGCCGCAATGGCGACCATGACGGCTCCGACAACAAGGCGCGGAATCAGTTTGCGTTGCTCATCTGAAAGAATTTTTGCCCCCGGTGAGGGCGCAATGAGACCTGCTCTTTGAGCAACTAGCTTGAGAAGGCCCGGCCCTTGCTGTGTGACAGCAGCCTGACTTAAGCCCTCCTGATTCAGCTCTTGGTGGGTCCCATTCTGCCGGGGAGAGATCACCGAGCCGAGCCAGGCCCCTCCCGCTGCTCCACCAACGGCTCCTAAAACAGCAAGCAGCGATCCAATCACCGGAACCGCCATTCCGGCGAGGAGACACGTAAGACTTCCGATTCCCGCCCCCACGAGCACACGTTGACGGACAGGTTCACTCGCCTGCGGAGAAAAAATTTGGTGTCGTTTCGAAGCGTAGTTAAACGAGTCTCCCAAGATCGCCAGAACGATGAGCAGACAAATCGAAAACCAGCCCAGCCCAAGTCCGCTCTGACGTTGTGGAAGCAAACACATCACGAGAACTGAGTTCGCCACGACGATCCAGTTTCCGGGCAAGCGATAGAATGTCCCCGCCCAACTGGCAACGTTTGCCAGCAGGAGAACCACAGCTACGGGATAATAGATCCAGTCTCCGAACATATTTCGCATCAAATGCAGCACATTAGCCGCATTTGAGTCCCAACTCCCGAAGAATCTTCTCGTTCGACTTCGCCGCAAAGGACTCACCTGGCAGGGAAGTCGATACCGACAAAAGTCAAGATACAACAAACCGAAGAAAGACATTTCTCTAGTGGCTGTGTAGAGTATCGGTCTTAAGTGATGTTCACGAGACCGATACATAAATATCTCCGCCTGGCGATGCCGATTAGGCTGTCCCAAAGGAAGAGATCAGATTCAGGTTCCCGGATTCGTCCTCAAACATTCTCCCTGACCACGTTTCAACCGACAGCTGTTTCAATGCCGCCGACCTCTCCACAGACTCCTTCGAATTCTCACACTGAGAAACAAACCGTTTCTGCGTTCCCTGAGCTGAGTGATGATTTATCAACATTTCCTGAAATTCCGGGTGGCTGGCGTCTTGAAGAGTACAATATTGGTGAGTCAACCATCTCGTTACATCGCCCGATTGATCCAGACCTTTTCCTCGATGATGAAGATGTCGCGGCTGCGAATGTACGCAATGACTACATGCCATTCTGGGCGTACCTGTGGCCAGCAGCAGTCAAGATGTCTAAAGCGATTCTCAAGGCTCCGTGGAGCCCGGATGATTCAGTTCTGGAACTCGGCTCAGGACTGGGACTCGTTGGCCTGGCAGCGATGTCACGTGGGGATCGAATCACCTTCAGCGATTACGATCCTACCGCACTTTTCATGTGCCGTAAGAATGCACTCGAAAACGGTTTTGAAGACCCACCAGTGATGCAACTCGACTGGCGAGAACCGAAGAGCGAGCAGTTTGATGCCATTTTTGGATGTGAGGTGACTTACGACGCACCGATCCATTCAGTCCTTCTCGACCTACTCAACCTGATGTTGAAGCCGAATGGTCTCTGTTGGCTCGGTGATCCAGGACGCTATCAATCTCCAAAGTTCTATCAACTGGCACTGGACTATGGATTCGAAGTAAGGATCTTCAATGAGGACTTTAAAGCGATCGAAGTCCCTTCGTCAGAAGGATTTCAAATCTTCGAAATCCGAAAACCTGACATCACACCAGCGACGAAACAGCCCTAAAGTATTTTCAATATTCTTTGTGACCTTGAAGACAACTTTCACGACAACAGAGAATGCTTGCCACAACGCAGTACGTAAAGACTGAAGTTCGATTCGCTTTATGCGAACTCGAAAAACGATTCTTCTGCATCGTGAGTCGGATTGGGTTTGGGGTAGCCGAAGAAGAATCCCTGAGCGAGATCGAATCCAATCTCACGACAGAATGCAGCTTCTTCCTGAACTTCAATCCCTTCTGCGAGCGTCACAATGCCGACTTCATGGGCAGTTTCAATGAGAGATTTCAACATTCGATGTTGATACGGAGTCGCCTGATGCACATCTTGAATCAGGCAGCGATCAAACTTGAGGTAATCAGGTGGAGCTTTCATCAGTTCAAGCAAGCGAGATTGCCCCGCACCGAAGTCGTCGTAGGCGACTTTAACGCCGATCTCTTTCAGCTTCTCTTTGTTCTCCAACATTGAAGAAACACTTTGAATGGTCTTTTCATGAAATTCTACGACGACCGAAACTTCCGGAAAACGTCGCAACGATCGACGCAGTGAAGGTAAGACGTCACGATCCATGTCCTCATGCTGATGTGTATTGACAAAGATCGGAGCACGAAGTCCCAAACTGTGAGCAAACTCTATAGCACGCTCACGGCACAAAATACTCAAGTCGACTTCCTGGTTCACCAGTTCCGCCGTATGGAACATTTTTCCAGGGTTCTCCAGCCCAGCCATTTCGCTTCGAGCAAGTGCCTCATACCCGACAACGGCTTCTTGTCGAAAATCAAGAATAGCCTGATAGTACGGTGTCACTCGTCGCTGTGAGATCAGATCGTTGAATTGGCTTAAAATCCAGTCCGCATCGATCGTAACCAGATCTTTGACAGTTTTCTTAAATTCTGCGTATGTGTTTTCATCCCGTTTCGGGACTGGGGCAGTGTATTGAACACGGAACTCCATATCAGCGAGTTCGATATGGTCTCCAGATGAGACCGGCATCGGCTGTGTGACACGTTTACGGTTGAGAAAAGTCCCGTTCGTACTTTTCAGATCTCGGATAAACAGCGTTTCACCAATAAAGAGCAACTCAGCATGTGCTCCGGAAACGCGTTGGGACTTCAGGCATAAATCGGAACTCGACAGACGCCCAATCTTGACGGTTGGGAGTGTGATGTCCGTTTTCACCAGAGTTTTTCCGGGAGGTAAGCACCCCACAAGCGACCAGCCAAGAGGGACTGACGAAGGTGCTGTGTTCGGATTCTTGTTGATCGCCTTGACGCTCATCAACCTGCACTTCTTTAAAAACTGGAGGGGGATTTGAAGAGTTGTTCCTCAGACCCTACCTCTCAAAATCTGCTAAGAGAGCCAAGTTTGATGACACTCTTTTCGAACTGAGGTAGTTTCTCAACAAGCTGATAGCGGTGAAATGAATACTCTGAAAGTACAGTTTTTCTCAGCTGAATCGAAAAAGAAGATTACACCGGTGGATGTCAGCAGAATTTGCGATTCCGCAAGAATGCGAGCCAATACTTTTTGACTTTTGCAATTCGCAATATTTCAGAGAAGTGCGATTGTTAATGCAATCAGTCGACTATGCGACTTCGTAAAGAAACTCGATTTCGACCGAGGCGTTCAGAGGCAAAGCGTTCACGCCGACGGCAGCCCGGGCATGTTTGCCTTTTTCGCCGAAAATTCGCTGCAATAGCTCACTTGCTCCATTTGCGACGATAGCTTGATCGTGAAAGCCAGAATCCGATTGCACAAAGACACCAATTCGGACGACCCGTTTCACACGATCTAAATCACCTTCCAAGTGCTGATTCAAGATCGCCAAACCGTTTAGAACGCACTGTTGTGCGGCAGATTGAGCCTGATCGACTGGAGCGGCAGAAGGAACTGGACCACGGGCAAGCAGTTCTTGCCCCGTGATTGGTAGCTGACCGCTGATAACGACAAGTTGACCGGTTTGCACACACGGAACATATGCTGCAATCGGCTTAGGAGGAGTCGGAAGAATGAGATCCAACTCCTGAAGTCGTTCGGCCACGGACATCGTTATGCACTCATTGAATGATCTTCGAAGAAAAGCGTCAGAGACGCCATTCATTTACTGCCCATGCTGAAGCTGAGCAACCTGTCGACGATATCGAGCCGCTTTGTAGGCAAATTGCTTGCGCTTTGACGAGCTTTTGGTTAAAACAGCCTGTCGTTCGTATTTTTCTGCCAGAGCAGTTTTCACGTCAACGATCGTTTTTGAACGGTCCATTGTCCCGTCGCCTTTTCAGAAACTAAAATAGTGGAGGATTTTTCGAATCGAGAAGTGTACTCAATCAATGAAAGAGTTTCCAGTCGTTACCGCTTGAGAATAGCATCCCAGAAAATTCACCTCAAGTCTCTACTAGACAAAGTCTTGCGACACATTCCAGTTCCTTCGGCGACTTTCAAATGCGACTAAAATCACAATCAGATACGACAAAAAACCGATTGCTGCAAATGGGGAAATGTTGATATCCGGAACGAACTCGTACCGCATCATCGAGACTGCGACCAAGTTGTTGCAAAAGTGAACGAAAATCGGAATCCAGATCGTTCCTGTTTTCAGGTAGAGAAATTGCAGTAAAAACGCGATCGGCAGAGTTGAAATCGCATGTGAAGGAGAAACATGAGCGATTGCAAACAGAAACGCCGTCATGACTGACCCCGTCCAGACTCCGTGGCGATGGACAAGCCCGCGACCAATCACTCCGCGAAAGATCAATTCTTCCCCAACGGCGGGCCCCAAGGCTAATGCAACCACCAAAATCGGATAGGGAACACCATGTAGCGTGGACTGCAAATACTCCAGAGATGACGTTTGAAGTGTTTGGCTCGAAAGCCTTTGCGTGATGCCTGCCTGCAGGAACGAACCAGACAATTCGTAAATCAAATCACCTAGAACGGCAATTGGAATGACCGTCGCCAAGGCAAAGATCACCTCTTCATGACGTGGAGTTCGCCAGCCTATTGACTCACGAAAACGTGGTCCGAGTCGCAAACGTATCAGCGGGACGACCACAAACAAAGCTCCTAAACTCGTGACCCCGATCAAAAGAAAAGAACGATCCAGATTCAGATCCATTGCCAGTTGCAGAATCACATCTTGTGAGGGCCAATCGAATCCATAACCAGCGAAGACAAGGAGATAAAAGAAAGCGAGCAAGACAAGAGCCTGTCCGAACTGATAGCTGCAAGTCCACAGCAGGGACTCTGGAATCGAACAGGGACGTTCAGATTTTCTCACACTTCACCTCATGACGACCGCAACCGAAATTGTAATCAATTCCGACTGATATCACATACGTCAACGTGATCTGACCTGTTGGAGCTCATTCAAGTCCATTGAGATCCAGTTCAAACTCTCCCGCAAACCCATTGGCCCTCAGACCGAGATGCCCCCAATGATGCATTCACCTCACATAGAAACGCGTTGAACTTCACTTTCTCAACACCTCACCCATGCTGGCCTTAACTTTGCTGGCCCGAATCTTCAAACATCTCAGAATCACTCAGAACAGCAAAGCCAAGAACGACATCAACATGTGAGAGATAAGCAAAACAAGACGAATAGGCAAAGCTGCTGCCCTGCCCCGGTCAGGCAAAACAGGGTCACTCGAATGAACAGATGCTTCGTATCTATTATGTTCCTTGGGAACGTGTTTTCCTTGATTTTACTGCCGTGAACATTGCCTGCTCACTTGGGTGATCGCGTAGAATCTGTCAACATACGAACAATCGTACAATATTCATTGTAATTTGCGTTCATTCTCAATTTTCCTTAATGATGGATCGTTCCCGACCATGGAACGTATTTTCAATATCAGAGACTGGTGGGGAAACGGCATCTCATTATGGGTTGTCGTCCTGCTTCTCTTCACGACTCCGTTACTGGTGATTGCTCTCAAAGACGTCAGTCTTGAGAACGACATCACAACGTGGCTCCCGGCAGAAGATCCAGATGCTCAATCGCTCGAATGGTTCTCTGAGCAATTCGAACGTGGTCATCGACTCGTCGTTTCCTGGGATAGCAGTTCACTCAACGACTCACGTGTTGAAGCTTTCGCAACAGCTCTTCAAGCTGAGTCAAACGCAGCGGGGGCTGGAGTTGAATCAATCACCACTCCGCACGACGTCATCCGCACGATGACCGACAACAAAGTCTCGCGAGAGGATGCAGTCAAACGACTCACCGGAACTTTGGTCGGTGTGGGCTTTTTGAAAGTCAGGCTCTCTGAGGCAGGACGTGAAGATCTCGCAGCTTCGATGGAGACCGTCCGAGCGAGAGTCAGCCAGATCGTCGACGCTGAAGCAACGACCCTTCCACCTGTAAACAAACTTCCGGGTGAGGAACAAATTCAACCTGACGACGAGCAAGCCGATCCGGCCGCGAGCATCCGGGTCGAATTCCCGATTCACGATTTCCAGCTACGCTGGCCAGAAATGACATCCGGCTCGGAAGTTGTTTCTCGAATTCACAGCGAATTGACTTCACCCATTGAAGGTGAAGAGGCACTTGTTGAAGACGTCTTCTTCGCTGCAGGCGCCCCCGTAGCAGTTTCGGTTCTCCTCGGGAATATTGACGATCGTGAAATCGAGCGGACCGTCAAAATCGTTGAAGCGACCGCACTCACTCAGGGAATTGAAGCTGACGAGCTACGCTTAGCAGGCACTCCAATCAGTCGAATCAGGCTCAATGAAGCAGCCAAGCGAGCCGTTTGGAATACGGACTACCCGGTCTGGAACATCTACAAACGAGCTCCGATATTACTGTCTGCACTCGTGAGTATTATTGTTTCTTTTACGTTGCTCAAAAGCGTGCGTCTGTCAATTCTGGTGACGCTGGCATCTGTCTTCACCTGCCTTGTTGTGGTCGCGATGATTCCACTGACTGGAAAATCGCTCAACATGGTCTTGATTGTCCTGCCTGACTTGCTGCTTGTGCTGACGACATCGGGCGCGATTCATGTCGCCAACTACTGGAAGCATGCCGTCACCAATGGAGATAAAAATCCAATTGTCAGCGCCGTGAAGATGGCCTGGCAACCTTGTGCTCTCGCCAGTATCACAACGGCAATCGGCATGGCATCACTTCTGTTTGCCGTTTTAGCTCCGGTCCAGCAGTTCGGATTTTACGCCTCAATCGGCTGCCTGATTTCACTATTCATGATCCTCATCGGCTTCCCATCGATGATGAGCGTCTGGCCTGGACGAGGTAAGAGGTTTGCAGAGCACGCAGAAAAAGAAGCAACAGCCTGGGGACACTTCGCACGGAAAATTGTTCACCACCAACTGTTGATCACAACTTTTTGCGTGGGCCTGTTCGTGTTTTCCATTGTCGGTCTGCAATGGTTCAAGACCGAAACGAAAGTGATTCGCTACTTCCCCGACCACTCACAAATCAGTCAAGATTATCACTTCCTGGAAGAAGGACTCTCCGGAATTGTCTCTGTCGATGCCGTCATTCGTTTTAACGAACTCGCCGTCGACGAAATGAATATCAACGACCGCATGGAACTGGTCCGCAAGGTTGAAGAGAACATCTCCAAACATCGCTGGATCTCCGGAACAATGTCACTCGCTGACTTCCGGAATCCTGTGCAACCCCCAGAAGAGAATGCCTCCACCAGAGCGAAAGTTTTCTACGGCAGAACGCTTCAGCGAATTCAGAAAGTCATTTTTGAAGGTCCAATTGAAGAGACAAGTCAGTTCGCCCGAAAAGCAACCGCTCCTCTGAATCTGATGACTCACGGAAAACGAAAGATTGAAATCCTCGAAGACGACGAAATCTGGAGAGTCCGTGCCCAATCGATCATCACTGCCGATGTGAATTTCTCAACCCTGACATCAGAACTTGAACAGATCATTCAAGAAACGATCGCCGAGGAAGCTGGGACGGATTACCTCGTCACCGGGATGGTTCCCCTTTTCTTACGTACACAACAAGCAGTCCTGGAATCTCTGATCAAAAGCTTCGGCTTGGCATTTGGCATTATCGCAATCGTGATGATTGTCCTCTTGCGTAGCCCGACTTCGGGTTTTCTGGCAATGTTGCCGAACCTCTTTCCTGTCGGTGTCGTCTTCGGATTAGTCGCCTGGGTTGGAATGCCGGTCGATATTGGAACGATGATCACCGCATCGGTCGCGCTCGGAATTGCAATCGATGGAACCCTGCATTTACTCACCTGGTATCGAGACGGAATTCGTCAAGGAATGCCCCAGGAAGACGCTGTCGTCATGGCACTGCAACACTGCGGCCCCGCGATGTGGCAGACAAGCGCAACGATCTCGATTGGAATGATCATGGTCTCGGGTGCGGACCTGTTACTCATCTCCAGATTCGGCTTGTTGATGGCTGCGCTAGTCACCACTGCACTCCTTGCTGACGTCGTCCTTCTCCCAGCCCTTCTCGCAGGCTGGTTAGGGAGAATCATCAAGAAGAACACACCTGTCCTCGAACAGCCAGCTGGGGAAAAACCGGAAACGATTGAATTCCCCAAAGAATCAACAGGCGAAGCGGAGGGCTCCAATGCCGCCACTCCTCCTGTTCGCGTCCACACGCAATCATAAAGCAGCCAACCAGCGGCTGCTGGAGGAATAGCGAAGACATTTTCACTGCTTGCCTCGCCTGCCTCGCCCGTGGAGAGTGCTTTCGATGTTGAAAACCACACATATTCATGAAGCAGAACGCCTGCATCATTTTCAAAGAATCACCTGAGACCAGAGGTCAGAGCAAGAACAGGTTTCAGAGAAGTTTTCAGCAAGCGACCTTCGAACACGAATCTCAACTCTCGACGTTTAACAACGACTTCAGCGTCCTCAAGTTCACAGCGTCCATCTCTTCGCCATCCCGCTTTTCTTTCTTCGTTTCCAGATACATCGGCAAGCCTGCAAAACGTGGATCGTTGACGACAAACCGAAACGGTTCCAGTCCGAGAAACCCTTCGCCGATATGGTCGTGCCGGTCGACACGACTCCCCTGCTCTTTCTTGCTGTCGTTGAGGTGAAACGCTTTCACATTCTCAATCCCGACGTGTTCATCCAACTGTTGCATCGTTTCGTTGTATTCGCTTTCAGTCTTCAATCCATAACCGGCAGCGAAGATATGGCAAGTATCAATGCAAACCCCAAAGCGTTCACCATCTTCTGCATGCTGTAGAATTTGCCCCAAATGTTCGAATTTGTATCCAAGGTTCGTTCCCTGCCCGGCGGTCGCTTCGATCCATGTCTGAACTTTCAGCCCGGGCGTTCGCCGATGAGCCTCGTTCAGCCCTTCAATCACCTTCGCCAAACCTTCTTCTTCGGAACTGTCAACGTAGCTTCCCGGGTGCATCACCACCCCCGAAAGTCCCAGCATCTCCGCCCGCTCAAGTTCGATGACGTATGCATCGAGCGACTTCTCCCAAAGCTCCGGCTTCGGACTCGCCAGATTGATCAAGTAACTATCATGAGAACATGGGGAGACCAACCCGTGCTCCAGGACCGCCTTCTTGAATTTCTCCGCATCCTCTTCCGTCAGCGGTTTCCCTTTCCACTGATTATTGTTTTTCGTGAAGATTTGCACGGTATTCATTCCGAGCGCACCAGCAGCATTGGCAGCTTTGTAGTATCCACCGGCAATTGATAAATGAGAACCGAATAAAGGCATGGTGATCCGTGGGTGAGGTGATTGTTGTGAGCAGGGATGTGCTTGAGTGATCGAAAGTGGCTGATGAGACTGAACTCATGTCCAATGACTTAGCCTTTGTGCAGCTCTTCATGCGTTTGCTCATTCATAAAGAACGCTGACAAAAGAGCGCTGTAAATTATTTTTGGAACTGCTCGGATTGTCGACCAGTCTCCCCTTTAACTTCGGCTTTTGGGCATTTCTTCTTCGATGAGTCACCGAAAGGAAACAGATCTCCACGAATACTACAAATTCGGTCAGCAAGCTCGCCATTTAAGCAAAACGCTATCTTCTACCAAGCGTCCCCTGTCACACAAATCGACACATCTTCAATCAGGGATATGCTTTACGGGAAACCGAAACACAAAAACCTTCTCCTATTCTCCCTGTATCCGTCGTTTTTTGACGAGTTGAACCGCTGAATACCGGGCTCCCACGACCTGCAATCGCCTCCCCTCGGTTGAAAGACTTTCAAACTTTAGAACTATTTTCCTATTTTCTTAAATTCACGTTGACCGTTTTTTCGACCGCTCGTATCGTGCTGACCATCAACGACGCGGACATTCCTGTCTGCTTCTTGAATCCCCTCAAACAAATTCAACTCACCCATTTCCAATTCAAAGCAATTCATTTTATCAGCAATGAATGTTTTGAAGGGTTCGAATTCAGCAACTCTCTCTATCTCTCGAAAAGGATTTCAACAATGAAGCGGTTCGCTTTAGTTATCACTTGTGCAATGATGCTTTCTGGTTCTGGATGCTGCCTGTTTGGCTACCCGGGCGGCGGATGGGGAGCTGGCTACCCACCGACTTACGGTGGCGCAGGTTACGGCGGCGGTGCTTGTCCAACTGGTGCCTGTGGAACATATCCAGGTGCTTACTCCGGTGGTGCCCCGACAGCGGCCGCACCTTATGGATACCCGCAAGCTGCGGTCTCTCCGTATGGATACCCACAAACTGCAATCATTGATCCGGTCCCGGTTTACTAAATCGAGCCAAGAGTTTGGAGAGTGCTGATTGAGTGCAGCCTTCACGGGTCGACGCTCAACATGTGAACTCACCAACTGGTGATTGACCGCACGTTGAGACACCAACCCGTTTGCTTTTCCAAAGCACCACGTCCACAACTGGACGTGGTGCTTTGTTCGTTTCATCAGTCTATGAAGTGCGTCGATTCTTCACATTGTCCCCTCACGCTGTCGCTCGAGTTTGGACTCGGAGGATCAAAGACCTCCAAGAGACAACAGGACCACGGCAAGAAAAATTCGCAAGCTCAATTTTCGTCTAACCAAGCCAGTACCACCCTGCCGACTTTTGCCATGGATTTCCCGCTGCACGCAGCTGGTAAATCGTTTCGCTTGTGCCAGTACGGATAATCAAAATCGATGATATCGCAGGTGGGTATTTTAGCGATGAGATTGAGCGGGATATGATCGTCGCGAATTTCGTATTTCTGGCGATTTATAAATTCTCGCACACCGAGTTTCCGAGCAGTCTCCCAGATGCTACGGGTCACTTCCGGGGCATACTTGTAACTGTTTTTTTCGATGTAAATGTTTAAGTTGCGATCCGCCACCATATCGAGAAGAACCCCCTTCACATACCGAAAGTTTTCCGGAGGGTTGTCCCGGTATTGCGTCGCGAAGTATTCCGAACCGTGAAAGTACTTGTCGCCTTTGCTATAGACCAGTTCTTCCCCGTCAAAAAAGACAAAGTCCACCCCCAGCTTGGGATTGATGGACTTCATGTGATGCGCGAATTCCATCAACAATGCGACTCCGCTTCCTCCATCGTTGGCTCCGATGAACGGCTTGGCGCGATTCGCTGCTGTTGCTTCCTGATCAGGAAACGGGCGTGTGTCATAGTGACAGCAGACGAGAACTCTTTCTGTTCGATCAGGATGCCATGAAACAATCATGTTCTTCATCCGCACAGGTGCACCGGTTTGTGGATGCGTGACATCAAACTCCTGATACCGAACCTCTGCGGAGAACTTCGTAAAGTGATCAGCGATCATTTTCTGCTGTCGCAGCATCCCTTCTGTCCCGGAAATTCTCGGACCGATGTCACAGACATCTTTCAAATACTGATAGGCCCTGTTCGCGTCGGGGACTGGGGTTTCTGCAATCGCAAATTGGCTTCCGATTCCCCAAAACAGCAGGCCCCACAATACTCTCTCCATGATTTTCCTCACTTGATGTCGACAATCCATGATGACGCAAGAGCAATCAAAGCTTCATTAAACTTCGAAGCTGCTTCAAACGATGTCAGAATTGTGCCCCTCAAGCAAGTCGACGTGCCGAAATCACACCTGAACTCGCATCAGGATAACTTGATGAGATTTTGAAATTTTTTCCCCAAAAGATATAGAACAGCTTTCGTTGATCTGTATAATCTTCGGGAGTGGAAGTATCTCATTTCCCAAAGGTCTTCACAGACACTCTCCCTCTTCCATGGGGGATCAAGGTCATTCGACAACGCAGTATTTCTTAAGAATCTACGTTGAGAAGCGATGAGGATTCGCTCACTCACAGGTTTTCCTGTGTCCCGGAGCGTTCAACATCAGCTCAACACTTCTGAGCGAAATCCTGGCCGAAAGCCTTGAGTTTCGGCGTTTGTGCAACCGGGAGAAGTGAGTAGATTTCTGAGTATTTTTTTGAGTGTTTGAGCCAAAGATTTTGACTGCGTCGAGAAGTTCTCATCAGGCAAGTCATGCACTGGTTCTCAAGTAAGGATGGCTGCAATGCAGCGAGGAACGATTAAGAAGCTTGTTGCTGACAAGGGTTTTGGATTTATCACGGGTGGAGATCAGGGCAAAGATTTATTCTTTCACGTCTCCTCAGTTCAAGACGCGGCATTTGAATCGCTTTACGAAGGTCAAAACGTCGATTTTGAATCTGAAGAAGGCCCCAAAGGGACACGTGCCTCAGTCGTCAAACCTGTCGACTGATTCTCATTAGAATCGCGACACATTTTTAGAACCAGTCCGAAAACCTCTGGAATGGCCGCTTTTCTCATCGTTTGATAGAGCGAAACAAGTTTCAGGATCAGTTCTAATTGATGAGTTGAATTCCATCTTCAAATCACTCAGATAATGGTGCGCCTTTTTCTGGGTGATTGAAGTATTGGTCGAGTGATTCTTACACGCCCGCCGCATCTTACGATTGACTACGACTGCAAATTTGGAGAGCAAATCGCCCAAGCTTCTCCACAGCACTAAATGGTCAACCGTTAGGAGTCGATGCAATCATTCCAAAATCGGTGTTCCCGGCCCTTGAACAGCCGATTAATGGTCGAGTGCGCACTACAGCATTTTCATCTTCCGAATTTGTGTTCAGGTTCTGCCTCGCAACGAACTGCTCTAGAAAACAGACTGTTTGATCTTCGTGCTCTTCGGAATGGATAGTCAACGCACAAGCACAGCAGCAGAATTTCAGAACCTTGGTTGACGCACCTGCCCTGCTCCTTTAGAACGCGCACTGACGGATCAATATGTGAATTGTCGCCCTTCGTACCGGCGACCATATTGCTCGCAACAGATGGAGATCGAACCTGAGAACGCAAACAGAAAGCTGTTTGCCTGCACTGTCAGTTCTCAGCCCTGGTATTCATTTCCAGGTTCATCGGAACTCTGAATGGCTCTCGTAAGCAAAATACGATTTCGCAGATCTTGAAAACAGAGAGAAACGGAGACGCACAGGAAGGATTGATTGAACAGAAGTATCCTTCGTTTTTCTTATTCGTGACTCGCTCTGTGGTAATTTTCTTCTGCGTACGATCCGATAGCCATGAGAATGTTTGAAGAACCGACCTTATTTGAAACCAGTCTCTCCGCAACATGGAATGATCCATGCCAAATATTCAGCTTCCCGACGGAACCACCAAAGACTACCCCGCTGGCTCCTCCGCAATTGATGTCGCACGTGAAATCGGCGAGCGACTTGCGAATTCGACCATCGCAGCCGAAGTCGATGGAAACATCGTCGACGCAATGCGCCCGCTCGAAGAGATCAGTGATTCCGATCCGATCCCTCTCAAACTTCTCACCACTCGTGATGCTGCGGCACTAGGTGTCTTGCGGCACTCTTGTGCTCACGTGATGGCCCGCGCGGTCATGCGGTTGTACGACGGAGTCGGTCTCGCATTCGGACCGACCACCGGAAACGGATTCTATTACGACTTCGATCTCGAAACCCCGATCAGCGATGAAGACTTCCCTCGTATCGAAGCCGAGATGCAAGCCATCATCAAAGAGGCCGAACCTTTCGAACGCTTTCATCTCAGCCGGGAAGAAGCTGTCGAGTTCGTCAGCGAACTTGATCAGGAATTGAAAGCTGAACATATCGAGACAGGTCTGGCGGATCATGAAGACCTGAGCTTTTACCGTCAGGGTGAATTTGTCGACCTGTGTCGTGGTCCGCATATTCCGAACGCTGGCAAGATCAAAGCTTTCAAACTGATCAGCGTGGCTGGCTCCTACTGGAAAGGAGACTCGAACAACAAAGGCCTCCAACGGTTATACGGGACAGCTTTCTTCGACAAGAAAGATATGAAAGCATATCTTGAACAGGTCGAAGAAGCGAAACGCCGTGATCACCGCGCACTGGGCAAGCAACATGGATTGTTCGCCATCTCGAACGAGGTCGGCTCTGGTCTTTGCCTCTGGCTACCTAAAGGGGCAACTGTCCGCGCGTTGCTGGAAGATTTCATTAAGCAGGAACTTCTTCGGCGTGGTTATGAGCCTGTTTACTCACCGCACATTGGTCGTGCCGAGTTATACGAAACCAGCGGGCATTTTCCTTACTATCGAGATTCGCAATTCGCCCCGATCTTCGGACATCCTGCAGGTCAACTTGTCGACTACTGGAAGCAGTGCCTCGTTTCGAATGAAATCGACGAAAGAGTTGAAGGAGATTTCCTGGCAGCTGCCAAGGATATCGGCTGCCCGTTTGAGGACTTCCCCAAATCTGCCAGCAACGAAGAAAAACTGGCATACCTCGCTAAGTGGGAGAAGCAATCAGAGCGTTATCTCCTCAAACCTATGAACTGTCCGCACCATGTGCAGATGTACAAAGCTCAGCCACGCTCCTACCGTGACTTGCCTGTCCGTCTGGCAGAGTTCGGAACCGTTTATCGGCACGAGCAATCGGGTGAACTGAACGGAATGTTGCGAGTCCGCGGACTGACACAGGATGATGCTCACCTCTTCTGCACACCAGAGCAAGTCGAGCAGGAATTCAAAGATACGCTTGATCTTGTCAAATTTGTTCTCGCGAGTGTGGGGCTCGAAAACTATCGAGTCCAATTATCGATTCGTGATCCCGGTTCAGACAAGTACGTCGGTTCAGAAGAACTCTGGAACGTTGCAGAAGCAACACTTCGCAAAGTGCTTCAAGAGTCGGGACTTGAATTCAGCGAATGCGAAGGTGAAGCGGCGTTCTATGGCCCGAAAGCAGACTTCATGGTGAGCGATGCCATCGGACGAGAGTGGCAACTCGGGACGGTTCAACTCGACTACAACCTGCCTGAACGCTTCGAACTTGAATACGTCGGGGCGGACAATCAAACGCACCGTCCGGTGATGATTCACCGAGCACCTTTCGGTTCGATGGAACGCTTCGTCGGAATGCTCATCGAGCACTTCGCAGCGGCGTTTCCGTTGTGGTTAGCTCCGGAGCAAATCCGCATCCTCAACCTCAATGACGAGATGTTGCCTTACTGTGAAGAGGTGCAACAAAAGTTCCGCAACGCAGGGTTCAGAACCACCATTGACCGACAATCTGCGAACGTGAAAAAGAAGATCCGGGACGCACAACTCGACCTGATCCCATACATGCTGATCATCGGTCCTAAGGACAAGGAGAAGGGAGGCGTTGCCCTCCGTGACCGCATCGATGGTGATCTCGGATTTATGACCGTCGAAGATGCACTTGCGAAACTGACCGAAGAACGTGATTCTCGGACAATTCGACAAGTCCTCAAGAGCGATTTCAAAGGCTTCGCAGGTGGGGCTGAAGAAGCAGAGAACGAATACTAGCGCAAATCAACGAGTCGTCTGTATGGCCTGCTTCGTGGCGAACAGTCTATGAAGCCGTCTATGAAGCCGTAATGTGAGGTCATGAAAGTGACTAGCACGACCACGACAACAGGGCCACGACAAAAGGCTGAAATGCATTAGCCCCCGGTCGCCATTGACCGGGGGCTATCTCATTAAAACATACTGCAGAATCAGAAAGAACGAGAAATGGCAACGAAAAAAGTTGACTGGTACTACCGCAGATCTGGCTGCAACACTTGCAAAAAGATGGACGCTTTCCTCGAAGCGAACTCCATTGAAGCCAAAGAAACTGTCAGTGCAAACAAAGAAAGACTTGGCCCCGATGCAGCGATGGACCTTGCCAAAGAAGTGAGCAAAATTATCGCAGCCCGAGGTAAATCGGTTGTCGAATTCAAAACAAAAGAGGCTGATCAGGAACTTTTAGAAAAACATCTTGTTGGCCCGACCGGGAATTTGCGGTCACCTGTCATACGCAAAGGAAAAACGTTGTTCGTCGGCTTCAACGAGGAAGCTTTCACCGGAAAGCTTGGGTAATCCATCTGCATTGTCCATCAATGCAATCGTTCCAGACCCAGCCGGACACTTCAGAAAATGAGAGCAGTTTCGTGTTCCTTGTACCGTGGAGAGAGCTTTTCTCTGGAAACTCGCTCACCTCCACGATGCAGAACAGGCAACTCCTGTGAGTGACAACAGTTCCAGCAGGAATGTTAGAATGCGTGAAGTACTCCGGAGGAAACACCATGTCCAACTCAACCGAATTCGAAGTTTTCTACGACGGAGATTGCCCACTCTGTAAACGGGAGATCAATCTGCTGAAGCGCTGGGACAAACAGCAGCGTATCCAGTTCACAAACATTGCAGCCGAGAACTTCTCGGCTGAAGAAATTGGCATTCCCTTTGAGGATCTCATGGCTGAGATCTACGGACGCTTGCCCGATGGATCGACAGTCAAAGGTGTCGAAGTTTTTCGCCAACTCTATTCTGCAGTCGGCTTCTCATGGCTTGTCGGTCTCAGCAGAATTCCCGGAATTTCGCACCTGCTTAGCTTCGGATATTTCATCTTTGCTCGAAATAGATTACGACTCACAGGCCGTTGTAATAAAGAGAGTTGTGAAGTTTGAAAATCACGTTTCATCGAAAACATGATTTTCCCCGGACACCGAAGTCTCCGGCAAAGCGAGCGTTTCTTAAACTCATTCCGTTCTCGTGAGTCGTTTTTCGAATCATGCCGAATCGCTGGTCAGATTCTTCTAATCAACTGGCACAATTTGCTGGATTGAATGTTAAGCTGCGGCGACTTTTCCGGAAGTAGCGTAAATTCCGCTTGAATCGATCATACCGGCATTCTTTCACTTGAACTCAAATCTCTCTCCGTCCGAAACCAAAGGACTAGAGCAGTTTGCTCTACCGTGTGCCCGTGTAGAACGCATTTCTCTAACAAAAACGCTGTTCGCCACGAGGCAGATCCTGCAAACCAGTTCGAAAGATACTCTAAAGGGCTTAGCCGTTGAGCCAGAGATTCGAGACTCCTAAGGGAAAGAAACATGACGTTTCGTCCAAGTATGAAGTCACTGAAAGCATTTGCCGCAGCAGCCTTCGCATCCGCTGCAATGTTTGGATCATCTCTACAGGCAGAACATATTGATTGGAACTTCCTGCAAGATTCTCCAGTCCGATTTGAATCTCAAAGCTCAGTCGGAAACCAACCGGGCGTGCGGCGCGGCTACCAACGGACGGGGGCATTTATTTCCGTCTTTGAAGACAGCTCAAGTCTTCTGTTCATCGATGCTGGCGGAAACGTCAACTACGACTCTGGAAACTGGAGTGGAAATGTCGGCCTTGGCTACCGTCAGGATGTCGGCGCTGCAGTCCTCGGTGGAAACGCCTACTACAACTACCGAGAGTACAGTAATGGATTCGTCGATCACAACTTCTCAACACTCGGCTTTGGTGCGGAAGCACTGATGTACGACTGGGCAGTTCGATCAAACGCATTCTTCAGTGTGGATGGCCGAGAATCGAACGGACGGACTGCATTCGCGATCCCAGGCGGACCGGACTATGTTCCGGAAGCCGGTGCTTCGATGGGGGTGCAAAATATTCGCTTGGCGACACAAACTGAAAATTTCGACGAAGCACTTGATGGATTCGACCTCTCCATCGCCCGTAAGTTCTACGAAGTTCGCACAGAAGTCGGTGCTGGAGCTTATTACCTGTCTGCTGGCGGCGGTCCCAGCACGTGGGGCGTCAGCGGGAGTGTCGAAACATGGTTCACCTCGAACATCGCTGGAAACATCAATGTTTCCAGCGACAACCTCTTCGACACCACGGTCTTCGGTGGGGTCTCCATGTACTTTGGTGGACGAAACATCGATGTCGATTCTCGCAGCCACACTGTCGAATCGCGATTGTGGTCACGTGTCCAACGTCGTCAAGTCGCTCCTGTCCTCAATTACACAAACGCTGCACCTGACCTGCTTGCCTCAAATCCCGATACAGGCGATTTGATTTCTGTGGTTCAAGTTGCCTACATGGATGACATCGTCGCCGCTCCTGGACTTATGGAAGCTGATGGCGATTTCGTCGATATCATTCTGGCCGACCCTGATGCCACGTTTGCCCCGATGACAACCATCGCACTGAATGATGGTCAACGCTTGCTTTCCGCTCACATCTTCCACGAGGTCGACACAACCGAATTTGGTCTGATTCAACTTCCTGAAACAGACCTTGGTGGAATGCCTGCGATGATCTCCGGTGCTCCGGGCATCGACGTCATCACCCTGGCCAATAACAATGAAGTCTCCGGCTTCTCAATTGTTGCTTCTGGTGACAACAACGCCGCGATCTTCGGCTCGGATGTGACCGCCTACAACATCAATCGCAACATGATCGCTGGAATCTTAGGCGCAGAAGATGGCATCGAAATTGATTCAAGCGGCCTCGCCACTGTGTCGGGCAGAATCGTCGACAACACGATTTCCGGATTTAGCGATGACGGTGTGAATCTCCACGGAGTCGACATCGCTGTCGACTTCCTACGGAACGAGATCACCGGAAACATGGGAGACGGGATCGACATTGACGGAACCGGCGACTTCAGCGGTCTCGTCATGGGCAATACGCTCAGCAAGAGCGGAGAGAACGGCCTTGATCTCGACGCCATGACGATTTCTGGAAGCATTATCGACAACACTGCCAACGAAAACGTTGAAAATGGATTCGCTGTCGAAGTCGACAATGTCCTGGCAGGCAATATCCTGACGATCACCGATAACACAACGAATCTCAATGGAATCGATGGCATTTCAGTCATCTTCAATGGCGATATCGATTCGGAAGTCTTCATTGACGACAACACAGCTGACGCCAACCTGGGCGACGGAATTTCTGTTGTTTCCAACGGCATGGGTGACATCCTCGGAGCGATCTCCAACAACACCACTAATGGCAACGATCCCGGTATCTTCATTCAATCAAACGATGCCGCCAGTAACATCTTCCTGGACATCATCGGCAACCTGTCTGGTGGCAACGATGAGGAGGGAATCCTGATCGACGCCGCGAACGACTTCACCGGATTGATCAAAGGGAACATCGCCAGCCTGAACGGTAATGACGGGATGCGTATTGACGCGGGCAACGATGTCGTCGCTGAGTTTGTCGATAACATCTTTATGATGAACGATCAGGACGGCCTGGATATCAACGCCGGAAACATCGCTGACGTGACCGCAATCGGGAACATCATCAACAACAATGACAGCGAAGGTTTTGAAATCGATTCTGGTGCAGAAGCGATTGTCATCGTCAGGGACAACGAGCTCAACGACAATGATTCAGAAGGTCTTCAGGTCATCGCCGGCACCAGTGCGGACGTCATGATCACCGACAACACCGCAGATGGCAACGGCGACGATGGCGTTCTGATTCAGGCCAACGGCGGAGCGATGGGCGATGTCACAGGTGAGATTCGCGACAACTTCTTTGACAACAACGGGAACTCAGGACTCGTCATTAATGCTGACAATGACATTGCCGTCGACATTATTGACAACAGCTTGACCTCCAACTGGCAAGATGGTGCTGACATCAACGCTGGTCAAGATTTCATGGGAATGATCACTGGTAACAACTTTGACGACCAGGATCGCGACAATGGCCTTGAACTCGATGCCGTCCGTGACATCTTCGCCACAATCGCGATGAACAGCTTTGACAACAACGACAACGATGGTGCCGACATCACTGCTGGTCGAGACTTCATCGGTAGCTTTACCATGAACTCCTTCGACAACGATAACCACGATCCGGACAGCGATGGCCTCCAGCTTGATGCCGGTCGCGACATACTTGCCGACTTCACGACAAACACGTTTGTCAACAACGACGAAGATGGTGCGGAAATCTTCGCAGGTAGAGACTTCGATGGTGAGGTGACCGGAAACACATTCTCCGGAAACGACCTGACTGGTCTCTCAATTGCAGCTGACAACGACATCGATGGCCTCTTCGACAACAACCTTGCCTTCGGCAACGGTGGCAGCGGCATCAAGCTTCAGGCAGATGCCGATGGAGACGGGACAGGTGACTTCAACGCTGACGTTTCGAACAATATTGTCGGCTTCGATGCCATGATGATGGCGGACGGAAATGGGGGCGACGGGATCTTCATTAGTGGGGAAAACGTCTTGGGCGAGGTGACCGAAAACATCTCATCACATAGCTCGACCTCGAATGGGTTAGTGATCACCGCAGCGAACAACATCTCAGGCTTGATCGATGACAATACTGCAAACGGAAATGCGATGAACGGAATCGTCATCACTGCCGATTCAGATGGCAATAACGTTGGTGACGTCACCTCAATCATCTCCAACAACACCGCTGGCCTCGCCGGAAACGGTAACGGAGAAAATGGAATCTGGATTCGTGGTGAAAATATTCGCGGATCAATTCTCAATAACATCGCCAACGGAAACGGTACCGGGATCGTTGGGAGCGGAATTGTTGTCGAGGGAGTTTCCATCGGGACAGCAATGAGTTCCCTCATTGTCGATGGCAACACCGCTGGAGTCGACGGCATGATGGCAACCGGAAACGCTGACTTCGGAATCCAAATCGTTTCGGACGGTGACATCTTCACAACAGTGAACAACAACGACACCCACCATAATCGGCATGGGCTCACAGTTGCGACACCATCAGGAACAATCACGGGAGACATCACAAATAACCGTGCGAACAATAACGACCTGAACGGTGTTCATGTAACCGGATTACCACTGTTCACCAGCTTCGTCGGGGATGTCGCTGGCAACACTGGAAACGGAAACGGGTTGGCCGGGATTCGCATCGACAACCTGTTAGACATCAACAGTGATCTCACCGGGAACATTGCCAACGGAAACCTCGTCGGAATCTTTGTCGAAGCTGACAACGACTTCACTGGAAATGTGGGCGACGTAATGAACGCCATGCTTGGCAACACAGCCAACATGAACGGCGACGATGGAATCTTCTTCGACATCGGTAACGATTTCACAGGAGACTTCGTAAACAACACCGCGACCGGCAACACCGCTTTTGACTACAACACAACTGCAGGTGGAACAGTCACGGGCACAGTTTCGCCAAACACATCCACATCGAACGCAGCTGGCGATTTCAACGGAAACATCGCCACTCCGTAAAATTGCAGTTCGCCAAGAAGCAGAACGCGAACACCAATTCAATCAATGCAGTCGACTCTCACTGACAAGACTGCACTCAACTGACGAGAATGTTAAAAGCCCAGGTGGCACGGTCGAACTTCGACCGTGCCATTTTTTTATCGTCATATCACTCCATCATGGGAACGTCACGCATAGAAAATGTTCAATGAGTGCAAAACTCAAATAAGCCATCTTGGATGCCAAAGCTGAGAGCAACCCGGATCGAGGCTGTCAATCTCCAGAGGCGTGGATCTTGAGTCGGTTTCCAATCTGTTCAAATTCCATGAAAGCTCCTTTCCAACCTCATGAAGAGGGGATAAAATTCCAGTTGTCGCGTCGAACTTTGATGTCTCCAATTTGTTGAGGCTCCCGAGACCACAGACCCCCCATACGTGCGACTGGGGAACAAAACTGAACACACATCGAAAGGAGCTCCTATTTTCTTCGATGCCCCCCAATTCCTGGTCGTTTTCAGTGAACCGAATCCTATGACACCCGCTCTAAGACATCCCTGAGTTCAAAGAGACCTTTTTGATTTCAGGAAGTTCCGTAAACGGCTGCATTGTGCCCTGTTCTGTCTGTGAAATTCTTATTGGCCAACTGAATGTCCCACGCGACTGCGACAATTCCATTACTTCATTCTGATGAAGCGCGCCTGCTTTTTGGACCAGGTGACAGCCATCTCCGCCAAATTCGAGAATCCCTCGGTGCAACAATCGTGCTACGTGGGGATACAATTGTTCTCGAGGGGACTGATGAACAAGTTGAAAGCACCACCGGTGCCTTCAAACAACTTCGGGAGACCATCAAACGAGATGGAATTGCTCACGAGGCCGTTGTTCGTCGAATCCTGGAGCGGGGAAATACGACAGTCCCCGTCACTGCCGAATCCATCGACCTGTTTGAAAAAGCCAAACGTATCCAACCCAAGTCGGAAGGACAGAAGGAGTACGTAGACAAGATCCGCAAAGAAGATCTCATTTTCTGCAAAGGCCCTGCCGGTTGTGGGAAAACCTATCTCGCAGTGGCGATGGCTTTGAATGCTCTACGTTCCGAAAAGGTCCGCCGCATTGTGCTTGTACGACCGGCTGTCGAAGCTGGAGAGAAGCTGGGCTTCCTCCCTGGCGACATGATGGCCAAAGTGAATCCGTTCTTGCGTCCGTTAGTCGATGCCATGAACGATATGCTCAACTTCGAACAGGTCCGCCTGTATATGGAAAACGATGTCGTCGAGATAGCCCCGTTAGCATTCATGCGAGGTCGGACTCTCAACGACACTTTCATCATTCTTGATGAAGCACAAAACACGACGATCACCCAAATGAAAATGTTCCTGACCCGCATGGGAGAAGGTTCAAAGATTGTCGTCACTGGAGACGCCACACAATCCGATTTGCCCGAAGACGTCCAGTCAGGACTTGACGACGCAATCCGCCGTCTCGGTCAGATTCGAGGTGTGGGCGTCGTGGAACTTTCAGGTTCGGATATTGTCCGGCACCGATTGGTCCGAGAAATCGTGCAGGCATACGAACAACCGTCTCACTCCAATCGAATCTCGAAATCATAAACGAAGGAACCACTTGTTATGAATTCATCATAACAAGGACATTGCCATGTTTGGTTTAGGTCAAAAACGTCGTCGCGTTTCAAAATCGGTCGGTCTAAGCCGTCCGGAAACGCTCCGTTCGCGCCTGCTGAATCTGCTCCACAATCAAAGCTTGCAACTTCGATTCGGAATATCGATGGTTGCGATCGTCTTATTGATGGTCGCGCTCCAATCTTGGAAAGCCCCATTTTCGTATCGACAAGGTGACTACGCTGAACATGGCATCGCCGCCAAAATCGAATTTGAACGAATCGATGTCGAAGGGACCGAACTCGCCAAGCAACGGGCTGAAGATGCCGTCCCACTCGTGTTTCGAAATAACCCACGAGCTTTAGAATCACTCCCGGAAGAACTGCGAGCGTCACTGGGAGAACTCGCTGCTGTTCAATCTGTCGACCAGGTCAGTTTACGCACACGAAGTGACTTCGGACTGATTGACCCGGCCACCGACGAAGAGAAAAACATCCAGGCCGCCGAGTGGTACGATGTCGGTTCCCCCAAAGAACGCTTTGCGATCCTCCGGGCTGCGATTGTCGGCCCAGATATGAAAATGGCGGAGACCCGTATCGAATCGATGGTCGATGAATTTGGAGAATTCATCCAACCGATCATGGATACTGGCATCATCTCTGCCGAAGTCGTCCGCAAGCGAGATATCACTCCCGACAAACGGCTGTTGATTGTCAAAGAGGACGACGACCTCGAAACCGGGCGTACTGTCCTTCTGCCTCGCGTTCGCCTGCAGGATCAATTGAATGAAGCGGGGCAAATGGGTTACTCATGGGAAATCTTCCATACCCTGAAACCGCAAATCCGGCCAGCGATCGTCAACTGGCTTCTTGAGCGAGTCTCGCCCACATTACGCTACGACCAAGCTGCAACAACGACTGAAAAAGCCTTCGCTCGCGATCAGGTCGACCCTCGACTTGAGCGATACATGAAGGGGGATCTGCTCGTCAACCCTCAAGAAGTGATCGATGAAAAGAGATTGGCGTTGCTCGAGGATGAGTATAAAGCAGCTGAGAAAGAAATCGGAAACGGAGCCCGACTGACGCGGATGGGCGTCGTCCTGGTGATGATTCTTGTACTCACCTTGCTCAACGGTTTTTACATCATCAAGAATGAACCCCGGATCGCTAATGACGAACGCTACCTGATCACGTTCTGGGTTGCCATTATCGCGACAGCCTACATTGGTCGCATCGTCTCGTTTGATCCGCTCCGTGCCGAGATCGTCCCTTTAATGACAACGGTCCTGCTGCTTTCAGTTGCTTACAATCAAATTCTGGCGACCATCACGGCGTTTTCGCTGGCGCTGTTACTCACCATGTCGACGACCGGGCAGTTCAATCAGTTTCTGGTTTTGATGTCGACGGTCACAGCTGCGATCATTCCACTGAAACGTGTTTCCTCGCGATCAACGCTCATCAAAACGAGTTCGCTTTCCGCCCTCACCTATTTTGTCGTGGGTTGTGGAATTGCCATCATCGAAAATCAATCGATCAGCGAAGTGCTGCAGGACACACAGTTTCTGGTGATGAACGCTAAAGGAGCCGTTCTCTGTCTCGTCGCGGGGTACCTCGTCGCAGGCAGTTTACCGTTTATCGAAAACGCATTTGGTGTCGTCACCGACATGACGCTCCTCGAACTCAGCGACCCTTCCCACCCCTTGTTACAAGATCTCGTTCGCCGCGCTCCGGGGACATATAACCACTCGATCGCTGTCTCCAGTATTGCCGAGACAGCAGCCGAGCGAATCGGTGCGAATGGACTTCTCGCGCGTGTAGGCGCGTACTTCCATGACATCGGCAAAATGCTGAAGCCGCAGTATTTCATCGAGAACATTCAAGACAGTTCACAAAGCCTGCACAATCAACTCAACCCCGCGATGAGTACACTCATCATCATTGGGCATGTCAAAGATGGTGTTGATTTAGCCAAGCAATATGGACTTCCACAGCCGTTAATCGACTTCATCGAACAACACCACGGGACGACTCTGGTCGAATATTTCTTCCGGGAAGCGACAAAGCAAGTCGAAGGCCAACCCGACCACAAAACGGACGCTGAAGAAGCTTCTTTCCGGTATCCCGGTCCCAAGCCACAAACGCCCGAAACCGGCGTGATGATGATTGCAGATGCCTGTGAAAGTGCATGCCGAACACTCACCGAGCCAACACCAAAACGGATCGAATCACTCGTCGATGGGATCGTGATGCGACGACTCCTGGATGGCCAGTTCGACGAGTGCAAACTGAATATGTCCGACATCCGCAAGATTCAGGATTCAGTGATTAAATCTCTGATCGGAATTTATCACGGACGTATCAAATACCCCGATGCCCCCGATGCCAAAAAAAAGAATGATGTTCGAGATCCATCTGTCAAACAATCAACAGTTACTGCCAGTCCATGATTCTCTTGTCCATGACGCAGTGACCCAAACGTTGACAGCACAAAACGTCGCAAGTGCAGAGATCGTGGTCGCCCTGATTGATGACAAATCGATTCACACCGTCAATCGGGAACACCTGCAACACGACTATCCGACCGACGTCATCAGTTTCCTCTACGATTCCAGCGGCGGCACAACAGACGAGGATTCTGAGCCATTGCTCAAAGGATCAGATTCACACCTCGACGGAGAACTTGTGATTAGCGTGGAAACAGCAATTCGCGAATCCACGACATACCAATGGGATCCACTTGACGAATTACGATTGTACATCGTTCATGGTCTACTTCACCTGTGCGGATATGACGACCAAACGGATTCAGAGAAAGCAATCATGCGGCAACGAGAGCAAGCGATCTTGAAATTCTGGAACCTCACGCCACACTACACATAGAGATATTTTAATGGAGGTCACGCGGCCTTGATTGAATCTATTCCGAACCTTGATTGCGTCCCCAACGTGGTGACGCTCTGAATCCTATTACAAATCGATTAATCGTGCTCAATCCGATTCTCATTGTCAGCTGTTTTTTACTGAGCATCTTTTTCTCAGTCGTCAGTGAAAGTCTGCGCAATTTTCTGCGTTCTCGATTGGCATTCGTCTGTCGACTTCAAAAGGACGACGATCGCTTCGGCATCATTCTTCGTGACGACGAAGTCGCAGTTCAGGTTGCCGAAACACTCCGCTTTGTAACGCTCTGCATCGCCCTGCTGCTCGGTTCAATTGAACGCTATCACGATGTCGACGTCATCACCAATTCGATGATCTGGTCAGACCTCGCTCTGGTCTCATTCGGAATCTGGATTTGCTTGTGGGTCTTCCCCTGGACGATTTCCAGGGTTGTCTCTGAGTATTTACTCTTTCACACCTGGCCCGTTATCGCTGTCGCCATTCGCCTTTCGAAGCCACTGCTGGCTGTCAGTCAAAGAGTCGACACATTCGTCCACCGCATGGCAGGCCGACAAGACCCCACTCCAGAGAACATTGAAACCCTCACCGAAGAAATTCAAAGCGTGGTCGATGAAGGCGAACGAGAAGGAATCCTCGAGTCTCGCGCAGGTAAAATGATTCACCGTGTGATGGAACTGCGCCAAGAAGACGTTCGCGCGGTCATGACTCCCCGGACCGACATTATTTCTATCCAGGCCGAATCTTCCCTGGGAGAAGCTCGAGTTCAACTTCTTGAAGCGGGACACTCGCGTATCCCAGTTGTTGAAGGCTCTGCCGACAACATCATCGGAATCTTGTATGCCCGAGATTTGCTGGAACATATCGGAAACGGAAACGATGCAGCCTCATTAAAAGAAATTGTCCGCGAAGCTTTTTACGTTCCGGAAACGAACTCCATCGACACGTTGCTCAACCGCATGAAGCAGGAGCGTTTGCATCTGGCGATCGTGCTTGATGAGTATGGCGGAGTCACCGGGCTCGTTACTCTTGAAGATATCCTCGAAGAGATCGTTGGGGAAATTGCAGACGAGTTTGACGAGCATGAAGACGACCGCATCGAGTGGCTCGATCCACATACGCTCTTAGTCGATGCCAGAATGCACATCGACGAGATGAACGATATGTTTGATCTCGAACTTCCTGAGGACCGAGACTTCGACACTCTTGGTGGACTCGTCTTCTCAGAACTGGAACGTGTCCCCAAATCCGGGGAACGCTTCGACTGGAATGGAATTCAATTTACGGTCCTGGAAGCCACAGAACGCAAGATCATTCGCATCCAACTCCATAGCCCAGTCGCCTGGCCAACCGTCGAAGAAGTCCCCCAACAACCCGACCCCCAAAACACAGGCGATCAAGCTCCATTTCGTCTCATCCGCGAAGAACCTTCCAACGAAGAACGAGTTTCCTAGAGCATCTTCAATGCTTTTCGGGCCCGTGAAGATCGCTTCCCTGACTCCAGAGACTGCCCACCACGAGGCTGTACGTAAGCACCAAAATTGGGATTTGCTATCGAGCATCTTCAATGCTTTTCGGGCCCGAGAAGATCGCTTCCCTGACTCCATAGACTGCCCACCACGAGGCTGTACGTAAGCACCAAATTGGGATTTGCTATCGAGCATCTTCAATGCTTTTCGGGCCCGTGAAGATCGCTTTCCTGACTCCAGAGACTGCCCACCACGAGGCTGTACATAAGCACCAAAATTGGGATTTGCTGTCGAGCATCTTCAATGCTTTTCGGGCCCGTGAAGATCGCTTTCCTGACTCCAGAGACTGCCCATCACGAGGCTGTACGCAAGCACAAAAACTGGGATTTGCCCTGACTCAAGACCGATTACTCGTCTGTCTTGAAGACTTGGTAAGTCGTAATAATCGTTCTCAGCAACAGATCGCCACACCAATCGGCTCTACTCTCCTGAATTTTGGATCAGTTTCCCCCTCTTGTAGTCGCGAAGAGTACTTTCCATGTAAAGACCTGCTCTTTTTCGAGAAACTGAACGCGAAATTCGCTCAAAAAACAATCGTAAAATGAGAAAATTGCGCGTGACCTGTTGCGATTCTTCTCGCCTGAGAGCGTAAGTCTGAGTGGTCGAGTATGGTCATACGCTAAGATTGACACATTTGAGGAATCGAATCGTGGAAGAACTTCTAGCATTTTTGGCGTTCATTCTTTTCATTGGCGTCTTCGTACTTCCGTTGATCATACTGGCCCGAATCAGTGCACTCAGAGAACATCAAGAAACGTTCGAACGCCGAATGGCAAAAGCTCTTCATGACCTGCGGGATCATTTCGATGGGCAGCTCTCCCATCCCCCTGAGCTGCCATCTCTCAAGGAAGTAGATGCTCAGAAATCGACACCTCCCCCCACACATATCTCGCCAACACAAGTTCGTGAATCCGCCCCCGATCGAGAGCCCCCCAAGCAAGCCAGGCCAGTCGAACACTCAAAAGCAGAGGCAACTTCATCTTCATCACCTCTCAAGGAAACTCCCGTCAAGGAAACTCCAACTGAACAGAAAACGACTTCTCCTAAAGTTGCGACCTTCAAACCTGTTCCACCGCCTCAATCACGTAAGCCAAGCCAGTTCGAATCGACTGCAAAAGAGGCCATGGGGAAAATCTGGAATTGGATCATTGTCGGTGAAGAGCACATGCCCAAAGGGGTCTCTACTGAATTTGCAATTGCCAGCCAGTGGCTGTTACGTCTTGGGATCTTGCTGCTTGTCTTCGGAATCGGATTCTTTTTGAAGTACTCCGTCGAACATGATTTGATCAGCCCAGTTGGCCGTGTCGGAATGGCTGTCGTAGCTGGGCTTGGTCTTTTGATTGGCGGAACGCGACTGTTGACAGGACAGTTCCGGCTCATCGGCCAGGGCCTCATGGGAGCCGGTGTTGTCGCTCTCTATCTGGCGGCCTTTGCGTCACACGGATTTTATCATCTGGTGGAAATGCCAGTCGCCTTCGCAGCCATGATTGTCATAACAACGCTCAGCGGTTGGGTGGCAGTTCGTTTTCGTTCTCTACTGGTCGCCATCATCGGTGTACTCGGAGGATACGGGACACCGATTCTTCTCTCGACTGGCGACGTCAACCTACTGGGCTTATACGGTTACATGACGATCCTGGCTGTGGGTGTTTTGTCGGTCTGTCGATGGAGGGACTGGCCGCTCCTCAGTTATCTTGCAATAGCATGCCATTACTCACTTTTCATCATGGGGTTGAAGGATTACCAGACAGCGAACTTCTGGGAAGTCATGCCGTTTCTCACAGTCAACTTCGCGACCTTCTCGACAATGGTTTTCATTTACAATCTGCGAATGAAACAGAAATCGAATCTGCTCGATGTCCTGGTTCTGTTCGCCAACGCGGGCCTCTATTTCTCAATCGGATATTGGTTGGTTGAAGGTGCTTTTACTCGTGAATGGGTTGCCAGCATTTCTCTGGGTCTGGCAGTCTTCTATGCAGCTCACGTTTACTACGCCCTCATCAAGAAGGTTCTTGACCGTGAATTGATGATCAGCTTTCTTGGGTTGTCTGCATTCTTTGTTGCGATCACGATGCCGATCTTGCTTTCATCAGAATGGATCACGGTGAGTTGGTCACTTCAAGCTCTCGTCGTGCTTTGGATCGCTGGAAAGTTGAACAGCCACTTCCTCCGTCATGCTGCATATGCCCTGTATGCAATTGTTCTGTTCCGCGTTGGATTTGTCGACTTACCAAACAGTTACCTCGACCGAACCAGTTCTCCCCTCGACTGGAACGAGTACGCCTTTGGGATGCTCGAACGGTTCATTCAGTTCGGTCTGCCGATCACTTCGTTTGGCCTCGCGTACCGGATTTTGAATAAAGATCTCGAAGAGGAAAATCAAATCATGGATCGAGCGAATGACATCTCCGATTGGGTCCGTGAAAATAGTGCGATGCGGCTGGCGATGTTCTCCGGGATCGGGATGTTGTTTCTCTACCTGCACCTTGAGGTCAACACCGTCTTTGGTGATCTTCTTCCACTGATGAAGATGCCGATGCTCACCGTCATATGGGTCGGGATGTGCTTATTCCTTGTTTATGAGCTTCTCAATAAACCGAATTCAATCATAAAATCTGTACTGTTCTGTTTCATCGCTGGAACAATGCTCAAACTCTTTCTGTTTGACTTGAACTCCTGGCACTTAAACCAGAACTTCTTGTATCAGGGAGAACTGTACAATCCCGCAGAAGGCTTGATGCGGCTTCTCGACTTTGGCGTGATCATTGGCTTCCTCGTCTTTGCCGGAACTCTCTTTCGAAGAAAGAGTGATGACGTCTCACTTTCTCAACAGTTCTCCTGGATCGCGACCGGATTACTGTTTGTCTTTTCCACTTTAGAGCTGAACACCTTCCTGTATCACTTCATCCCCGATTTACGAGCGGGTGGAATTTCAATCCTCTGGACGGTCTTTGCTCTCTCAATGTTGTTGCATGGAATTCAACAAAACCGCCGCAACTCTCGCTACACCGGACTGATTCTGTTCGTCACTGTGGCGTTCAAAGTATTTCTGTTCGACCTCGATTCGCTCGATCAGATTTATCGTATCGTCGCCTTTATCCTGCTCGGAATCCTCGTGCTGTGTGGTTCCTTCCTATACTTGAAATATCGTTCGACCTTTATCACTGAAGACGAGAACACGGAAATGACTCATGAATAAAACGTGCCTCCTGCTCGTCCTGCTCATTGCCAGTCCTGCAATTGGCGATGAACATCAACTGAGACTTCAGTGGTCTCGCGAGATCGATACAAGTTCCCTCAAAGAGGAGGAACTCCTAGCTGTTCCTCTCGATTCCGATATTTATCAGAAGACCCAAGAGTCCCTGGACGACATCGCAATCCAGGACTCAACAGGAGAGCTGATCCCGTTCCTGATTCGAAAACAAAAGAAGGAGAGTTCTCACAAGGTCACTAAAACATGGCCGGCAAAAAACATCTCGCTCAAACCTGTTAAAGAGGTTGGCCTCGAAATCCGTTTCGAACTCAACAAGGACGATCCACAACTGGACGGCATCACCATCCTTACTCCTCTGAAGAATTTTGAGCAGAGCGTTCAAGTCTTCGCGATTGATAATTCAGGAACAGAAACGAACATCGTGAATGACGCGGTAATCTTTGATTATTCCCGCTTCATGGATGTCAGAAACGTACGCATCCCGATTGCGCGCTCACCAGCACGCCGATTCCTGATTACCATCGATCAGCCAACAAACCAGCAACAATCACAACTGTTTGAACTCACAAAAACGCTCCGTGGCAATGAAGAACTTTCTCAAACAATTCGCAAGACGATTGAGGAACGAGCATTTCGAATCGATGGCCTCCAACTCTGGACAGATGAAATCAAAACGACCTATCACGTGATTGATGACCATCCGTATCAACTCGTTGAAACGAAAATTTCTCAGGACGAAGAGACTCAGGACAGCGTGATCGACATCTTCACAAATGGGGAACCGCTTACGGAAATTTCCATCGAGACGCCATCACGAAACTTCCAACGAAGTTCGACGCTCTTTCAAGTTGGAACTCATAATGGTGAGACCGAACAGCTTCATCAGCTTGCCAGTCAATCATTGAAACGGTTTGAATTTCAACAACTCCAGGAAGAACAACTCTCTCTGAAATTTCAGCCAACGCGGCATCGACACTTGCGTCTGATCATCAAGAACCAGGACAGTCCCCCGTTGGTGTTCCAAAAAATTCAAGCGTACGGAAACGTCGATGAAGTGGTCTTCATCGCTGAAGCAAATCAGAAGTATTCGCTGCTCTATGGGGATGAAACTCATCAGCAGGAAAGACTCGACACTGCCGCGATCGAGGCAGCCCTGTCCAAAAACATCCCGACAGTCACCGTTTCCACCGGTTCTCCACTGGAGCGTGATCTCACAGCGATCCCGCCTGCCCCGGTCGACTTTCGATCACTCCTGAACAATCCGTTCTTGATCGGTACGATCGTACTCGTCATGCTCAGTCTTCTTATTCGGTTACTGTACACAGCAGCTCAGAAGATTGAAGCCGTGACAGAGAACGAAGCCAACACTGACGAACGGGAGAGAACATCGTGAAACTGTTTTTTGCTATTGCCAGCTGCACCCTTTCAATTTCCGCTTCGGCTGCACATCCGCAAGCAGCGAAGAACGTAACAAGCTTAACCAACAAGACCGTCACATATCGCGTTCCCAAGGAGCATCATGTGACGCTGAAGGCCGCGGAGATCACAGCAATCATTGTCGACAACGAAGCTGTCGACATCCCTGAATTGCCGGGACATAAAGCGGGCTACAATGGGATCGCATCGCTGAAGCACCGCAAGAATGGAGAGAACCTGTTTGTCGCAAGCTACGCTGGTCTTAACTTTGAACATATCCACGACGGAACCAAAGAGAATCTGATCGAAAAATTCGAACCACGAAAGTTCCCTATGGAATTGCGAGTGATTGATGCCTCAACCGTTGAACTTTATCAGCCTGCGACCGGGAACTTTCAACTTGAAAGCTGTGGCCGGTATCATCTGAAGCAGGACGGCACAATTGAATACACTTTCGAGTGCATCCCACGAGCGGAGACTTTTCAGCACGGATATATCGGGCTTTTCTGGGCAAGCTACATCAATGCCCCTGAGGACAAAGCGATCTACTTTCGTGGTGAACCGGTCGACGGTGGATCACCCAGAATGATCCGAGCCGTTACGCCTCAACATGGTGTGGAATCCGTTCATGTCGCAAAAGGAACAACCTGGTTACCAAAGGTTAACGAGGACTTCCCGCTCACTCTTGTGCTGAATCGCTCAAAGTTTGTCTACACCGAGGCGAGTTATTACGGACTTCGCGACAACCTGGCTTTCACACAAACATTTCCTGACAGCAAAAACCTTTACATGGTCCAGTCCCCTTCAGGCGGCGGACAGGGAAACCCAGCTTGGGACTTCGAATGGTTCATTCCCGACTACAAAGTCGGAGAAGCTTATGGAATGACGATGACTGCCACATACGGACCACTCAAAAACTAGAGCAGTTTGCCCTATCGTGTGCCCGCGAAGTACGTTTTCATAAATCCATACGCTGATGCCACGAGACAGAACCTGCGAACGAATTCAAAAGCTGCACGAGTGCTGTGCCCCTGAAGATCGCTTTCATGACACCTGATTTTCGATCACTCCGATGTAAGGCAGGTTTCGGTATTCTCCGTTGTAGTCCAGGCCGTAACCGACGACGAATTCATCAGGGATGTCGAAACAGTAATGGTCGGGAACCAAATCGACTTGGGTGCGCGACTTTTTCCAAAGCAGAACCGCCGAACGAATTCGCTTCGGCTCAAACAATTCGAGCTGTTCTGAGATGCGGCTGAGTGTTTGCCCCGTGTCGAAGATGTCGTCGACGAGCAAGACGTCGCGCCCTCGAATCTCTGGTAGAAAATCAAGATTGATTCGCAACTCACCCGCCTCGGTTGTTTTTCCTCGATAGCTGGAAGCTTGAACTAAACCGAGTTGGTGCGGCACTTCGATTCGCCGCATCAAGTCGGTCACTAAAACAATACTCCCAGTCAGAACGCCGAGAATCGTCAACTCACGACCTGAGTACTCCTGAGTCAACTGTTTCCCGAGGCGAGCGACAGCTTCAGCAATTTCTTCTTCGGTGAGCAGACAGCGAATGTTCTTCATGGTTCTCTCTTGAAGACCCCACACTGGAACTGTGGGGTGAGTTCATCTTCGGAAATGATGTTCGCGCTCCGCCTCGCAGGAGGCTGCGATTCATCATACGAAAAGTGTTTCTCGCAAACACCGGAACACGAAATCGTTCTACGACATCTCCTTTAACTACATATTCAGATCGAGTGCATTTGCAACTTTGCGGCATTGCTCCATAGCGGCCGCGAAAACTTCTGGTGTCAACGACTGAGCACCATCGCTCGCTGCATTTTTCGGATCGGGGTGGACTTCGATGATCAAGCCATCCGCTCCGGCAGCGACAGCGGCTCGACACATCGGAGTCACCAGCGAGGCCACACCGGTTCCATGGCTGGGGTCGATGACGATCGGTAAATGTGTGCGAGCTTTCAAGTAAGGAACCGAAGCAAGCGGAAGCGTGAATCTTGTATGTGTTTCGAAAGTTCGAATTCCCCGTTCGCAAAGTGCCACTTCCTGATTGCCTTGATCAAGGATGTATTCGGCAGCCAGCAGGAACTCATCCATGCTGGCTGAGGCTCCACGCTTGAGCAAAATCGGCTTGCGAACTTCACCCACAGCCTGAAGTAAGTGGTAGTTCTGCATGTTCCTCGCACCGATCTGAAGAACATCGGTGTATGCAGCAACAAGCTCGACATGATGAGGCGTCATCACTTCGGTGACGATCGCGAGTCCGGTTTCTTCGCGGGCTGCTGCCAGAAGTTTGAGCCCTTCTTCCTTCATCCCCTGGAATGAGTAAGGACTTGTCCGAGGTTTGAAAGCTCCCCCGCGTAGCCCTTTTGCTCCGGCTGCTTTCACTTGCCGAGCTGTTTCCATGACTTGCTCTTCACTTTCAACTGAACACGGTCCAGCGATCACCCCGACAGTTCCCCCGCCGATGACGAGATCCCGAACCTTGATGACAGTTGACTCTGGCTTGGTTTCGACACTCGCGATTTTGTACGGCGCGAGAATAGGCATGACCTTTTCGACTTCCTCGTAGGATTCGAAAACCGCCTTGTTCCCTTTGCGGTCATCCCCAACTGCTGCAATCACAGTTCGTTCGGTCCCTTCAATCACATGGGCCTTAAGCCCCATCTTTTCAACGCGTTCGACCATCCCTTGAACGACTTCTCGTGATGGGTTGGGTTTCATGACAATGATCATTGTTCTACTCCAGGTCTCGCCTTTGCAGCGAAGGTGTTGTTTGTCGTTGGAAATTTCAGTTTTCGAGCATCGGCTCAGCTGAGTTCAAAGCAAAAATTGTCTTGAAACAAAAAAAGACCCTGAATCCACATGGGGACCAGGGTCTTGATTTGTTTCGTCGTTCTAAACGATCTCCACTACCAACCCCGGGAGCCCCGGTAGCTAAACCAAAACGAATAAAAGAAACTTCCGCCACTGCACGGAGTGTCGTGCTGTGGAGCGGTTGTTTTTTCGAGTTGATTGCAGTGAGAGATCATTGAATTTGTATCAAAATTCGATTGAGTATCGCGTGATGCTACGCTGAGGCATCGGCGGCGTCAACAGAAATTCTTATCGTGGACTGAAAGTAAATCGATTTCTCTTGCGAGGTCATCCTCTGAATCGCACCGTTGAATGGACTTGAGCTGCAAATTGAGCTGCTTAAAATAACTATTGCGACGGAATGTGAGTCCCGTCGCAATAGAATCAAAGTCTAAAAAACAGTTCAGTCGACAATGCTTAGTCGATGATAATGTCGCGAGCCGTTCCGCCACTGGGGATCATCGGCAGCACGTGTTCTTGATATGGACAGACAACGTCGAGCACGTAGGCTCCGTCGCTTTCGAGCATTTCTTTCAGGGCAGCTGGGAATTCCTTCTTGCTGCGGACCTGTTTTGCTTGAAGTCCAAAGCTTTGCGCCATTTGAACGAAGTTCGGGTAGGTCTCTTCGTAGTGACTGCCCTCTCCTTCACCCAACGCTTCAGGGTGATCAACTGGTCCCAGATAAGTGTTTGCTCGTCTTCCATCCATGAACCGATCTTCCCATTGAACGACCATTCCCAAGTGCTGGTTGTTCAAGAGCAAGACTTTGACTGGCAGTTTTTCACAGTGCAATGTCGCCAGTTCCTGAATGTTCATCAGGATCGAGCCGTCGCCGTCGATATCGACAACGAGTGAATCGGGGTGAGCCGCTTGCACTCCCATAGCTGCCGGCAGACCAAAACCCATCGTTCCCAGCCCTGAACTGGACAACCAGTGATTCGGCTTGCGGAATTTGTAGAACTGAGCGGCAAACATCTGGTGCTGTCCGACACCAACGCAGATGTAAGGATCCTTTTCAACCGTTTGTCGCCAAAGTTCTTCAATGGCGTATTGAGGCAGAATGAAGTCTCCTGCGTCCGCGTATTTGAGTGGATACTTCTCTTTCCACTCATTGACTTGCGTCCACCATTCATCGGTTTCCGGAATGTCTTCGTCGGTGAAGGACTCGTTAAGAGCTTCGAGGAAGACTTTCAAATCGGCGATCACAGGAATGTGAGCTTCTTTATTTTTGTGCATTTCAGATGGATCAACATCCACATGCACGATTTTCCCGTGCTTCGCGAATTCGTCCAACTTTCCGGTCACGCGATCATCGAACCGCACCCCAAAGGCGAGCAACAGATCCGCTTCATCGACTGCATAGTTCGAGTAAACTGTTCCGTGCATTCCGAGCATGTGGAGTGACTGCGGATCGTCTCCTGGAAAGGCACCCAGCCCCATGCAAGTCATGGTGACAGGAATGTTTGCGCGTTTTGCGAACTTGGTCAATTCACCTGCTGCGTCAGAGGCAATACATCCTCCTCCAACATAGAGAATCGGCTTCTTCGATCGGCGAATGGCAGCGATCACCTGATTCACTTGTTCCTGCGCAACTTTTCGTCTTTCGGGGTGATACCCAGGCAAGAACATTGGCGGATCGTAGTCGATATCCGATTCTGCGACCGCAATTTGAATGTTCTTTGGGAAATCGATCAGGACTGGGCCCTGTCGACCGGTGCGAGCAACGAAGTACGCTTCTTTCACAATTCGTGGGATACTTCGCAACGCTTCCTGAACCGATTCCTCATCATCAGGATCGTCAGCAGTGATCATATAATGATGCTTCGTGATCGCGCGGGCGATCTCAACGATCGGCGTCTCCTGAAACGCATCAGTCCCGATCACTTTTTGCGAAACCTGACCTGTGACAGCGATCATCGGGACGCTGTCCATCTTGGCATCTGCCAGCGAGGTGACGAGATTGGTCGCTCCCGGTCCGCTCGTCGCCATGCAAACGCCGATTTGATCACTCGTTCGCGAAACGCCTTGAGCAGCGAACCCTCCACCCTGTTCGTGACGGGGAAGGATTGTTCGGATGCGGTCGCGGCACTTTCGCAACGCCTGGTGGAGAGGCATACTTGCCCCGCCGGGATAGGCGAATACGGACTCGGAGCCCTGACGAATAAGTGATTCGACAAGAATATCCGCACCGGTCATGGTGATTTGTTCCGTTTTCGATTCAGTCGCGGTCGACACTGTTCTGCCTTTTCTCAAATGCTTAGTCAGACTTAATCCAGACCTAATAGTTTCAAAGACTCGACCCGTTTTGCAATTCTCATAACGAGTCAGCGAGCACACAATTTCGTTTTGTGATCACAATTTTGAATCAGTCCGAAAACTCCAGAGAAAATCACACATTCTCAATGTTTGAGAGTGCCAACTCAGGTTTCAGGACCAGTTCTCAATTAGTCATCACGAATATTCGATTCCCGACAGACTGTTCGACCTACACTCCCAGAGGAGGAGGCTCAAACTTTCTTCCAGGAATCTCATCTCACCGATTTGCCAAGGACAGAAATCGATGTCTACAGGTTCACTTATTTAGACCTTCCAACCAGGAGAGTCAAAGAAGTGCACGTATTGTAGCGAACCAAGTATCGTTGGACGACAATAATCGACCGCAGGTTCGCTGATTTCCAGAGGTCTCTTCTCACTTTCGGTGAAATGGGAAAGAAAAATGAACGGAAATAATGTAATGACACAGATTTAGGACCTCAGCCAAAGCTCTCGGAGTCGTCTTGATTCACTTTTTTTCTGATCGACTCTTCAAGTTGTGGCCAAAAGAAAACGCCTTACAACTGTTCGTCACCTCCATTCAGCCTCAGACCCTGAGTTCATTCAAGTGATTCTGGATGGGTGGAATCCATGAATCAAGCAGCGAAAAACTCTGGAAAACTGCATTTCAAGGTGGGTGATCTCATCGCCGATTGTAAACCGCCAGTCTCAGCCAGTCTCAGTCAATGTTCAACAACCACAAGAAGCCCGAACTGGTCTCTGCGATCAGAGACAGAGAGTTCTCAAACGTGCAACATGCTCACATCTCGAATCGTCCCAAAGTTCGCACTCATTCATCATTTTCATGAAAAAAATGTGAGAAAGCACCGGGACTCACCAAACGACCGATCTCGCTCTGTCTCTCTTTCCAAACTTCTTTCGAGGGAAGACTATACAGAACACGAAATGGCATCCTATCCTTGTAACATCAGAGTAGCTTGATCGACTCTCTGAAACCATTTCCCTTCATAAAGCCAGTATGTCAACGTCATGAGTTTGACGAGCGCCCCAATCGAGAAATTTCTTTCCGCTCTCAAGCAGAGTGGCCTCGTGGAAGAAGCGACGCTCAATACAAGCTGGAACCAGTTCTCAAGTCAGGCCACTGAAGTCACTGCAGAGGCATTCGCAGATTCGCTTGTGGAAAGCGGCAAGATTACCAGCTGGCACGCTTCGAAACTTCTCAAAGGAAAACACAAAGGGTTTTTCCTGGGGAAATACAAGTTGCTCCGCCTCCTCGGTCGCGGCGGAATGAGTTCCGTTTATCTGGCGGAACACATCGTGATGAAGCGGCAGACAGCTGTTAAAGTTCTCCCCTATAAGCTTGTCGCGGATACATCTTACCTTCCACGGTTTTATCGCGAAGCGCAAGCTGTCGCGGCCCTTGACCACCCGAATATCGTTCGGGCCTATGATGTTGATCACGTCACCGATGGGAAAATGGAAATCCATTTCCTGGTGATGGAATATGTCAAAGGGCAGAACTTCTACGAGTTGATCAAATCGCAGGGGCCTCTCGACCCACGAACAGCTGCCGACTACATCCGACAAGGAGCCTTGGGGCTGCAGCACGCCCACGACGCAGGAATGGTTCACCGGGATGTGAAGCCGGGGAATTTTCTGGTCGATGAACAGGGCATCGTCAAGTTGATGGACCTTGGACTGGCGATGGTCAACGATGATCCGGAAGCCTTCTCCGTGACTGTCGCGAATGAAGAAAAAGTCCTCGGAACTGCAGATTACCTTGCCCCCGAACAAGCTGTAGACAGCCACCTGGTTGATACCCGCGCTGATATCTACGCTTTGGGTTGTACATTTTATTTTCTCCTGGCTGGGGAACCTCCTTACGATCAAGGAACGCTCGCTCAGAGACTGCTCGCTCACCAAACAAAAGATGCACCGCCGCTGAGCCAGTATCGAAATGATGTCCCGAAGCCGCTCTCTGAATTGATCAACCGAATGATGATCAAGGACCCGGAACAGCGAATCCAAACCGCTGGAGAAGTCGCTGAGGAACTTGAGAACTGGCTCGCTGACCCAGCCACTGCGGCAACAACGGAATCCTCACCGTTCGTGCTTCATGATCTTCCTTCAAAACCGGAGCAAGATTCGGAGGACAACGGAGCAATCAGCGACTTCCTTACACATCTGCAACAGTCTGGCCCTGCTGAGTCCCCAACGAGTCCCGCATCTCAATCGAGTTCCTCGACTTCCAAGTCAGCCAAAAAGAAGGTCGTTGAAGAGCCCAAGCCAGTCTCTCCGCATCCTTCAGATTCGGCAACAAGTGTCTTGACACCTGACCCGTCGTCAATTGTGGCACATCGTGCCAGCAGTCAGGCTCAACGGAAGAAATTACGAAAGCGAATGGGTGTCAGCCCGCTCTTCGTCGGATTAGTGATCACCTCTCTGTTGGCCGGAATCGGGGTCATCTACCAGCTTTCCCGCACTCCAGAAGAACCTGTACCGGTCCTTTCGGACAATCCACCAAAAACAGAAACGGAAACAGAGTCCAAGATTCCTCAAAAGGAAATTACTGGAACCGTCATCCACGTTGGCCCCAAAGGGGACTTCAATCTGGTCAGCGAAGCAATTCGATACCTGACTATTGATCGCGACAAACCGACTTCGATTCAGGAAATCCGAATTGCCAAAGGGCACACTCTTGACGATGCGATTTTGATCAACAATTCTGGGTTTGGCAGCTTCCCAAGTCCTTTCACCATTACCGGAGAGGGACCTGAGTTTCCAGTTCTCAAGGCAAGCGACGCTTCGAGTCTGGTACTCAATTCCGTAGAAAACCTTACGATTTCGAATCTGGTGATCGACTGTTCTAACCAACCTGTTGGTGCAGAATTGTCTGGATATTTGAGCGGAACCACCCTCTCAAACATCACATTCACGAACCTCTCAGAGACCGGGATCCAATCAATCGGGGCTGGAGGGCTTTCAAGCCAACGATTAACAATTCAGGATTGCCGCTTCGAGGGGAGTTCCGACAATGCCGTCGGAATTCGCTTCTCTGATTCAGAAATTATGAACACGCGACAGGTGAACATTATCGGTTGTGAATTTCTCGGCCCGATGGCTAAGGGAATCCTCTTTACCAACAATCAGGGAGTCTCGACAGAAATCGAAATTGCTCTCTCAATTTTTCACAAAACTCATTCGGGGATCAGCTTTGCCGGAAAAGCACATGAAACAACTCGATTCATGATCGCGAACAATACATTTCATGATGTTATTCGTGGCATCAATTTTGAGTCGGGACCGAATTCCGCCTCCACGGAAAACTCCATCGTTCAAAACCTGTTCGTGAATGTTCAACAGTCCGAAGTCGCCACGAACGAAGAGAATGTCTCACTCGCAGACTTCTCCGGCTCCGCAATCCCTACTCAAAACAACTGGACGACAGGTCCTTTGAAAGACTCTTCCACTTGGCTGAACATCTTTAAAAAGAACGGAAAAACAGACGCTGAAAACGTAAAGTTCCTCACCACTGACCCGAAATCCCCCGATTTCCTGAAACCGGAAGGGAACGATCTCCGCTTAGCTGCTACCTCCGCCATTGGTGGACGAAACTTCATCGGTGCAGTCCCCCCCTAACAGGTCCCCGTTTTAGACTTTGGCGAGTTCTAAATTTCACAGCGTCAGTCCACAATGCAAATTGCGATCGCTGTCGCACTAGTTGACGACCACTCACGCAATCGACACCCACCTCTTTGTTGATACGTCCGACGCAGCGTTTCACATTCGATCTCTCATTCACTAATATCGTGGTTCAACGACAGTTGTGATGGTCAAAAACCGATCAAATGAAGACATCCCTGCATTGCCTGGGGAGTCTATTCTGTTGTCAACAATCAGTCAGTAACTGTAAAAACGAGCGATCGAGATGGGTAAAAATATGATCGTCGCCCAGTCGGGCGGCCCTTCAGCGGTGATCAACAACACCGTTCGTGGAATTGTCGAGACTGCTCGGCAGATGGATGAAATTGACACAGTCTACGCAGGCTGGCACGGCATCGAAGGAGTTCTCAAAGAAGAACTTCTCGATCTGTCAAAGCAATGCGAGGAAGAAATTTCACTTCTCAGAACGACTCCCGCTGCCGGGTCTTTCGGGACGTGTCGATACAAACTCAAACCTGGACAGGACGAAGATTTTGATCGCGTGATGGAAGTCTTCAAAGCCCACAACATCGGGTATTTCTGCTACGTCGGCGGAAACGATTCGATGCACACCGCATATACTGTCGCGAATCTGGCTCGTGAACGCGGTCTTGATGTCTGTGGATTGGGTGGTCCCAAAACCATCGACAACGATGTCGGCGACAGCGAATTCAAACTTGTCGACCACACGCCCGGATACGGTTCAACCGCTCGCTACTGGGCGCACTACATCCAACAGGCGAACGAAGAAAACCGTGGTTCCAGCCCGGCAGACCCTGTGCTCGTTTTGCAAGCAATGGGTCGCAAAATTGGTTACATCCCAGCAGCAGCACGTCTGGCTGATCCTAAACGTGAAATGCCTTTACAGATTTACCTCGCTGAAAAAGAAGTCACCATCGACCAGATCCACGAGAACATCAACACGATGCTCAAAGAACGTGGACGTGCGATCGTCGTCGTCAGCGAAGGTCTTTCGATCACCGGACTGGAAATTCCGGAAGAGTTCATTGTCCGTGATTCCTTCGGACATCCCACGTTCTCCTCCAGCAAAATCACTGTCGGTCAAATGCTCACCAACGCCTTGAACGATCGTGGACTCGCAGTCAAAGGGGCCGCCCGCTGTAACGTTCCGGGAACTCACCAGCGAAACGATATGGTTTACGCATCGACCGTCGACCTGGAAGAATCCTACTACGTCGGACAGAAGGCAGCCTTGCTGGCCGGAGCTGGCGAACATGGGTACATGTCGACAATCCTGCGAACAGATTGGGACAACTATCAGGTTCGTTACGACAAAGTTCCTCTCAGCGAAGTGGCAGAGAAAGATCGAAAATTCCCAAGCCAGTGGATCAGCGAGTGCGGAACCGATGTCACTGATGACTTCGTGAAATATGCCCGCCCTTTGATCGGCGACAACTGGGTCAGCGTTCCCATGATTGATGGACGCTTACGGCTCGCGCAACTGAACACCAGCAAAGAGATGTTCGCGGACCAAAAACTGAGCTCGTATATCCCACAGGGAGATCGATCCTAGATCGTTTTCTGTGTCAACAATTTCTTTGCCGCACACTCAAAAGTGTGCGGCAAAGTCGTTTCAAGATTCTTTGAATTCAAGGCTTGCTGTCGACCATCTTCCAGAGTAGGATCGAAGTGTTGGATCAACGATCTAACCCCCTCTGCGGTGTTCGATACCGAACAGTATTCCCAGACCCGACTTCCTATCCGCAGGGAACTGCTCAGGAGCGGCTGAATGTAAATCCGGGAGTTGATTTCCTAGTGAAATTGGCTGACCGGCTCACAGGACCCGTTCCAGCGGTGCCCACTTTAAACTGCGGGTCAGGAGAAATCCGTTCGCCGGCACCCGCGGAGGTTTTCTTTTACGACGAATTCGTTGCGCCCGCCGAGTGAGCGCAACAATCATTCTACCAATACACTTGAGGCTGCGAGCCGATCTCATCGCTTCAACTTGGACACGCTAAAGTCAATCAAATGCTGGTCTTTGGAGCATCTTTTCGAATTGGTGCTCAGGATCTGACTCGTGGCGAGCAGCGATATTAGGCAATCAGCGATATTATTTGAGAACGCGTTCTTCACGAGGATACGACAAGCATTGAGAGTCTCTTGGCTCATCTACCCTCTTTGCTCAACTTCTCCGTCACAAATTTTCTCCGCCGCAAATTTCCTCTGGCACAAATTTCCTCTGGCACAAATTCAAAAATCTTTCTCTACATGAATTCAGAGGAACCGTTATGATGAGCAGTTCAATGACGGTTTGACAATGGTTCAATCGTAGCAAGAAGATCAGTGCTCCGCCGAGCCTGCCTATCGAGATCCCAAAGCCTCCCAAAATCAACTGGAAGAAAGACGTGGAAGAGCGAACACTGCCGCGTAACCCAACGCGAGCTGTCAAAATCGGAACTGTCACCATTGGCGACGGAAACCGGATCGCTGTACAAAGCATGACAGCGACTCACACGAAAAACATCGACGCAACGATTGAGCAGATCAACGCTCTCGTCAATGCCGGAGCCGATGTCGTTCGGGTCGCTGTGGATAGCACCAAAGATGCTGAAGCATTAGCAGAAATCAGTCGGCAAGTGACAGCCAACCTGGCCGTCGATTTGCAGGAAAACTATCGACTTGCTGAGGTCATCGCACCACATGTCGCCAAGTTGCGATACAACCCCGGGCATCTGTATCACCATGAGCGTGAAAAGCCCTGGCAGGAGAAGGTTGAGTACCTGGCCAATGTGGCCGTTGAGAATGACTGCGCCATGCGCGTCGGCGTGAACTGCGGTTCTGTCGATCCGGCAATGAAAGAAAAATACGATCCGCAAGATTCCATTTCTCCAATGCTCGAAAGTGCGATTGCACATTGCGAACTTCTCGACTCACTCAACTTCACTCGCTATTGCGTCTCGCTCAAAGATTCCGATCCTCAAAAAGTGATCGAAGTCAACACTCGCTTCGCCGAGCAACGACCTGATATTCCGCTGCATTTGGGAGTGACGGAAGCAGGTATGCCGCCCGATGGAATCATCAAAACGCGAATTGCTTTCGAGCAACTCATCAGCAAAGGTATCGGCGATACGATCCGCGTCTCACTCACATTGCCGAACCCGCGAAAGCCTGAAGAGATCGATGCAGGTCGTCAAATTCTCGAAGACATCGCAGCGGGCCGCGTTCGAACTGTTGTCGACTTCGGAACAGAAACGTTGAACATCATCAGCTGTCCAAGTTGCTCTCGAGTTGAAAACGAAGCCTTCATTGACCTGGCTCAACAAGTCAAAGAGATGACGACATACGCTCAAGAATATGACATCACCATCGCCGTCATGGGCTGCCGCGTGAATGGTCCTGGCGAGACGGACGATGCCGACCTCGGTTTGTGGTGCGGCCCGAATCACGTCAATCTAAAGAAAGGCCCCGAAGCGATCGGAGCTTATCCTTACGATGAAATTCTCCCGCGACTTCGCGAAGAACTGGACATCATCATCGAGCAGAAATCGTCTGCACCTGTCAGTTGACCTGCGGAATCAGCCAAATTTTATCCGGAGACGAGAACTCTCCGGCTCACAAACACTCTCAAACCGATATTGATTTCCCATGGCCAATCGCACTTTGATTCGAAATGCTGATGTTGTTCTTCCGACCGGAACCGAGCGAGTCAACGTTCTCATTGAAGATCAGAGAATCATCGGAATCGATCCGCCAGCATCAGTTACAACCGACCATGTTATTGATGCGACGGGGCTGCACTTGTTGCCGGGAGTCATTGACGATCAGGTTCATTTTCGGGAACCGGGTCTGGAACACAAAGAGGATCTTCACACCGGAAGTGTCGCCTGTGCAAAAGGCGGAGTGACAACATTCCTCGAAATGCCCAACACGAATCCGACCACAACAACCCCCGAGGCCCTCGAAGATAAACTCAATCGGGCAGCAGAAAAAACTGTCGTCAACTACGGTTTCTATGTTGGTGCGACTGGTGAGAACACAGAGTTTCTTAAACAGGCCACGCGCACTCCCGGCATTAAAATTTTCATTGGTTCCAGTACTGGACCTCTGCTCGTCGACGAGCAAGAGGCCCTTGAACAAATTTTCGCTGAGACAACACTTCCCATCTGTGCTCACTGCGAGGATGAAACAACTGTCCGGGCCAATCGAGAACGACTCGATGGCGGAAAGACATTCCGGGACCACTCAAAAATCCGGGACCATGAAGCTGCGCTCATCGCCACAAAACGGGCGGTCGATCTTTCAACACGGCACAAACATCCGTTTCATGTCTTACATGTTTCGACCGCTCAAGAAGTCGACTTCCTCGCAAATCGTCCGGAATGGGTCACCGCAGAAGCCTGTCCTCATCACCTGCTTTTCAATCTCGACGACTACGACCGCCTCGGTTCGAAAGTCCTGATGAATCCTTCCATCAAGACGATCGCAGACAACAAACGTCTTTGGGAAGGCTTACGGGAAGGGATCATCGAGGTGATCGCGACCGACCATGCTCCACATACGCTTGAAGAAAAAGACCAGCCGTATCCCCGAGCTCCCTCAGGTCTGCCAGCTATTGAAAACTCACTGGCATTAATGCTTGATGCCGCTCATCGTGGTGAATGCACACTTGAGCAAATCGTGGCTTGGATGTCTTCAGCCCCGGCCAAGGTTTGGAACATTGCCAACAAGGGTGTCATCCAAGAAGGATTCGACGCTGACCTTGTGCTGGTTGATTTACACAAAAAAGAAACGGTTCGAGACGAAGATCAACTCACGAAAACCGGGTGGAGCCCCTGGAATGGTGTCGAGCTGACCGGTTGGCCGGTGAGAACCTGGGTGATGGGGCAAACCGTTTTTACGGACGGCAAGGTGGATCGCTCAATACGCGGAAAGGAAGTGACTTACAACCGATAGAGCAAGCTGCTCTATTCGAAAGATGCAGTCACGTGTCTTGCAACAATGTACGTGCCCCGTTCGTGACAATGGTCCGGCTACGCTGCGTTGGTCATTCTTAATCTGTCGCTCGCCTTACGGATAATCGTACGAGAACAGAACAACGCCCTCGCGGTCGGGGAAATCTTTTGAGTCGAACTCAAAATTGGCGGGTGTCTTTGTCAGGACATACAGCCGCACTCCCGAGCTATGCGACTTAAGCTTCCGCAGGTCGATCTCTCTTCCGAATCCGAAACTATTTCCAATCATGGGGCGAATGAGTGAGCGGTATTGCTCTAAACCGATCAACTTTTCGTCTTCGGTTTCGTCCTCATCAGCCGGTCTCGGCACGCCCCACATATTGAAATTCATGTTAAAATCGATAGGCTTTTGCAAGTACTGAGTGAGAACTGTTGGCTGCCTGCGCCGATCAAATTCCAGTAGGTTTTGCTGAATGTCCAGCTCGTAGACATTCCCACGAATGATTGCGAGTGCGAAGATCGGCTCCTCATCGAAAGCCCCAGTGATATCAAATGAAAGTGACTGCAGCTTCAGATCTTCATCCCCGCTCCCGAGCATTTTTGGATTCGGAAGAACGGTCCGAACACGAGCGCGATGGAGTAATGTCCGCTTTGTATCAGGCAGCATCTCAAACGAGGCGACGCCGCCAGTCCCGGAATGAAGCTCTCCGGGAACATATTCGGTTTCCTGTGTTGTCGAATAGAAAATTCCGTTCCCTGCGTGCGAAACCCCTTTCTCTCCGGAATAGATATTCGCCAAAACGGTCCAGCCGGTCACATCAAAACTGCCCTCGCCTAACGATCGTGCAAGAAGAACCGACCTCGATCGATTCTCCGCACGTCCCCCCACTTGCCCAAGCAAGCCGAACGTCAAAGCGAAAAATCCTGTTGCTGCAAAGAAGAGAGCATAAAACCGTGTCACATTCTTTTGCTGTGTCCCGATGATGTAACAACCGGGCCACAAGGTCGCGAGATAGGCAAAGACAGACAGGTAAATTAACGGCCAAAACCGTTCGAATTTTGCCAGTTCCATCAGTTCTCGAAACAGATCCTGATTTTTTGACCAAGAAAGATTGAGGCCACCATACGGACTGTATTGGTTCGCTCCAGTATTAAGCATCTCCTTCCTGAGCTTCTCATCTTCACTTGTCCAATCATCATTGAAGATCTCCGAACTTGCCTGAGTCATAGAAAACGATTCGGCTTTTCGGGGAATTTTCCGAACGTATCCCGAACCGACTCGAAACTGAGTCTGCTCAGAATTCAAAAATGCTAATGCCATCGGAAAGACGGGATACTTCCCGTCGCGGTTATGCAAAATGTAAACACGCCCTCCGAGAATTAACCAATCCTGAAAGGCCCGTGCACGTGCTCCCTGCCAGAAAGGAGGTTGATCAAGAATGATGCCTCGCAAACTATCTGTTGAAGTGACCGACGTCGGAAAACGCTCTTCAGGCATCCGCCGGAAAACCGTGGTCTCCTGAAGAACGGCATCGGAGTCGTAAACGAGAACAGTCGGTGGCTCCCCCTTGAGCACCGGAGGGAGATCGATCACATGATTCTTTCCCGGTCCCCAACGAAGCACCCAATCTTCGTAATCGTCTACGACATAAGGCGAGAGCTGAATCCAGCGGATTTCATCTCCTTGCAGCGAAACATTCTGGACGATGGTCGCTCCAAATTGACGCTCTCCTCGCATTTTTCTTGAAAGCTGCAATTCCCCCTGCCAGGGAGTGCTGCTGATGTTTTTGACTTGAACCCAAAGCGGAACGAACTCCTGCACCTTCACACGCCCATCAAATCCCCAACCCGTTTCCGCCACGACGAGCAAGTCTGGGTCGGAACCCTGCGCGTACGCCGGAACTGGCAACTGCATAAACCCTATGAACAGCCCCACCAACATCACAACATGAGATGTCGTGCTTATGTCGAATGTCCGGGAGATGGTTCTTTCGTTCTGAATCATAAGATGACTTTTCAAGCACGTTCATGATCCTCGTGCCAGTGAAGACCAATACTGAAATTGCCTCAGACTGCCTCGGGAACTCTTGTACCGACTTTCAGAACTGCTCCAGTAAATTTCCATCATGGCGGTTCCCGAGATTCAGGAGCACCTGTTGGTCAGTCCGCTCGGAGATGAACTTCACAGCCCCGTCGACGAAACAAAAATGTGAACCATCAGTATGCCAGCTGAGAAACCCTCCGACATGTTTATTGGGATCAATCTCTCCAGATTCAATCATCTCATCCAGATCGACTTCAGGAATCCCGTAGTAGTCTCGCTCCGAAGTTCTCTGATACATCGCTGAATCGAGGTTTGAATTCATTTGCGACATATTCCGTAATGTCGATTTTGTACCGTAAGCCCAACTTTCGATCGAGCGGACCTCTCCAACCATAATGGTCGCGTGTCGACCATCGGTGACGTCACGAAATCGAACCCTGCTGTTTAAGTACAACACACCATTATTCTCCATGTCGATGGGTTGTTCCGTATCATTATAACACCCAGCATAAGAATGGTTTCCTGAAGATGACGAAGGACACATGAAAGTCTGGCTGGTCCGGGCAATCACTTCATTGTTCGCCGGATCATAGATCGACTTTTCGAAATCAAGTTTTCGATACGCCAGATGCTCATCCATGTAAGGCAGGATTTGCGTCGTCCAACTGAAATGATAGCCATTTCCAACATTGTCAATCGGTCCAGTTGAATTGATTGTCCCAGGAGGCAACGTTTGATGTGTGTGGTGATAGCTGTGCAGAGCTAATCCAATTTGCATCAGATTGTTTTTACACTGCGCCCGGCGTGCTGTTTCACGAGCCTGCTGCACTGCGGGTAATAGCAATGCAACCAAAATTGAGATAATTGCGATGACAACCAGCAATTCAATCGCTGTGAAGCCTCGACGTTTAAGTTGGCGATTCATAGGAGATCTCATCGTATTGAACTGCATTGTGAGCGTTTACTCAGCCGATTCATTGCCGGACAAGTCAGACACATCAACCATTGCGTGAACTGTGGTTTGTGCTCGTTGCGGCACTCCGCTGGGGTAAATTGCGACGACTGTCACTTCGTATTGATTTGAATTCACCGGTTGCGCGGTCATCTGTGCTTCACCGGACTCATTATTGAAAGTCACTTCCCAGACCTCTTCAAAGGAATCAGACTGATTGCGTAATTGTTGAGCCGCCTGCTCCAATGCGGAATCTGCGAGCAAGTTGGCCTGCAGTTTCCACAGCCGATTTTCAAACCGGCTTTGGCGTAATGAAGTAGTGCGGGCCATTGAGAAGCAGATCGATGTGCTGATCAGGAGGAGGAGAATCGCCATAATCATGGCGGCTCCTGATCGACGATTTGGTACCAGTTGAATTGGTTGAATACGTTTCGACTTCATTCTTCATCTCCACTTTTCGGGGCAGTGGAAGGGTATTGAGTGGATTGGAATCTTAGTGAACGCCCCAACTGCAATAAGAAACGGATCGATGTGCCAGCCGGAGTTTCGAGTACTGCAGTTCGGGATCGAGACTCACCTGGAAGAACCTTGGTGAGTAGCACTTCGAGTTGGTGCGAGCCGACTTCGTACTGAATGTCGGTATCAACGAAAGTGAACTCATCGATTGAGCGATGACGATCGCCATCAATGGATCGCGTCACCTTTCCCTGATCGATGCGATAGGCGATCACAGGTCCGCTCAACGGGACGAGATCGAACCCATTCTCAAGTTGATTGAAACTCGTTGCTGAATAGGAATCAGTGCGCAGCTGATCTTCCAGGCGTTGCGCCGTCAATTCAAATGCAGAGGCCGAAGCAATCGAGGTGTCGAGCTCCATCAATACGGAAAATAGTGACGTTGCAACCAGTGCGACAATTCCCAACAGGGAAATGATGATCGACATTTCAATCAGCGTCCAACCCTGCCGACATTGGCAAGGGCTCTTCTCCGTCAGTCTCTTGTCCGCAGGTCTTTTCACCGTCCGTCTCATTCCACTTCCTCCTGAGATTGCCAGTACGAAAGTGAAACGGGACTTCCCGGTTCGCCAAAGCGATTTGTCCACTGAATGGAAACCGTCACCTGCTCCAGTGACTTCGGAGTCTCGGAAGTTCTTTGAATACTTAGTTGTGGATTGTCCAATCGTTTTTGTGCGTCGTGAGATAACTCTTGCACGTCGCTGCCCAGTTGTAATTCGGTGACGATGTTTTGAACTTCGCGCAAGGCAAATTCCCGATCTGCAATCCCTTGGTTGACCAGTGAGATTCGAGCGACAAAGGGAATCAGGAATGTCATCACGACGGAAAGCAAGACTCCCGCCGTTAAAAACTCAACGGTTGTGGCAGCATGCCGAGTGGCGTGTCCAGGAATGTGAATTGTTCTTCTCATGAAAGCTCATTCAGCATCTTGACCAAGGGCATAAACATGGCAATGCAGAAGAAGCCCACGAGCACTGCCAGGAAAATGATCATCAACGGGCGGATAAATTCGAGTGCCCAACTGGAACGACTCCGACGTTTTTGTTGAATCGAATCCGCTATCGAAGTGAGCACCCACCCCAGGTGACCGGACGTGGCTGCGTTGTCGATGGAATAGGCCTCGCGGGTGTTCACGAACCCTTCATCATTGAGCGCCTGTCCGAGAGAATCTCCGAGCTCGATCCGGTTTTCGAGTCTTTCAAACCGGCGAGAGCGCGAGAAATCGGGCGTCGCATGTGCCAGCGACTTCAAACTCGGCTGAAGTGGTGCTCGTTGATCGGCGACATATCCGAGTCGCCGCAATAACTGTGGCGTTTCGATTCTGGGGAACAGCCTCAAAATGAAGTTCGGAACCCAATTCGAATTTTCCTGTGACATGAGCGCGATCGCCACAAACGGAAAGAACGGCAGGCAAATCAAAGGTCCAAGCAGGTACCAGTATGAAGCGAAAGTGTCTGAAAAATCAACAAGTAATTGAGTCGATCTTGAAAGCTCAATGCCAAAGTCCTCGAAGATCGAGTTGAATTTCGGAATCACCCAATACATCATAAAACCGACTATCTGTAAGAATATGGCAAAGACGATTACCACATAGAGCAAACCTGTGTCAGTCAGTGAGCCAGCTACGTTTTTTCTTTCAAAATTCCGTGAATCAGCAGCGGCGATTTCACTTAGCACCGACGATAGATCCCCCTGCTCGGCTGCACTGTCGACCGCTCCGATCAAGTCGTAGGAGAACAATTGAGGGTGGTGACCCATCGCTTTACTGAGTGGCTGACCGTGGTTCAATGATGCCGCTAGAACTCCCAGTCTTTCCATAAGAAAGAACAACCTGACACGACGGACCACGTAAGCAAACGCGATGAAAATTAAGACCACCATAAAATACAAGCCGAAGAGCTGATTAAAAGAGAAGAGTAATCCAGCCAAAGTAACGAGGACCAGTGCTGTCAGTCCGAGAAAGACATATCGCACAACTGAGTTCTGCTCTCTCCGGATCACCTGTTCGAGTGCCTGAACTTCAATCGCCAGGTCGGATTGATTTTTTGTTGCAAGCGCAAAGGCCCACAAGAGCTGATTCAAGATGTAGCTTTTGGAAAAATTTGCGGCGCCGACAAAAATCAATGGGATAAACCCCACAAAAGCCAACAAGACCATCGCAGGTAATGCGAAAGGTAACAGAATAAAAAGGATTGCCGTCATACGGGCTGTCGTCTCTTCCAAATCGCGACGAACAACTTCTTGAAGTGGCAGATCCGCTTGCTCAAGATGTTTCGAAACTTGCCATGATTTCCAACCGAGAAACAGCAGCCCAACTCCTAACCCAATCCGTGCTGTTGTAATGAAGACAAACCTGTAAGTGACTTCAGGTGTTCGAATTTCCTGAAGACCGAAGTACAAAAAGAGAGCAGCGATCAGCCAGCTCACCACGGAAAGGACAGGAAGAGACTTTCGAGCTGCTTCGCGAGTTTGTGGATCGAGGCCGTTTCGGCGTAGAGAATCGGCGCGCAACATCATGAATGCGATGAATGGTATCACAAGCAGGATAAGGAGCGGCTCCATAAACGGGGATCCCTTGTTAGCTGAGTAGGTTGATCAGTTGAATGAGCGGGAGGAACATGCCGACCACAACAGTTCCTGTCACCAGTGCCACGCCAACGAAAACGACTGGCTCGGTGACGATGATGAGCCGCCCGGCTGAAACGCGAGCTTGCGAACTATACACAATTGCCAATGAGCGGAGCCCCTCGGCAAATGTCTCAGGGTCATTCGACCAGCGAAATGCGTTCCTCAAAAAATGGGGGAGTCCCGGTAAATCTCGAGCGACTTCCTCCGGCGGAGATCCCGACCGTAATTGATTTGAGAATTTGTCTGTCACTTCACTCATGTAAGGATCATGAACGGTCTGCGAAACAATCTGCATCGCTTCATCCAGCGGCATCCGGCACTCAACGAGAACCGCTAACCGCGAACAAAATTCTGAGGCCGCTGCCATCGCTTGAGCCGTTCCAATCCAAGGTAGAAGATGAAACAGGCGTGCCCGAAACGCTGCAAATGGAATCGCTTTGCGAACGAGGAACAGCACAACGAAACAGACGAAGACAAAAAACATCGGCAGCCAAACTTTGTTCGCGACATCCGCAGACTGAATGATCACCTTAGTCAGCAATGGAAGTTCCACTCCGAAATCAAAAAAAATCTCTTTGAATTGTGGAACGATCAGTGCCAGAAACAATGAGACCGTAATCGTCGCAAAGAGAAGAACGACGGTGGGGTAGAGCAGACTGAAGTAGAAGCTCTTCCAAAGGGTCCGAGACTGACGATTTGTTGAAAGATACTCTTCCAGCAATTGAGGAAGCCGACCGGTCTGGGTTCCTGCGAGAACGATTTGCTGAAGATCAGCGGGGAGACCTGGAGTTTTTGCGAGTGCTCCATCCACTGACGCACCGGTCTGCAATGCATCGGCAAGCTTGATGAGACCTTCCCGGTCTTGACTCGACGACATCTCACTTGCAGCGGCGCGCAAACCTGCAGCGATCATGAGCGGCGACAATACTGTTCGAGGCTCAGTCGGTTGCGGATCAGATGTCTCATCCGAAGATTCCAAGTTCTACTCCATGAAGCCGTATTGCTGTTACCAAAATAAATACCTGATCAGTTCTGAGCCATCTTTGACCATAACTCGACCATCGGCCCGAAGACGCTCAACGTATATAATAAGGTCACGCTTCCACCGATCACGACGACGCACGTCGCTGGGACCACTTTGCTCAGCCAAATCGCCCGGCCTTGAGCGCGGCCCTGATAAAATTCGGAGGCATGTTTGAGCGCTGCTCCTAATTCAGAATCACGCTGCCCGGCCACCAGCAACCACTTCAAAAACGGTGGAAACGCTGCCTGACCATCGAGCGAATCTGAAATTTCCTCACCACGTTCAACATTGGTGGCGACTGCGTATGTCTGCTCTTTCAAAGGTCCATCGGGAATCGACTCCGCAGTCAGCCGAAGTGCTTCGGGAAGTGGCACACCGTAACTCACTAGCAGGGACAATAAATGGGAGAAATGAGCAACCGAAAAATCCCTGACGACCCCGGAGACGCCGGGCATCCAGAGAAGCCCCCCCAAGGGAGTCAGTCGACCGGTTCTGATGAGCCAGATCATCGAGGCAAAAAACGCCAACAAAAGGAAAATCGAAGCTGACGGCGGGACAGGAATGTTCGTCAGCAGAGACATCCAGCGAGGAACTACTGCGTCAATTTGAATATGGAATTCTGCCAACTTGGGAAGCATCCCGTTGATCACAATCAGAAACAACGCCATCGCCAGAAAGACGACAATCAACGGATAGACCAAACCAATCTTCAGAGCCTGCCGCAATGCGATCTGCATTTGCGTCAGGTTGGTGATGTCCCGAAGTACTGATTCTGTTTCCCCGCATCGAAACCCGGCGACCAGAATCGCTCGGAACACTGGAGGAACGGAAGCCTCATCGCGGAACGCTTCTGAAATACTGGCTCCCTGTTCGAGTCGATCTGCGATTTTGTGTGCAGCCGATTCCAAACTGGGGGAGAACCCTCCCGCAGCACTCCGAACTCCGAGATCTAACGGGACGCCAGCAGCGACCATCGCCTGAACCTCACGACTCAGGGTGACAATCTCTTCCGGACGAAGTCTCTTCTGCTTTGGTGAAGACCTGTTAGGCATCGCGTCCACATTCAGCGGCCTCTCGAAGCCGCAATCTAAACTCGTTTCAAATTGAACCCGCTGCTCGAATGGAGAATGACCACGGGCAAGCGAAACTCAAACCGTTTGAACACTTTCGTACTTCTTGTGCCCGTGGAGAATGCTTTTCGCATGAAAATTCACACATTCTCCACGAAGCAGAACCTGAACACCAATTCGAAAGATGCGATAAGGCGTTAGAACTGCCCCTGAAACCTGAGTTTGCTCCCCTCAAACAGTGAGAAAAATAAGCATCCACAAACTTCTGGACTGGTTCAACATGTTCCTGCCACAAGTTCATGTCAATGACATGTCAAGTTCAGCAGGAATCAGTATTGATTACGAAGGAGCTTGTCAGGGTGTTGGATGATTCTGGAAATTGGATTCAATTTCTGCCGCTGCACTTCGAAACAGGATTTCCTCACGTCGCGCGGAATGCTGACTGGGTGAGTTCCGGGCGATAGATCTGTTCGACAAGTCCGTTCCGTGACAAAATTCCCAAAGTACGACTCTCGCCGGAGGCATCGGTTTTCTTGACGACTCCATAAATGGACTGTGACCGCTGCAATTGATGCAAAGCGACGAGTTTACTACTAAGGTGATCGATCACCGGCATCGAACGAATGACTGATTGTGGATCATCGGACTGAAGCAATTCAGCTACAGGGACGTAGCCGTACCAGTCCTCTGGAGATTCGGAATGGTGAACGACGACAGCTGAAATTCCAAACTTCCTTGCGAACTCCAGGATTTCTGCCTTCGAAGCAGAATTTGGCAAGCCGAGAATCCGAGGAAGCGGAGTCATCGAAGTTCGCACGGACTGTGGGGCGAGTTGCAAGAGACCGTTCGTCAGTCGGCTTTGGATGTCTGTCAGCACTCCTTCATCATGTCCATGTTGCAGTAGCTGTACAAGTCGATTTCGACCAAGAACGATTTCTGCTGGCTGTGTTTTTTGCATGCTCAAATTTTCAAGCAGCCGAGTCAGCAAAACAAGCGGGAAGCTGAGCACTAAAAACGCACGAAAGAAGTACTGAAACCAACGGATATCTTTTCGTAACCGAGTGAGTGGAGTCAGGTAATAAATGCTCTTGGGAAGGAGTTCACCGAACTGGAAAATAATCGGAGACATCAACAACGTGACGGCGATATCAATCTGCTCGTTCGTTGTGGTCAACATTAAAAGCGCGACCCACCCAATGGCCGCCGTGGTCAGATAGTTAGCGACATTATTTCCAATCAGACAAGTCGCCACAAAGTAAGCAGGATTCTTTGTAAACCAGAGAAGCTGCTGCGCTCGCCTGTCCCCTGCACGCGCATCGATGTTCAGCCGGGGTAAACTGAGACGATAAAATCCCGTCTCCGAGCCACTGAAAAAAGCCGACAATCGGAGCCCAACGAGGAACAAAACGATCGCTGCCACGACCTCTAAAAATTGCAACTCAATTCCTCCAGTGATGTGAAACCGTGTAGGAAGTCAGGAATTGCCTCAAAAGATTTTGTCGATTTCTTGAGAATCAAGTTTCGCTGAAGCCTTCGCTTTGACGTTTAAAATTGGGGCGCGGGTCGTCAAAAGTTGGTCAGAGCAAAATTACTCATGAAATTGCTCGATCACAAATAACTCTCCATCTTCGTCATTCTTCGTTGGAATCACGGGATGACAGAAAACCTGCCGTCCCGTGCAACGAAGATATTCAGTTCAAATCCAGTTCAATCTATCGAGAGATCAAGCGCGAAACGCCCGCTGAAGTTCCTCGAGAGACGTTTTTCCTTCGGCGACAAGCCGGATTCCATCAGACTGAAACGACTGCATTCCGGCTTCACGAGCCTTCTTGCGCAGAGTAGCTGCATCTGTCCCGGCAAGGATGAGTTTCTTGATGTCGTCGGTCAGTTCGATCATCTCGATCAATCCGATACGGCCACGATAGCCGGTTCCACCGCAGTGATCACAAACATCTTCTTCTTCGTCGTCCTCTTCATCGAATCGCGGAGCGCGATAAAGTTTGCGGGTCTCTTTAGGAAGACCGACTTTTGAAAGCAGTTTTGGATTCGGGCGGTATGCGTGGCGACATTTTCGACAAAGCAAACGGACAAGTTTCTGACTGATCACCAACCGCAGTCCGGCAGTGACCAACTTGGGGTCCTTCGTCAAAGCGACAGCCCGGGCGATTCCGTCAGCGGCATCTCGTGCAGGAATTTCTGAGATAAACGCCTGACTTGCAGCACCTTCCAGAACGACTTTCAGTTCTTCCGCAGAAGCAATTGGGTCGACGAAAAGGACATCAATATCTGCTCGAACTGTTCGTTTGATGGTCGCTTCGAGGTCGTCGCCTTCATTCCATTTGAAATCCTGGATATGCGGCAAATCACGACCATGCATGTCGGCAATCGAGGCCAACGAGTACAGGTAAGGATCAATTCCTCGAATCATCGCGATTGTGAGCGTCGTCGTTCCGGACATCGGCATTCCGGCAGCAAGCATCAACCCGGTCTTACTACCTCCAATTTCGCGAATTTTTTGTTGTAAATCGTCGCTGAATCCCAAGTCGCTCGGTGTTTCGAGTTTCTCTTTCAGATTCTGAACCCGAACCAGCAATCGCTCTCCACCTGTCTTCACGGGAGAAACATCGATTCGGACTTCATGTTCAACTTCGTCGAACTCTGCGTTGATTCCCCCACCCTGCTTGGAGGTTTTATCCGTAATATCCAAACCAGCCAGAAGCTTCAGCATCTGGATGACGGCATTCGCTGCCTTGGGTGGCATTTTTGCCGCAGGATACGGAACTCCGTCGACCAGATAAGAGACCGCAGCCACTTTCCCTTTAGGCTCGATACGGATTGTGTCCGCTCGACGTGCAAGTGCTTCGGAAATCAGTTTTTTCGCTGGAATTAACCCCGCCTGAACGAGACGTCCATTTGCAGAAAGATCGGGATTATTCTCATTCATCGCCCCTTTAAAAAGGATGAAGTCGAGTTCGTCTTCTTCTTCATCGTCATCATCGTCGTCGTGATCTCGCCCACCCTTACCAAATCCAAAAATCACCGGCAGCCGCTCCAACTTCAAAGACACGCAGAAAAAAAGGTCCGAACTGAATGCTCAAACTTTTCGTATCTGAGTATTGTGACAGGACTTGTACGAAATGCAAACGAATCCCCTTTCGTACCGCACTGTCAGCGAAGAACGAAAGGGGCCACGGACTCAAAATAGTTCGTCAATCACGATCCAAGAATCGCTGAAGACTGTTTTGCTCTGACAAAATCTGTACAAGAGCTCGAAACCCAAGTGTTTCAGTCCGACTCCGTAGAGATTGTTAGCGACTCTTACTTCTTCTTTGGAAAGAGTTCTCCAAAGAAACTCTGCATCAGGCTCCAGGATCTTTTGTCTGCGTTCTCGTCGTACTTCAGATTTTCGATACCAAAGTTGCCTGCATCTGGATTCGTAAACCCGTGTCGCGCTCCTCCGTAGGAAACGAGTTGGTAATCCGCATCAATGGCCTGCATTTCCTTTTCGAAAGTCTGAACCTGCTCCGCCGGGATGAAGGAATCAGAGGCTCCGTGACACACAAGAACACTGGAGTCAATCTTTTCAATCTCTGTCGGAGGAACAAGAGCACCATGAAAGCTGACAACTCCCTTGAGCGGTGCATCGGCGTACGCCAATTGCAGGACCGTCGAACCACCGAAGCAATAGCCAACCGCAGCCATGTTTGCGGTGTCGACATTGTCTTGCTTCTTGAGAACATCGAGTCCCGCAAGCGCGCGTTCTCTCCATTCCTGCGTGTTCTCACGAATCTTTCCAGCCCACTCCCCTGCCTGTGACGGATGAGTTGTCACTTGTCCTTTTCCGTACATGTCCAACGCGAAGGCGACATATCCCAACTTTGCCAGCTCCTTTGCTCGCAGTTCGGCGTAGTCATTAAGCCCCCACCATTCATGAACAACAAGGACACCGGGACGTTTGCCTTCGATAGAATCATCCCAGGCCAGAACACCTTCCAACTTTGCGTCGCCATGTTCGTAAGCAATTTTTTTTGTCTTCACCTCTGCATGAGAAACAGAAACCAAAAATGGAACAACGAACAACAAACTCAAAACGCGAAGCATCGGTCTCTCCAAACGTCAAATTACGAAGTTTTCCAGCATTGAAAGTAACGCGCTGGGACAGAACGTCAACCGAACTCTCACTCCGATAAACGGCCCTTTATGTCACGGACTAATGATTCGCTGGAAACTAAAGCAAATCCAACATTGGTCTTTAAGTTCAGCCTCGTGGCGAACAACTTATGAAGTCATAAAAAGTGAACTCCACGGGCACGACAAGCATTGAAAATGTTCTAACTGCTAACCCTGCAGATGAACGTCTTTAAGTAGGAGGTTTCCAGGCAACTTGAAATGACCGGATGATCGGCTGCTTGTCCACGCTCTTCCAGGATTTGTACGGTCTTGTTGGCGTCGAGCGCCGCACGTGCGACGACCTGCTCGAAGTCTTCGCGGGTCACATGTCCGGAACAACTGCACGTCATCAGGATTCCATTCGGATTCATCAACTCCATCGCCATGCGATTCATACGAACATAGCCTTTGATCGCCCGGCTCAGTCCACCGCGTGTTCGTGCCATTTTCGGTGGGTCCAGAATGATTAAGTCGAACCGTTTTTTCTCAGCGACAAGTTCTTCGAGTGCATCAAACGCATCGGAGTGCTGAAACGTCATCTTTGCCGAGAGCTCATTCAGCTCGGCGTTCCCTTTTGCCAATTCCAATGCGGAAGCTGAAGAATCAATCGCATGAACATGTTGGCAACCTGGTTGCTTCGCAGCGTTGAGAGCGAAGCTGCCGGTGTAACAGCAAACATCTAACACGCTCGCACCGTCGGCATAGCCAGCGAAGGCCTTTCGATTTTCCCGCTGATCAAAATAGAACCCAGTCTTCTGCCCTTCGACGAGATCGACGCCGAACTGCAAGCCGTTCTCTTCAATAAACAACGGACGCGGCGGCTTCTCTCCTGAAAGAAGTCCGTCACTCACATCGAGACCTTCAAGCTCTTTGATCCCCTTTTCTGTACGCAACCAAATCCCTTTTGGTGAAAGCTCAGCTTGCAAAACCTCAAGGATCTCTGCCTGATGCTTAATCAAAGCCGCACTGGTCCATTGCACCACCAGCCAGTCATCAACACGATCGACAGTTAAACCTGAGAGGCCATCCGATTCACTAAAAACGAGGCGGCAGGCTTTCCAGGCGGGACCGTCGCCGAAGAGCTTGCGACGAAGATCGATCGCCGCTTTGATTCTCCGTTCCCAAAATGGACGTTCCAGAAGTTGCTCTTCCTCCCAGGAATAGAGCCGCACCCGGATTTTACTTTGCGGATTATAAAGACCTCGCGCAATAAATTTTCCATCATTCGAAAGGACGACAACCTCAGCTCCGACATCGGGAGAGTTTGTGATCGTTTTAATCGCATTTGCGTACATCCATGGGTGACGGCTAAAAAACGGCAAAGCTTTTTTGGGCTTGAGCGTCACGACAGGATACGTCGATTCGGAAATCATAAGAGCTGCTCTATGGTTCAGAGAATTCTTGAACTGATTCGAAAACCTGGAAACGACCTCTCAGAGACTGAGAAGATCCACCATTCCAGAGGTTCTCAGATAGGGACTTGTCAATAAATGGCCTCTCATTAGCATTTTCGAGGCGCAAACGGAAAGGATATCGTCTGAAGATGTTCGCTGCACTGAGTACTGCGCTTCGATTTCAGAAATGTGGAAAGCAGATTGCCCGTCACCGACATTTTGTACAAATGACAGAATGACCTTGCTCCATTTTTACAAAATGACGTAAATTCAAGATCGGAGAGAGTCTGCAAGCCGTCTGCATCTCTCATTCTTCTAATTTTCCCACTCACCCAAGCTGGCAAGGATGCCGATGAATCGCTTGCGTGCATTCCTGAATATCGTCCGACCATTTTTCCCGATCGCCACTCAAGTGGTTGCGGGAGTGTGTGTCGGTCTTCTCTTTCTGACCGTCGTCACGCGGTTACGATTGTCACTCGGGCCAAGCCCTGAAGTCGCCATCGCGACGATTTTGACATTTGGCTTGGCTGCCTTAGCATGCGTCTCATTCTTCCGAGGACAAAGCCGACTGATCACAACAATCGCGTTCTGGTCGCTCCCCATCTGGACTCTCTTTCAGCCCGTCGTCCTTGAATTTTCATTAGGATCAATTCGCCAATTTGAGATTTCACAACTGGCGTCCCGAACCACCGAATTCGGAATGACCTTCACCATTGTGATGGCCTCACTGTTTCCAATGGCCTGTGCGACCACGGTCTTATTCACACAAAAGACGGTCCATCGCTCTGGATTTCTCACTGGAATCGGACTCTCGTTGATATTGATCCCGTCACTCCTCGGCTTTGCGATCTCTCAGAACGTCGCCATGTGGCTGGCAATCTCAGGAACGATCCTCGCCGGAGCTCTGGCGTATTACTCACAGCATTTCGCAACAAACTCGCCATCCCCAACTTCAACGTCGGGGTCGACGTCAACCGATAAACTGCCGCGCCAGGTTGTGAGTCTCGAAATCCTCTTCGCAGCCGGTCTCGGATTCGCCTTTGCGATTGCCTCATTCATCTGCTCTCAGATTGTCCTGAACAATCTGATTTCAGAATTCTCCTTCGCTGGCAGTTTCCTGCTGGGAATTGCTTGCGGTGGACTGATCCCGCGCACGGTCTCAGCAGCGACAAAATGGTTCTCGCTGGCCACATGGGGAGCCCTCATCGTACTTCTGTTCCCTTTCGTCACATATTTACTCGTGCTGGAAACCGCATCAATCTCTCACACATACTTGCTGTTCCTTTCCCGAACCGCATTGCTGATGCTGTTAAGCTTCCCGATTGGAGTCCTTCTCAGAACTGCACCCGCTCTGCATGAATCAACTCCCGGTGTGATGAGCCGCCAGATTCTCGCATTTTCAGCAGGCCTTTGCGTTGCTCTTTGGAGCGGAATCACGGTCACGACTGCCGTAGGAATTCTTCTCGTTGCAACGTTCATCATTGCTGGCGGACTGTTATTGCTCCTGGGACAACTTCCCAAAACCTGGGTTCAACAAATCGGACTCGCGTCACTCGGATGCCTTGTCACTGCAGGATTTCTGCTGACTCCACAACTGAACATGGCCCACCCTGAAAAATTGGTTTATTCAGGAAATGCTTTCTCCGCACTTCGAAACGGTGTGGAATTTTCGAAGCTGCACTGGATGGACGATGGACGGTTATCCCACGAGTTCGAAAATCTGGAAAGCCGCTGGAGCTTCTGGAAACATCGCGGTTCGCAGTTGATGATTCGAAAAGATGGACTCGTCGCCGAGTTGCATTCCACGAACTCTGCAACCTGCCCGAAAAGTGCAGCCGAGGTAATCCCCGGACTCTTTTCGCTGGTCGCACATCCCCAAGTCGAGCATGTCCTCGTACTGGGGATGCACACGACGACCCTGCAAACTTGCGAAGCTTACCCGCTTCGATCCGTTACGGTCGTCGATGGCGTCCCCTTTCTGGATAAAATTCGTGAGTCGCTCAAATCAGAATGGGCCGAGGATTTCGAGGTTCAATTCATCAATGCAGAGTTGCAGTTCGCTGTGAAAGCGCGTCACACACAAGCATACGATGCCATCATCGCCCCCGAAACAATGAGTGCCACAACCGCAGGGGCCGGTCAATTTACACAAAACTTTTATCAGGACGTCAAACGACTTCTTTCACAAAAGGGCATCTTCTGCCAACGATTGGCTTATTACGATCTCGGTCCAGAGATCATTCAGAAGACCGTCGCGACTTTGAAATCCGTCTTCCCACAAACCCTGATCCTCGAGTCGGTCCCGGGCGAAATCCTTCTGGTTGGATCGCTGCAAACCGAGCCGATCATCTCTTCAGAATTCGTCGACCGCATTCAGAATCCACAAGCTCGCTTTCTACTCTCTGAGATCGGTTGGGACTGGTCGATACCCGTGACGCGAGGGACATTGAACGATGCTGCTGTCGTAAAATGGCTTCCTGAGAAGACAACTCCGTTCTCGACTCAACACGCTGGACTCGCCTTTCAAATTCCGGTCGAAGTGGCACGTTGGGCCCCGAAATCCCAGCAGACACGCATTGCACTTTCCAAGTACGGTAAAACATTCGGCGGTTACCTTGAAGAAGACGAAAGCCTCGACATCGCTCAGCGACTCGAAGATGTTCAGATCGCTCACAAGCTCATTGACGCCAACCCGGATAACATCTGGGGATACCGCGCCGCGATTAAAAAGCAACTTCTGGATCGTCCTCGCTCGAAAATCATGCAGGTCAAACACGAAGGCTTAAAGCGCCGCCTGCATCCCGATGATCAGCGAAGAAAGGACTACATCGAAACCTTAGGAAAACTTGCCAAAGCAAAAACAGTGACGCCCGAAATGGTTGATGAACTGATCAAGTACATTCACCCTTTCGATCCCCTGCTCGGTACGTTTGTCAGCCACGAAGCGATCCAGTACCTTCGCAAAGTTGATCAACCGACCGATCTGGCTCAACTGAACAACTTGCTTTTCACCATCTACTACTCGACCCCAACCGATCAGTCTGTCCGAAATGTTTGCGATGCGATTCACATTATTTGTGAACATCCAGAAAGTGTTGCGACTGACGATGCCCGCTGGGATCAGTTGAATGGACTGGTGGAAATTTTACGGTACCGCTGGAACATCCGCTGGCAGAACACTGAAAAAATCTCCAAGTTTGAAACCATTGACACCGAACGATCACTCGCAGCCTGTGAACTCGCACTTGAAACAATGGGCGAACTTGCCCCAGCAGCAGGGTTAAGCGAGAGCGATTGGGACACACGCAACGAAATCCTCAACGAATATGTCGTGCGTCGTCTGAAACAGCATCGCAGCAAGCAACTCCGCCAGTACCGATTGCCTCCACCGACTCAGTGAGTGGGTCGTGATGCATCAAAATGCATTCTCTGCTGAGCAATGAATTTCCGACTTCCCACTCAGAGCTACTTCTTCGCGAAGAGTTGGGGAAGTTTGGCGATGGAGCGGAAGAGATTTCGGTGAACTCGTTTTTCGACCGGCATCCGCTTGAGATCATACGGATCAAAGCCAGACGTCGGACAGTAGCCACCGTAGAAGCTGAAGCCCCATTCATAGCCAGCCTCTGCAAGTATCTGTTTCGTCTCTTCGGTAAATGAATCGGGCTGACCGACCGGGTAGCTGAACGCAGAGATGGGCTCAGCCAGCTCCTGCTCAATACGAAGTTTTGATTGTTGAATCTCGTGCCGTTGCTGCTCTGTCGGACAGTTTGCAAGGACTGGATGCGTCACCGTGTGTCCACCGATGTCCATCCCGGATCGTCTCATCTCACGCACCATATCCCAAGACATCCATATCGTATCCAGAACATCTTCCGGACACCGCCCAGTCCCGGTGATTGCTCCTAACTGCGTCAAGAATCCGGCTGCCTCACTTTCAGGTATGGATTTCAGTTTCAAGAGAAGCTGACGAATTGCCTCAGCGATGGCGGGCTCACTCTTCAATGGAAACGGCTCTTCGAAATACTCTTTCCATTGGAGATTTGGCAGCTTGCACATGCGAACCATCCACGCGACTTCGTCCCACCAGGCAATTGGATGGTCGTCGAGAAAGCCGCTCGCGATAAAAAAGAGAGCCGTCGCCTTGTACTCTTTCAACACGGGAAACGCGACTTCATAGTTATCGAGATAGCCGTCATCGAATGTGATCATCACAGCTTGGCTCGACGCGTCGTGCAGAACTCTCGGCAAATCTTCAACACCAACAATATCAAAGTTTCGTTTCAGAAACCGAACCTGTTGCTCAAACTCATCCTGCGAAGCACTGAAAAGTGCCCGGTCGAACGACGATTCCAGAGCGTTGCCAATGCGGTGATAATTAAAGACGACCAACCCATTCCAACGTCCCACCGTCGCTGAAAGCAACGAGCCGGTTCCGGTCCGCTCGAACGTATTTGCAAGGATATCGCGTGTGCCAGTCGTTGTGACCATGAATTCCCACCAATTTGTCTTACCCTTTGAACCCTGCAGCCTTTTACAACACTAAGTCTCCCTACACTCCGATGCAGTCCAGAGACGCAAAGAGTCCTCTTTTCCAAATTGACCGTCTCACCTAAAATCAGGTTATGATGATTAAAACACTTATCATACGCTCCATCGGGACACTTTTCGTTATCTCTGGGCTCGCTACTGGAGCGACTGTCCGGGCTGAGAGCCCCCACCTTGCACTGCTCAAGGAGCAGTACAAAGAGGCTCACGCCAACTTCGCACAGGAAATGTTGCAACTCGCGGAGTTCTGCCGCGAGAACAGTTTCTTCAGCGATGCCGATGAAATTATCAAGCGGGCTTCTCCCTCAGACGAAGGACTGATCGACTACGACGACTTGCCGACCTCTGTCCTTCCAGATCTACCGAAGACTCTTGGTCAAGCTGAAACTCAATGGCGCGTACAACTACGCAAAATCGAAGAGGACTACTCGCTTCAACTCTATCGTCTAGCACTTCAGGCAATTCAAAAACGTCACGCAAGCTTTGCGTATCAGTTGGTAAGAGAACTCGTTTACCATAACCCCGATCACCGACAGGGGCGAAAGCTTCTCGGATATGCTCGGGATGGTGAAAACTGGTCGACACCGTTTTCGAAAAGAATGCGAACGCGAGGTTTTATCGACCATCCGCGATTCGGTTGGATTCACAAGAACAATGTCGACAAATACTTACAGGGGCAGCGTCTCTTCGATGGTCGGTGGATGACCGCGGCCAAAGAAGCAGCTCTTCGCAAAGACTTTCGTAAAGGTTGGGAAGTTGAGACTGAGCACTTCCATATCAAAACAAATTTGTCACAAGAAAAGGCTGTCGAAATCAGCCGGCAGTTAGAAACCTTTCATCAATTCTTTATGCGAGAGTTCGCTGCGTTTTTCCAAACCTCTGACCAAATGAAGAAACTCTTTGGTGGGGGAGCGGTCTCTCGCGGTCGACTGCAGGACCGACATCGAATCTATTACTACTCAAATCGAGAAGAGTTCGTCCAGGAACTTCAGAACAGAAATCAATCCACGCAGATCGCCACAGGATTCTACCTGCCCCAAGCCCGACTTTCATTCTTCTACTACGACGATGATCCCGAGCAGGCCAAGCCCAATCAGGAAACCATGTTCCATGAAGTGACTCACCAAATTCTCGGAGAAAGCGGGCGACGACTGATCGATGTCGGTGAACACAATAACTTCTGGGTCATTGAGGGATTTGCCTGTTATCTGGAATCGTTCGAAATCGAAACAGTCAAAACTGATTCACCAGAGGAACAACAAGGCAAAATTAAAATCAGTACCGGAAACCCAACTCACCCGCGCATCTATTGGGCGAAGAGAATTGTCACCGCCGACGAATTTTACATCCCGATGAGGCAATTCATGAGCCTCGGAAAGCGACAGTTTCAACGGCCTCCAGAAAACCACACACTCCACGAATACTACAGCCAGGCGACCGGTCTGGTTCACTTCTTTATGCATTACCAGGACGGCCTGTATCGGGACGCCTTCATTGAATACCTGTCACAAGTTTACAGCCCCATCGACCGAGTCCGCTACAACCCCGACAGCCTCGAAACCCTCACCGAAGTCCCCTTCGGAACGCTCGACATGCAATATCTCGACTACCTGAAATCCTTGAAAACACAACGGTAAGACGCAATGACAAGACAGCGTTAAAACATGCAGCACTAAGGCTATGCACACTGAGACAGCGCAACGCTGAGGCAATGCACGCTGGGCTTTTCAACAAAAAACAAGATGGGTCAAAACCAAAATAGCCCCCGATCAATGACCGGGGGCTAAAGCAGTTTGCTCTACTGTTTCGGATTATTTTCCGCCAGCTTTCTTCATGACATCTTTGATCAAGACTGGTTTGCCGCCTTGGCGTTTGCTTTCGTCGGCAGCTTCCATAAAGGCGTAAATCTGAAGAGTCTCCTCTTTGGAAACGGGTGGTTCGCCCGTTTTGAAGAAGGTCACGATTTCTTCCAGAAGCGGAGCATAGCCTGCGTACGGTCCAATGACTTGTGAACCTTTGGTTCCGAAGGCAGTTCCACCGTATCCACGCTTCCCAGCTCGAAGACCTCGGAAGGTTCCAATGCGGCCGTCGCTCCACTTTCCAACAACAACGTCGTAGTCGTCAGTCGACATGCGAACGACTTCTTCACAACCGGGCCCCATTACGGTGAAGAGTGCTTCAACACCATGAATTCCGTACCAGAAGAGATCAGGATGAGTTTTTTCCAATGACGCCGGGCTGTATGTATCTGCCCCGGTCACTTCTCCGATGGAACCGTTACGAACTTCCTGACCACCTTTGATGTAGCGAAGCGAAGAGGATGAGAAAATCGGCACGCCGGCAGCTTCAGCTTCGGCAAAAATTGTGATCGCATCACTCAACGATCCAGCAATCGGCTTATCAATAAAAACAGGGATTCCAGCTTTCAGCGCCGGGCGAATTTGCTCCAGATGTGGGCGACCATCATTGGATTCCAGCAAAACTGCATCAACCTTTTTGACCAATTCTGGAATGGAGTCAACGATTTCAATTCCCATGTCCTGAAACTGCTTCGTGTATTTAGGAACACGGCTGGTGCTTGATTCAATGTCTGCACTTCCCTGTGGGTAAGCAGCCACAACCTTGCAACCAGGAACATAACCAGAGGCATTTTTATCGTTGAGCAATTTTGCGAAAGCAGGTGCGTGCGAGGTATCGAGACCGATAACCCCTACGCGAATCACTTTGGCATCTTCAGCTTGCGAAGTTGTTGCAGAGCCATTTACTAAAAGAGCCAGCAGGGCCAGGCCTGCGATTCGTGGAGAAAAGTTCATGTCGATTCTTTCAAAATTCTTTGAGTTCTAAGATTACGTGATTTCAAATGCGAATGAAAATTCGCTGCCGGTAAAGCCACAAACAAAATAGCCAAATGACAAGGAAGACCGAAGTCGCCACCGTCACTGGTGCAAACATTTCTTGAAGTTGCTCTGGAGAATACTCTGAACCAGTAACATTTTGCACCAGTACGAAGAATTTATCGATCACAAACGAAAAGTGCTTGTTGACGATCTCGCGAAAGATCCAGGAACGCAGAAGCTGTCCCACCATGTAAACAAAAATCGAGTTCATTCCAACGATAACAAGTGGGAACGCCATTTTCCTCAGCGGCAACAAATCGAACAGCAAATAAAACAGAGAGTACAGCCCGATAACATAGCCACCGCTGAAAAGAACCCAGGCCGGTGTCCAGATTCGCTTCACAATGGGGTTACATGTCGCCCCTGCCGCAACACCGAGACCTGTACACAACAAAGCTGCCAGAAGAAGCCAGAAGAATGTTTTTCCGTTTCGTGGAGCCAACAAGATGAACTGGCCGAGAAATACTCCCAGCAACATTGTCGCCATCGACGGAACAAAGTTCAGCGTGGTATATCCACCCCGATTGAATCGATGGGGGATCTCTTCAGGATCGTCTTTCTCCGGACGTGGGAATTGATTCAAGAACCAGATGTCGAATTCATGAAAAACATTCCAGTTCTTAGACCACTGCCGATACGGCTCAGCAAAGATTTCACCTCGTTCGTAGCTCGCATTGACTTCTTCTGGAACAAACTCTTCTGAAAGCGGAACGAACTGCCCTGCGAGTGTCGTCCCGACCAGAATCACGACGAAGGCACTGACCTGAGCCCACCGTGGGAACCCCAACATCAGGTATACAAAGAAGTACCCCAATCCGATTTGCCCGAGAACATTCGTAAACATCCAGTTCGTGGAATCGTTTCCTTGTGAATACAAAAAGACCGCCAGTAGCACGAGTACGACAGCCCGCAGAAACGCATGGATCGTTCGCATCAATGCAGACTGCCCGGAACTTTCTCGACGTGCATATGAAAATGGCATCGCCATGCCAACCATGAACATGAATGCTGGCTGAATCAAATCCCAGAAGGAGACCTTCCATTTCAGCCAGGCATTCCCGACTGTGGCATCCGTACTTCCCGGCACAAAACAGCTTTGCCAGGGAGGGTGCTCAAAGTGAAATGCGATCTGCTCGAACGTTTCCCGGTTCAGGAAATTCCAGAGCTCACTCGATTCATCGGTTGTGGAAAGTTTGTAGAGCCCAAATCCATTCGCTGCAAGCATCACCATGATGAAGCCGCGAAAAGCATCAAGCGAAACCAGTCGCCCGAGAGGTTTCTCTGATTTGGCAGGCTGCTCTTTTTTCCGCTTCTCGTCTTTTTGCGACGATGTTGAAGCCGATTTATCTTCCGAGGGTTTATCTTCCGAGTTCGGTTTCAAGCGGTAGGTCATTGGGATGTGCCCAAGCGGAGGAAGGTGGAGGAACGCATCCTGATTGTCAATGAGTCTCCAGAAAGAGGCAACCATCCCAGAGGAAAAAATCGTGACTGGGAGGTAAGAAACTCGCACGGCTCAATTGGAGCGTTTTTGAAGATGCGGTGCGCGTTCTGCCTCGTGGCAAACAGCAATTCCACCAGAGAACCTCACTCTTCACGGGGACACCGTAATGCAAATACGCAATTCAGAATCTGTTCAAAAACTGAGGTTGCTCACTGGAATGTCACTCACTTGTGCAGGTTTCATAAGAACGAGTAAGTTGCCACGATGGAAGACATCACCGCCTATCATGAATCTGGACATGCCTTTACCGCTATGGCACTGGGAGCAATTGTCCACTCACTGAGCATCGACCCCGATTGGGACGATGGACCTGAACGCTATGGTGATGTCGAAATTGAGTGGCAGCGCGGTGAGTACAACCGGAAAGAGTTTTTCGAAAAACGGGTCCTCGTCGCACTTGGCGGACCGGTTGCCGAAATGATTTATACCGGTGATCCCTTTCACCCAGCAATCGTCCCGGAGTGGAAAGTGGATTGGGAGAACGCCTGGCAAAACGCCGCTCAATTACAAACATCCAAACAGAAACGAATGACTTACCTGGAACAGAAGTCCATTGAGCTTCACCGAATTCTCAGCCGAACTGAAAACTGGTCCGCGCTCGCAGTGATTGCGGACCATTTACTCGCTCACGAAATCCTGGAGCGTGAACATCTGGAAGACATTCTCTCTGACTGGGATGGCGCGATGCGCTGAAATCAACGAAACAGCCGACGCATCGGTGCATTTAACCTGAACGTTTTACGAACGCCTTCGCGACTGATTTCGCCCCTTGAACAATGCGGGCTCGGCGAGACCAAACATAGATCCGGCTCGCGAGTTCTTGTCGACGATGCCAAACCCGACCGACATAGGAATCCTCACTGGAACAACTGTCGATCAGTCTGATTTCTGGAATCTGCTTCGCAATTTCTTCAGCTAACAACAGTTCGGACCAGTGACCAAGGCTGCATTTTGCCAGATTTGGTTCCCATCCGATTTTGAAAGCAAACAAAGTTTGCTGCGACAAGAGATTGCATGTCGATGCGATCACGGAACCATTGAGTAATAACTCACCAAAAAGACATCGATTCGTCCGAGAGAAGTTCTCGCACATTTCCAGAAAGAAGCGGTGGTCATCAGCATGGCTATCGAGGGATGTCTGGTTTTCACCTTTCCAGCCAGCAGATTCCAAGCGTAAAAACTGTTCCACTGCCCGGGGGATCTCCGCTGCAGTGCGGGCCAATCGGTATTCAACCTTCCCGTATGACTCCAGTAGTTTCCAGGACTTCCGTAGCGATTTTCTACGGGAACGCGAACAGTCTGAGAGTAATTCTTCTGCCGAGGCAGGCACAGCGACAGGGCGTAAGATTGTTTCTCCGGGATGACATTCAACACCGGACGAAACCGCTACAAAATCAGTCAGCTCGGACTGGTCACTCTGCGAAAGATTCACCTCGACTCCAAGCCCGTGCCATTGCCTCTGACTAGAGAGAGCCCCGAACAACGAGGTGAGCGTCAATACAGGATCAATTTTCGAGACGAGTGGTTGATCAATAAACGTGTACTTTGAACTCAAAGCCCGCAATTCCGGCAGCGGACGCCCCTGCTCGTAGTGGTACTGAACAACAGGTGTCACGAACTTCCAGTCCCCCTCTTTGTCTCGAACGCGGAGAAGACCGACCCTTGGAATTCTCAGGTTGCAGACTAGCGGGATCACAAAGGCCGGTTCAACAAATGGGTTTGCGCACATTGCGCGTAATCCAAGCTGATTCCACTCCTCAACCTCATGATCTGAGATTATCGAGAGATCAACGATGTCTACAACATCGTGTAGAGATGATGCTGGGAACGTTTGCTGGCCGAAAAAATTCATATCCACAACCACACAAAGAACAGGCCCACCTGTATAGATCATAGGCTGAGAACATCTAACCGGGGCTGTTTCTCTGCTGTTTGGCTCAACTTACTACCGTTTCAAGTGATAAAATCGGCATAAGCGACCTGATCCGGACACGTCCGGGTCAGGTCGCTTTACAGAACCTCGCGATTTTCAATTACGAAGCCTGATGGCCGAGTCAGGCTTCGATCAGTTTACGGTTTCGCAATGAGTTTCACGTCGGAGGTCTTTGCTGCCGGATCGACCTTCACGGGGATCAACCACTTCTTGGAAGCAAACTTACAGACTCCTCCAACGCCGTCGCGGCAGTATTGGTAAGCAATCGACAACTCCAGAACTGCTTCACCGGACTCTCCAGTCAAAGGGACGGTAACAGATGCAGAAACGTCGTCGGAGTCGGCTTTCTTTCGCTTACCGAGCACCGAAGGATCGACAACATTCTGCTGACCGACAGCTTTTAATTGATACGCCACTGGTGCAAGCTTGTTGAGCTTATAGTCGTCCGTGAATTCGAAGTCCACAGTCAAGGTTGCTTCTTTGCCAGCGGCGATTGTGACGGTAGAAGATTTTTCAGCTTCCCCCTCGACAAGTTCTGCAGGTGGTTCCGAAGCGGTCGAAACAGGATGCGTGAGCCCGTCGACCGTCAACACTGACGTCTCTTTCGTCGCAAGATTCACTTTCAAGATGCGATGATTGTTCGTATCAGCAATAAAGAGGTGACCGTTCGCTGCTTCGAGTCCTGCAGGCTCATTCATTTGGACAGGATCCAGACCGGCCCCGCGCTCGCCGGTTCCCAACCACGATTTTGATTCGCGAGTCTTAATGTTCACCTGTTTAATTTTGTCGTTGTACGTATCTGCGACATACAGCATTCCATCGTGGTATGCGACACCAATTGGATGTTGCAACCGGACTTGATCACCGACTCCGTCGATATCACCAAATTCAAACAGCGAGCGACCGCGTGGAAGATCGTGCGGACCGACGATCGTGGTGACCATTCCATCTTGAATTTCCCGGATTGCTGAACCTTCGCTATCAACCACGAAGAGTGATTTGCCATCAGTTTTGATTGCAGAAGGTTGAGCAAGTGAGCTGGCGGCAAGCGGGCCGTCGACAATGTCTTCTCGGCCATTCCCTGCGTACAGCTCAACGGTGTCCGACCCAATTTTGTGCTTCCACAATTGGTGAGGACCAGCCATTGCGATGTAAAGAACACCATCCAAAGCCCGGACGTCCCAAGGACTGTTAAGAGCGGTCTCGCGGAGTTTCCCCTTCTGCAATCGGACACGAGCCTGACTGCCTGTCCCAGCGAGTGTTGAGACAGTTTTCGATTTCAAATCGACTGAGCGAATCAAGTGATTTTCTGTGTCAGCGACATACAGCGTCTCTCCAACCAGTTCCATTCCGTGCGGATGATCAAACGATGCTGTCTCGAAGTTCCCGTCAGCCGACCCGATTTTCCCGGAACCAATCACATCAATTAACTTGCCATCAAGTGAGCTGATGACAATTCGGTTGTGGTTACTATCAGAGATAAAAAGCCGGTTTCCAGTCTCATCAGCGAGGACTTTTCCGGGATACTTCAGCGGGCGATCTGGCTCTTTTTCGCGCTCCAGGTCAAACCTGACAGGCGTCTCGTCCAGCGTCCCTTTTTCACGATGATACTCAACCATTTGACCAATCACACGGTCGAAGAGTTCACGGTTCCCTTCGCCCGGCTGACGTCCGACAAAGTTCCCTTCCGGGTCAATCAGAACGAATGTAGGCCAGCTATTGAATGCATATTTCCGTGCGATGACCATATTGGCATCATTCACAACGGGATGTTCAATCTCATAGCGAACAACTGCTTCGCGGATGTTTTCACTCTCTTTTTCATTATCGAACTTCGCGGAGTGAACGCCGATGACGACCAGTTGGTCAGGATATTTCTGCTCCAAGAACTTCAAATCGGGAAGGACATGAATGCAGTTGATGCAGCAGTAAGTCCAAAAATCGAGCAGAACGATTTTGCCTCGAAGATCTTCTAACGAAATCGGACCGGAACAGTTCAGCCAGGCCGTCCCGCCATCAATACTGGGAGCAGGAAAACGCCCTGGAAAAGGGTTCTCCGTCTCCACCTTTGGAGCTGGGTCATCTTGCGCCTGGGCCATTGGCGTATTCCCTGCCAACACTCCCGCTGCAACCAGCAACATGAATAGAGCCGCTTTTGATCGGGGTCGACTCCCTCTCGACTGAAACATCCTTGGTCTCCTTATTAAACTGATCCGACAACTCAATTTCGGTTTCTCAAACATCGGGTAAATCGCTCAACACAGAGAATTTCAGACTGGTACTCAAAACCACGAACAAGACTTCTGAAATCGTTTTGAATCAATCGACTTCCGCGATCATGTTCAAGCTTTATCAGGGCGAGTAAAAATCCGTTCGTTATGATTTCAGATTCTGAAATGCAACGTTAACTCTATGAATTGGCGTTTTCAGTAGAACCTGTCCTTAAACATCTGGAATCGTCGCTTCTCTCAACGTTTGAGAGAGCAAATTCAAGTTTCGAGATCAGTTCTAAATTGCTTCCGAGCCAGTCAGAGATAGTATGCGAGACATCTGATACTGGCTACCCTCACGAGAAAATCATTTCCGTCAAGCAAAAAGAGTCACGTTTGAAAAAGCTCCTCGCACACTGTTGTGATTGAACATAGCCCCGCGACTGAACACTCATGAAACAGGAATTCCTCACGGGGCCGCTCTCTTTACGATGATCTCTTCTCACTGCCTCGCCCCTTGGCGCTTTGTGGCTCTCTGGTTTCAGAACATCAACAAAATGAACGACGATTTCACTGGAAAAAGAACGTTTCAACTGTGAACAAACTCATCGGATCTCAACCGCGTCATTCAAAGCTGCTCTCAACGGTGCTGCTGGGGTTAGTCGTCGTCCATGTTCTCCTGCTTAGCAGATTAGCCGACCGCTATTCCCCGACGGTTGACGAAGTCGCCCATTTACCGGCGGGGCTGGCGATATGGAATGATGCTGACTTCTCACTGTACCGTGTCAATCCACCACTCGTCCGAACTGTCGCTGCGATGCCGGTTTTCTTCGTTCCCCATGAAGAAGACTGGAGCCGTTACAAGAAAGACTCACAGACCAGATTGGAATGGGCGATGGGTCGGCAGTTTGTGGCTGCGAATGGTGTCGATTCCCAGCGGCTCTTCAAGTTTGCCCGATGGGCCTGTCTTCCGTTTTCTGTCATCGGGCTACTTGTTTGCTACTTTTGGGGAACACAGATTCATTCTCAAATGGTTGGGTGTATCGCTGCGGGGCTTTGGTGTTTCTCCCCCAATCTCCTGGGGCATGGTTCGCTCATCACTCCAGATGTCGCAGCGACATCCCTTGGATTATTGGCTGCGTGGAGATTTTCCGAATGGATTGAAAACAGTTCTTTGCTCAACGCATTTTGGGCTGGAACCTCACTCGGGTTGGCGATGCTGACTAAACTGACATGGGTTTTCTTACCAACTTTGTGGATCGTTCTCGCGTTTATGAACTGGGTCCGATATCGACAAATTCGCTCTCTGCAAAGTGACTTCATTCACCTGGGTCTCATCGTGCTGCTTGGGTTGAACTTGCTCAACTTGGGATACCTTTACAACGGCTCATTCACGTTACTCGGTGAGTATGATTTTTACTCAAACCCGCTCAGTGGGACGCCTCGAATCCCCGGCGAAAACCTGCCAGCGAATCGATTTCAGGATTCGTGGGTCGGAAAGATTCCAGTCCCCTTTCCGAAAGACTACGTCACCGGAATCGATTTACAGAAGGTCGATTTCGAACAGGGAAAATGGAGCTACCTGCGAGGCGAAGTCAAAGCCCCCGGTGGCTGGTATCACTACTACCTCATTGGGCTGCTGGTGAAAGTTCCGGCGGCAACTCTCCTGCTGTTTCTGGCCGGACTCATTGCCTGCTGGCGGGATGAATCAATACGATCATCAACAATGCGACTCTTGCCACTGATTCTTTCAGCGATCGTCTTATTCGTTGTAGCCTCGCTCCAAACGAAAATGAATCGTCATGTTCGATATGTGTTTCCAATCCTGCCCGCCATCTACCTCATCGGTGCAATGGCAGGAGTTCGCTGGCCCAAAGCGGCGATCACAGCAGTCGCGATGACTGCGATCAGCAGCCTGGCCTGCTACCCCCACAGCCTCAGCTACTTCAACGAATTCATCGGCGGCCCGCAGAATGGTCACCGGTATCTGATTGACTCCAATCTCGACTGGGGGCAGGACATGCCCTTGGTGAAAGACTGGATCGATCAGTGGGAAGATGAACATCCAGTCTGGCTTGTCTGGCCGGGCGATGTCTCCTCTGAGCACTTTGGAGTCAACGCAAAACTCTCGCCGGGCGGGGAACTCCCAGCTGGCTGGCACATCGTCAGCCGGAGCGAGCGACACCACGCGAGCGGAAGATACCGGGCCTATGACCAATTGATTCCCGTCGACCAAATCAGTAACACGTATGACGTGTACCTCGTGCAGCCGACAAAAAAGAAGCCGTAGCTCAACGATAAAACTTGTTCAGTCAGCTGCTGAGCCGAAAGCATCTTTGCAGTCATTTACCTCCATTGATGAAATGGAGACTGAAGACCTCAATAAAACTTGCTCTCACTGTCCACTGGCTGGGTGTCCGCTGGCTGCCTGCGCGGAGATCGACCAGCACATGAAGAAGTGTGCAGAGAAACTGGTCGTCATGAAATTCAAAGAAACTGAGGTCGTTCATGAATCCCGCCCGACGGCTTCGAGTAGCCGTCGGGCAGAGAATCAATGAATCGAAAGATGCTTTAGTTTTTGATTTCCGCACCTTTGACGGCGGCTCCATTGTCGTTGAAGCAACGGACGTGCAAGTGTGACGGACCGACATTGATCGCAGTATGTACGTGGACGACAACGCCGTACTCTTCTTCAAGATCAGTCATCTCTCGGCGTTTTTTGTTGATCAGGTAGTCTGCAACCTGTTGATGCAGTTCAACTTTGACCTCTGTGACATCAGCATGCGCCGAAGCTGTCATGAGCGCCCGCATCACTTCGATCGCCATACTCTCAGCAGTTTTCACCTGTCCGGTTCCGTTACAGCATGGGCAATCTTCATAGATGCTACGACGGAGTGATGGTCGAATTCGCTGCCGGGTCATCTCGATGAGACCGAACTGACTAATCCGCAAGACTTTGGTACGAGCGCGGTCACGTTCGACACACTCGCGAAGTTTACGTTCCACACCGCGTCGGTGCCGTTCGTCTCGCATGTCAATGAAGTCGTTGACGATCACACCGCCTAAATCTCGCAAACGAATCTGTCTTGCGATCTCTTCAGCAGCTCGCATATTGACTTGATACGCACTCTTCTCGGCGTCGTTTCCACCTGCTCGGAAACTTCCACTGTTCACATCGATTGCGACCAACGCTTCTGTTTGATCGATTACCAGAGCTGCTCCTCCCGGAAGCGGAACGTGCCGGCTTTGGATTCTGTCGATTTCTTCTTCAATTTTATATGTGTGGAAGAGTGGTTCTTTCCCTTCGAAGAGCTTCACAGAATCGACATGCTTCGGCATCACGACTTTCATGAAGTCCCGAGTCCGTTTATAGGACTCCTCTCCATCAATCCAAATCGCATCGATGTTATTACTGTAGATATCACGAATCGTCCGGATGACGATATCGCTTTCTTCGTAGATATCGATCGGAGCAGATGTTTTCTCGATTCGCCGAACAATGGTTTTCCACAACCGCAGTAGATAGTTCATATCTCGCTGCAAATCTTTTTCTGACCGGTCGACTCCGGCTGTTCGTACGATGAAGCCGAGACCTTCAGGTGGAGAGAGTCCTCGCAGGATTTTTCGCAAATTTCGGCGAACATCTTCGTCCGCGATTTTCCGGCTGACTCCCAAACGGTTCAAACCGGGCATCAGTACGAGATAGCGTCCAGGAATACTGATATAGGTCGAGAGCGTTGGCCCTTTGTTTCCGATGCCTTCTTTAATGACTTGAACGAGAACTTCGCTTCCACGCTGAAAGATATCTTGAATCGGTGGCTTGTTGCGAGAGGTCCGTTCGTTGAACTTTGAGTTGTGATTCTTCTCAGCGTCTCCACGCTCACTTTCGCTCAGCAGGTGCTTATAGTATTGATACTCAACATCACTGACGTGTAGAAAGCCATTCCGCCCGACACCGAAGTCGACGAAGACTGCCTGAATACTCGGCTCAATATTGACTACGCGGCCCTTGTAAATGTTCCCAGCAAAGTTTTCGATGCTGGTCCGTTCGACGTAGAGTTCCTCAAGAACTCCATCCTCGACAATTGCAATTCGGCTCTCCTCTGGCTGGAGAACGTTGATAAGCATTTCTTTCTTCATAATACCCTCTTCGTTTGCGGGAACGAACAAGGTGTACTCGCACTACTTCGTTGAAGAAAGGATTCCGTCTGGCATCCATCACTTGAAGATCGCTTGTGTGTTTGGTGGAGAAATCCAGCATCTCAAATGAGAATTCTGGCCCTCCCGATGTGTTTGCCTTGATTGATCTTCCAGCGAAACGCTGGCTTTCCATGGGAATGATTTTCTGTGCCTCAATCCCTGGAAGCAATACGACTGATGTGTCGCCGTTGGTTTCCTGACCGCAATGAGCGTCCGTCAACTCCTGAGCCGACATTGCTGAGAACTGATCGTTGGCGATTTTATTACAAACCTTCGACCATTCAGCAGTCCTGCTGGTTGCTCCCTGTGAGCAAACTTCCTTCGCCTGCACCAGGTCCGGTGCTCTGAGAGGCGAATTCAGGGAGGAGTGAGAGTACACGTCGCGTGTCCCTATGAGATGTGTAAAAAGTGTTTGTTATTGGAACAGTGTTTGTTGTTTGGACTTTGTGTGATGTGAGAACTTAGCTGTGATTTCAGTACGTTCGTCTCAAATTTTCAACTGTTTGACGATCAATTCAATTGACACAAACATTGGTTTTGTATTGTTTTATGCAGTTTATAGAACTGATCCTGAAACTTGAAATTGCTCTCTCAAACGTCGACGAAAGCGACCATTCCAGTGGTTTTCAGACTGGTTCTAGAACATCTCCGGTAATCGCTGCAATGAATGATGCCCTCAGTGCTTGAGAGGTCAAATACAGGTGTTCGGATCAGTTCTGCGTATCCTGTGGACCTGAACTGACACGTTCCTCGAAGTTTTCTGCAGGCCCGCGCATTAAGTCCGCGGGATGTCAATTCAGCTTGAATCGACCGCGAGTGCGATATGAACCTGACGGAAACGACCGGTCTTACACTCGAAATAGATTCCAATGCCGGAAAAGATTACCCGATTCAGCCTCTGGAAGCAAAGCTGGACAAGAAGTGAACATGCGACCACCAGAAAGTCAAAAAGTCACTCTTCCAGATTCGAAAATGATTCGGGTCAGGTAAACCTTAACGAAACAGCCCTTTCAAGACCCAGGAATTGCTGAGTTCTATTCCGACTCACCCGGAGTATCATCCGATAACGAATGCGAGCGAGGCCCACTATTTCCAAAACGATTCCGACGAACCTGCTCTTTTCCGAGAACTGATCCTGAAACCCGAATCGACTCTCTCAACTTCATCGATTGAGAAAGACAACGATTTCAGAGGTTTACAGACTGATTCTCAAAAGAGAAAGAGACCTGCCTCTCATAGGTTGTTGGATTTGTTCGAAAAGTGCTTTGATATTCACCATTTGTGTTTTGGTCCACATGTCACAATTATACCGCCAGTATAGTCGCCCGTTAGCGATTCTGATCTTGCTGGCGCTGCCGTTTCTCTTTCGGGAAGCGAATTCTCTGCCGACCAATAACGACATCGAAGCCTGGTTACCTGATCAGTCTGATTTTCGTGCCGAGTACGACAATTTCAAATCCCTCTTCGGTGGTGAAGAAGCCATTCTGATCGGGATTCCGAATCAAGTCGCCGAGCCACAGCTAATCAAGGCAATCGCTTCACGAATTGAGTCTCTTGATGGCATCCGCTCCTGCTGGACGCCTCAGCGATTCACCGATGAGATGGCAAAACTAGGAGTCACACCAGAGACCGCACGCGAGCGATTGCGGGGACTGGTTGTTTCCAGAGACGGATCAATCACAGGTCTCGTAGCAATTCTTTCGGAAGATGGATTACTGAATCGCGAAGGAACCGTTCACGATGTCCAGCACATCCTGACATACAGCCAACTAAGCGATGAAGATGTCCTCTTTTCTGGTGCGCCGGTCATTGTCGCAGAATTGAATCGACTTGGATCACAGAAGAATACAAAACAGTTCTTCCTTTGTTCACTGATGATCTGCTTTGGATTGTTGATGTATTCGATTCGACACTGGCGACTCTCGTCAGCCATTCTTCTCATCACAGTTTTTGCGATTCAAACAACACTCTGCATCGTCAAATGGTGGAGCGGTGAGATGAACTTCATCCTCTCGGCCCTGCCTGTGATGGTCATGGTCTTCACGATGGCGAGTTCCATCCATCTCCTGCACTATTTTAATTCCAGTCGTGACGAAACGGATCCGCTGGCTGCCGCATTATCGAAAGCATGGCGCCCTTGCCTGCTGGCGACGTTCACGACCGTCATTGGTCTGCTCTCTTTAACAGTGAGTGAAATTGCGCCAGTTCAGCAGTTTGGAATCGCTGCTGCAACGGGGGCTGTCATTTCCTGTATTTGTGGTCTTGGCCTGACTCCGATCGCTCTTTCACTCTGGCCGATCTCATTTCCTGACCATCACGATTCTTCCCAGAAACTGCCGACTCGATTATCGCTTCGGATCATTCGACATCGCCGAGCCATCACTTGGGGAACGTGCATCTTCCTGCTTGTTTCGCTGCCGGGAATCGTCTCGCTCACCTCGAAGGTCGATCCGCTCGACTTCCTTCCACGCAAGAGCGATGTCGTTCAAGACTACCTCGACATCGAGGAGAAACTGACAAACGTTGACTCCTTCGAAGCGGTTGTTGATTTTGAAACTCAAGATCTCCCATTCACCGAAAAACTCCGGCGGGTGAAGCAGATCGAGATGATGATTTCGGCACATCCGAACATCCAACACACACTCTCTCTGGCAAGCTTCTTCCCCGAGCGTTTGCCAGATAATGGCCTCGATATTATTCAGCTACTTTCGACAGCAAAGTCGAACCAACATGGTCAAGAATACATCTCTGCTGGAGAGCGGTATTGGAGAATTTCCGCACGGGTCCATGGTGAATCCACAAACCACAGACAACGAATCTTCGAGGAACTTCAACACACCCTCAAAGCCCAACCCGTCACCTTGACTGGAATTGCGCCTCTCATCAAACAGGCTCAGGACGACATTTTCATTGGATTCTGGGAAAGCTTCGCCACCGCCCTCGGCATTATCGCCATCGTGATGATGATCGCTTTACGTTCAATCAAAACTGCATTGCTGGCAATGATCCCCAACCTGACGCCGCTCTGCCTGGTCTTTGGATTTCTGGGCTGGGCGGGAATTCCGGTCGACATCGGCATGATGATGACAGCCAGCATCGCACTCGGAATTGCTGTCGACGGAACCTTCCATTTTCTGCTCGCGTATCGCGATCACTCAAAACAGGAATCACGGACGCAAAACAGTTCACTTTACGCCCTGTTCAAGACAGGTCGACCGATTTTCGAGGCAGCCATGATCGCCAGTCTGGGAATGCTTGCACTCACCCAAAGCCAGTTCATCCCGACTATCCGGTTTGGCCTGCTCATGTCGATCCTGCTGATTGTCGCCGTCTTCGCTGACTTGGTCCTCTTACCTGCTTTACTTGCCAAGAGCCCATCCCGGCAAGTGCGAGAACAGGCCGGACTTCGCAAAAGCCGAACTCAGGAACCTTCTCGAATCGCCGCATAGAAGAGCCGCTTGCTCTCCCGCGTGTCCATGAAGAACGCTTTTCTCTTATCAATTTGCTGTTCGCCACGAGCCAGACCCCTAACACCTATTCGAACACAAATTCGAAAACCTCAGGAATAGCCGCTTTGCCCAACGTCTCAGTGAGAAATTTCATACTTCAGGATCAGTTCTATTCTTCTCGCAGGTCGATCAGCGTTTTCTGATTTTCCTTTGTAGTTCTCAAACAAACAAAAGAGTGCAACATCGCATCAATCGCCTTGAATTTTTGAAATCGATGGGGACCAGTCCCACGATGGGAACCCCGTTTCGGCCATTACATTTTGCCTCGTAGCGAGCAATCGCTGAACTCAGAAACGCCACATTCACGGGGAGGACCAACATCAAACACGCCCCAGACCTTAAACCTTTTAAGTAAAAAGACTTAGAACTCCTGAATCTCCACCAACATCGTCTAGTTAGAGGAAATGAACCAAACAATGCTTGTTGTTCAGACATTAAGAACTATCCGGCCAGACAGCCTAAATCAGACTGGAAAGTGGTTGAAATCTCGAATGAATTACTTTCATTCACCCAAAAACCGGGTAGGATATCATATCTCTCGACCGTCTCTGTCGTAGAAGAACCCCCGATCATTTCTCATTTATTGGGATGCGATCGTACTCTTCTTACCTATGTGGAATATTGAAGAATTGTTTTTGTCCTGCTAGCGACTCGACGATGATTCTTCAAACTTCAAAATATACACTGAGCCTCTTCTCCGATTTGGAATGCAACTATGGATCATCTCCTATTGACGGGCGCCACCGGGCTTCTTGGTCGATACCTGATGAAAGATCTTCTTTCGAGAAACATCAAACTTGCTGTTCTCGTCAGACCCAGCCGAAAAAGTGACGCAGAATCTCGCATCGAAGCTGCGATGCAGGTCTGGGAAAATCTGCTGGAGAAAAAACTTCCTCGTCCTGTCGTTCTCTCAGGAGATATCAACCGGCCTGACCTGGGACTTTCGACAAATGAAATCAAATGGGCTGCCGAAAACTGCAGTTCCATTATTCACAACGCTGCCAGCCTGTCGTTTGTGAGTACCGGTCGAGACTCGGAACCTTGGCGGTCAAATGTCGACGGAACAGCGAAGGTTCTGGAGTTCTGCCAGCAGGCAGGCATCACTCAGTTCCACCATGTTTCGACAGCCTACGTTGCAGGATTGCGACAAGGACGCATTTACGAAAACGAATTGAACCTCGGTCAGGAATTCGCGAACCCTTACGAAGAAAGTAAGGTCATGGCGGAAGAGATGATCCGGGGTACAGACTTCATTGAATCGCTGACGGTCTTCCGTCCGGGAATCATCATTGGTGATTCACAAACCGCACTGACATTCACATATCACAATTTTTACGCAGTGCTGCAACTTGCTTACACCATCGGTCACAGCATGACCGAGCCGAACTTCACGGGGAAGATCGACGGCAGTCGCATCAACCTGAACGCAACCGGCGACGAGCGAAAAAACCTCGTTCCTGTTGATTGGGTTTCCGAAGTGATGTCCACAATCGTGACAGATCCAGGCCTGCACGGAAAAACATACCACCTGACACCAAGAGTCCCGATCACAACTCGGCTTTTCCGAGATATCATGGAAGAAATGGTCGGCTCTTACGGCCTTGGTCTAGGTGTCGACCGGCCGCAGGAAGAGAACATCTCCGATCTGGAAGAAATGTTCTTCAAGCACATGGAAGTCTACCAGTCATACTGGAAAGACGATCCAGAGTACGATTCTTCGAACACTCAGAACGCCGTCCCGCATCTCCCCTGCCCGCACGTTGACCGAGAAATGCTCACGAAACTCGCAGAGGCTGCGATCGCAAAAGGATTTAACTGGCGTGACCCCAAAGTCGAAAAGGCAAACCTTTCACCAGTGTTGGTCTGAGGCCCTGCTTGAAAACGAATCCAGTTCTTGGTCTCCATGCTCGACCTCGCGGAGAGACCTGAACTGTAGTTACCAGTTGCAATGACAAGGTTCCTGTTCAGAATTTGTTATCGCAAATAAAGAAACGGCGTCGATTCGAAATTCGAATCGACGCCGTTTTTGATTTGAGTACTTTCAACTCTTGCCGTGCCTGCGAAACTCACATTCATGGCTTCAAAGCCATTTCCTCACGAGGCAGATCCTGCAAACCAATTAGAAAGATGCTCTAAAAGGTCAAGAGTCCTCTCCGAACTACTCTTTGAACGAGTCAACAGAAACAGGAACAGTTTCCAGTGTTGTTGTCTTTCCTGGTTTCACATCGACAACCCATTTCTTATTGATGAAGCCGACTTTCTCGTGCCAGACGCGGAACTCAGTTTCGCCAGCTGGCAAGTTTTCGATTGTGAACTTGCCATCTTTATCGGTGATGGCAGCGTAAGGATGGTCAAACACAACCCACCACGCTTTCATCCATGGGTGAATATCACATTTCACTTCAACGTAAGGAGCCACAGGCTCTGCGAGTGGCAACTTCACTTCTACGCCAGATTGATCATTCGGTTGAACAATAAAGTTCACAGCTGAATTCGCAAATGGTGTCGCGTGGACATTGTGGGCCACGGCATCACTCGACTTGCAGACGATTGTTTGATCGGTTCGAACGATCATCATGTGAGGCAAGAAATTACAGTTTTTCTGATCAAATTCGACAGTCTTCTCTTTGCTATTCACAAGATCTGGATGAACCGTTTTTGCTCGTCGCATGTAAACGATGATATTGGCAATCCCCTTGTTCTCTGCATTGAAAATCATTGCATCATTGGGGACACCCTCTGCTGCACAAACGGCAGCATCTTTGGCGTTTGAGTCTCCCTTGGCGACGAGCGGTGCAACCGTTGGAACCTCACCATCCAACACGAATTGACCGGTCACCGATCCCCACTCGGCAGCCTGGACAGAACTGCAAAGAGTAAGCACCGCAATCGAGAATAATTTCATGTTCAACATACTTCCAAAACCTCCAAAAAGATCATGACAGGTTGCCAACGTCCAACATCCAGTGACGAATGGCAATGATTAAGAACTGTTCCAAAACCTAGAGAGCGGCCCCTCAAACAGCCTGAGAAGTCTCACAACACAGGTTTCCAGAAAAGCTCCTGGTGGGATGTCCAGTCCCTGACATCATCATCTTAAACAATTCGCCAGCGATTGACGACTTAGTTCGCAATTTCTTAAATCAGTCTATTGTTTTAAGGAACAGGGCCTCTTTCAACTGATTTTACACATAAACCCTGAAACCGCCTGCTCAAGCTTCCTGAAAACAGTGCAGCCAGCACGGATTGGATTCAATAGTTGAACAAATCCAAGGTCGGCCACTAAGTTCAGGCTCGCGGTGAACAGCAATTTTATTCGAGAAACGTGAACAATACGGGCAGACGGCAGGGCAAACTGAGGCTTCGGGAGCAGTCCTGTCTATTCTCCCGGGGTATTCTGGATTTGGTGTGGGCTCCTCAGCATCACGTCGTGCCCGGCTGACGCCAGACTTTCCTCGAGCCCTCGAATCACTTCTGCGTCAAGAATATGCTCGATCTGGTCGGCATCACGGTCGACATGACTGGGAGCAATGTCTGCATATTGAATTAAATACTGTTCCCAAAGACGATGGTCTCGAGCAGCTCGTCGTGCCAGTGCTGCTCCATCGGGAGCAAGTTGAATTTCTCCATTTGCACGGATCAACACAAGATGCCGGCTCGCCGCTTGCCGAGTGAGTGAACGCAACCGCGCCGGCGACCAGGTCCGCATTTGGAGAAGCTCAGCTTGCGAAATTCGCTGCGAGAGCAATACCGGGTCAGTCAATTGACGATGGTCAATGCGCCCCTCCGTGATCTCATAAACAGCTCGCAGAAGGTCACGTTCACCGACTCGAGACTGGAGACGCTTCTGCTCAATCCACTTCCACAACACACCGCGACGAAAGCCAAAAAACAGACTCACGATAAAGAACACCGACCCCGCCAGCACAATCACAGCCCCCGTAGCGACCTTGGCAAACAAGGCACTGATGATCGTTCCAATCGCTGCAGCGACTCCTCCGAGAATCGCTGCAATCCAGGTCATCCGGCGGATATCGTCGGTCCAGAATCGAGCCGAAGCGGGAGGAATAATCAAGATCGCAACAACCAGAAGCAGCCCCACTGACTGCATTCCCAGAATGGTCACCGAGACGACTAATCCAGTCAGCAAGGAATCGAGCCAGAAGACCTTCCATCCGAGCGCCGCTGCGAACTCTTCATCAAAACAGAGTAAACACAACTCTTTGAACAAGAGTGTTGAGATCACAATCAGCACCAGTGCAGCCCATGCAAACAGCCAGACGTCAGCAGCGACAAGTGACGCAGTCTTCCCAGCGAGAAAATCTTCCAGACCGGCTGAACTTCCGGTCGGAATTCGCTGAACAATCGTCAGAAGCGCAGTCCCAGCCCCATAAAACAGGCTGAGCACGATCGCCATCGCGGCATCGGATTTAATGCGGGAATAGCGATCAATCAGCATCACCGAAACTGCGCCAATCAAACCAGCAACGAAAGCTCCGAGCAATAAAATGGGAACACTCTTTCCGGTTCCGGGCCGAAAGACTTCCGTCAAAATGAAAGCGATCGCGATCCCCGGCAAAGCTGAATGGCCAACGACATCGCCAACCAGAGAACGCTTCCGAAGCAACATAAAAACGCCGACAATCCCTCCACAAATCCCAAGCAGTGTCGTCCCCAACAAAACAACCCGTGTGTTATAATCTTTCAGTAAAACAACACGTTCGAATCGTTTTTGAAAGGAAACTCCAGCAGCCTCGATCGGCTCGACATTGAGCGTCAAGAGAAGAAGCCCAAACAGCAACATGATCAAGATTCGGTTGAGCTTCATGATCAATCACGTTCCGCAATTCTTTCGCCCACCTGGTCAAGCAGCGACAATTTCCCGCCGAAAGTCCGCTTCAAATTCTCTGCGGTGAAGACTTTTTCAGTCGGTCCGAAAGCGACCAGACGCATGTTCAAAAGTAACACGTAATCAAAGTACTCGGGAACCGTTGGCAAATCATGATGAACCACTAATGCCGTTTTCCCCTGTCCTCTCAATTCGTGGAGCAGCGCCACAATAGCTCGTTCGGTTGAGGCATCGACACCGGCAAACGGTTCGTCCATCAAGTAGAGATCAGCTTCTTGTGCAAGCGCTCGGGCCAGAAAAACTCGCTGTTGTTGACCGCCTGAAAGTTGTCGAATTTGACGATGTGCAAAGTCTTCCATCCCTACTCGTTCAAGAGCTGCAAACGCCTGCTCACGGTATTTTCTGGAGACAGGAAAACACCAGCCAATCTTCCGATACAATCCCATCGCCGCGACATCGAGTGCACTTACGGGAAAATCCCAATCGACTCCGGTTCTTTGAGGAACATAAGCGACGCGATCACGAACGTCGGCATACTCCTGGCCGAAATACCGAACCTCTCCGGAGACTTTGGGGACGAGGTTCAGCGCGGCTTTGATCAACGTACTTTTCCCGGCTCCGTTCGGCCCAACGACTGCAACCAGATGACCGGGAGGAGTATCGAAATCGATATCCCAAATGACCGGTCGCCGTTGATAGGCAACCGTCATATCGTGAATCGATAATGGCGACAAATCACTGTGGTCAGCCGCGTAGGTATCCGCTGGAATTGTCATTACTGTATGAAATCATTGCCTATAATTTTGGGTCAATCCGTCTAGACAATGAATTGTAGCCAGTGCTAAACATATTCGCACGCGATCCAGAAAACAAACTGAAATCGAGTCTCGGCAACAGAGCGATTCACTGCTTTCAGAACTTTCACAACCATTCATCGATGTCGAAGATGCCAACTTTTTGCATCAGCACGATAATGACCAGTGCGGGAGCAACAACGCGAACAAGGACTAACCAAACCTGAAAGATCCAGGCAGGCATGTCTTCGACTTCCGCTTCCTGTAAGCGACGTGGCATCACCCAACCGGCATAGATCGCAATGAACAATCCGCCCAGAGGAAGCATCCAGTTCGATGCCAGATGGTCCATCGTATCAAAGAAATTGAGACCGTAGTCGCCTTCCCAATTAGAAAGAACGGAAGTCGAGTCACTCGAAAACGCAGTCGGAACCGCGACGACGAGAGTCAAGAGTCCTGTCGTCACAGCAGCTTTCGCACGGCTCCAGTTCTTCTGGTCAATCAGATACGAAGCAACGACCTCCAGCAGCGAAATCGCAGAGGTGAGCGCTGCAAAGAAGAGCAACCCGAAGAACGCCATTGAAAGCAACATTCCAGTACGGCCGATTTCTGCAAACGCCAACGGCATACTCATAAAGACAAGTCCGGGACCAGCAGTCGGTTCCTGTCCGTAAGAGAACGTGATCGGGAAGATCATTAAACAGGCCAACAGCGCGATGGCGGTATCCAGCAAGGTAATCATTACGGACTCTTGCAGTAGCCCCGTCTTCGAACTTTGGTACGATCCGTACGTCATCATCGCTCCCATGCCGAGAGAGAGTGTGAAGAACGCATGCCCCAATGCTTCGAGAACACCACTGGCCTTGAGCCGGCTGGGGTCTGGACTAAAGACGAATGAGACCGCTGCGCCAAACCCCGGTTGAAACGCTCCATAAAGGACCATCATACCGATCAGTGCAATCAACGTTGGCATCAAGAATCGACACGCACGTTCAATCCCTGCAGCCACTCCACCTGCGACAACACCGATGGCGACCATCATAAAGAGTGCAGCCCACATCAATGAGTGCCAGCCGTTCGTCAGCAGGTTCACAAACGTCCCTGTCATTTTCTCAAAGACCAGGTCACGACGCTTCGATAATTTGACTTGTGCCAAGAGGTCGGTTGCAGAGAGTGAATTGATCTTGGTTTGAACGCTCCCTGCGATCTCTAACCGAGCTTTGGCAACCTGCTGTTCAACCTTCTCAACAGCTTCAACGGAGCTCTTCAGTTCTTCGTCCTTCAACAAGCGTAAACGTGCCTGATCTTGATCCTCCGCTTTCTCAATCGCTGTTCTGAAACGTTCATAGTTCTCCTTTTGCGACTTCGTCAATCGACTTTCAAGCAGTGTCTTTCGTGGATGCAGTTGACGATCGGTCTCCTTATTTACCAGAAACAACTTCATATCCGAGATGGATGTCGTGGCGATATAAACTTCCGCCTCAGTGGCCGCTTTGCTTTCGATCGGTTTCGTAAAGTTGACAATGGATTTCAGCGTGTAATCCATCGACCAGCCAGCGACAACAATGTAAAACGAAAGAATGATGAACCCGGCAACCACTCCCATCCAGCCGATTCCGGACCAGGCAGTTTTCCGGCCGTGGATCGATTCAAATGCTCCGACCGGCTGACGTTGCCCTGCACGTCCAATCATGATCTCTGCCATCATAATTGGTAACCCGATCAGCACGATGCAGGCGAGATAGATGAGGACAAAAAGCCCGCCCCCATTCTGGCCGGTAATGTACGGAAACTTCCAAATATTCCCCAGTCCCACAGCAGATCCGGCAGCAGCCAGAATAAACCCAAAGCGGGATTTCCACTGGGCGCGATCGGTTTGTGGTGTCAATTCGGACATTCCATCAACTCCTGCATGCTCGATTTCGTTGGAATCTTGTGTCCAACTCAAAGCGGATAACGTTTCCAGACGTTACAGGGAAAATTTCATCTCTGCAATGTTTCATCCCTGCAATATGTTCTTGAATGAAACATGGTTCGATGGGCAACGATCAAAAACCGCATGTCTCGATTGCCTCGTGGAGTTCAGCGTTTTTTCTGGTAGAATCATTTCATCACAGACGATTCGCATAGAAAAAGCATTTGAGCAGTTTGCTCGACCTTGTGCCCGTGAAGAACGCATTTCTCTAGTAAAAATGCTCTTCGCCACGAGGCAGATCCTGCAAACCAAGTCGAAAGATGCTTTTGCCTGACGGCTTTCCGCTGGAGTTTGTCGATCTCGTGGGATTTTCCCCGATGATCGACTCTGGTATTGTACTTCAGCATGGTCGAGAGTCATCGACTGACGACCCCAATAGAATTACAGACAAGAACGAGCATCGAGGACGTTTCGATGCGATAAGAGTATCAACTGAGAATCCTCTTTCGGGAGCAGAGCGTGGCAGACGACAATCAAAAAGCGGCAAAGTGCTTTCAAGCTGGTAACAAAGCCATGGAAGGAAATAACTGGGACATGGCCGTGCAGATGTTCAGCCAGTGTGTGAAGCTCGTCCCGCACAACCTTGGCTACCGTCAACTGTTGCGCAACTGCACAAAGAAAAAATACGGCGACAACAAAAAAGGAGCCGGCGGCCTGACAATGACCAAATTGATGTCGATTCGCTCGAAGGTCAAAAAAGCGAAACAGAAAGAGCTATGGGAAGAAGCCGACAAGTTGGCAGAACAAGGCCTGCTTCTGAACCCCTGGGATGCTCAGCTGAACGTTGATGTTGCAGAAGCGGCGAAAGCACTTGATCGCGGAGAGATCGCCCGCTTTGGATACGCTGAGGCTGTGAAAGCGGCCCAAAAAGACAAAGCGATTCACTTGGCACTCGCTGAACATCTGGAGAACCGAGGAGAATACACAGAGGCTCGAAAAATCTGGGAACGAATCAAAGTGATCGATCCTAAAGACATAGAAGTCAGCCGCAAGCTTTCGGCACTGGACGCAATGCAGGCGACCCGCGCAGGAAACTTTGACGAGGCAGAATCATCGAAAGATGTGAAAAGGAACAAAGGTGCAGACAAATCGCAATCGATCGAGCAGAAATCGACCGACCTCGAAACATCGCTGCGTCACGAAATTCGCCGCAATCCGGAGCAGGTAGAGCATTATCTAAAACTGGGAGCCCACCTGCGAACTGCAAAGAAATTCCAGGACTCATACGACATTCTCAAGCAGGCACTGGATGTCTCAGCTGGAGACCCGGGAGTACGAGAACAACTCGAAGATGCAGAGTTGCTGCTTCTCAAACACAATGTCGACTTGGCGAAAGAGAATGCAGACAAATCTGAAGACCCCGAGGCTCGTAAGCAGGTGGCAGCCCTTTCGAAAGATTTAAGAACTCGCAGAATCGAAGTTCTCAGTGCCCGTGAGGAGCGACACCCGCAGAACTTAGGCATCAAGATGGAGTTGGCGAAACTTGTCATGCAACTTCAGGAATGGTCACGAGCCATCCCACTCCTGCAGAAGGCCAGCCAAGACCCTCGACTGAAAACAAAAGCACTCGTCCTGCTAGGGAAGTGCTTCATGTACGACAACAAACTTCCGCTTGCCAAAGGACAGTTTGAACGTGCCGTCCCGGATCTCAATCACGATACCGACCCGGACACCTACAAGGAATCACATTACCTGCTCGCACGAGTCTGCGAAGAAACAGGCGATTCTGAGAAAGCGGTCCATCACTATGGAGAAGTGCTAGTCGTCGACTACGACTACAAAGATGCCCGAGAACGATTGGAAAAACTTCAGGGAGGATAGAGCATTCCCAATGCTTCTCTTGTCCGCGAAGTACCTTTTCACAAGTCCATACGCTGATGCCACGAGGCAGAATCCCGGGGAATACACCAGATTTTTCGAAGAGCATGAGACTCAAAACCAACAGAGCAGTCCCGTTTAAACAAAACGGGACTGCTCTGAGTGAGTACTTTCTCAATCAGCGTTGGCTGCCTCCCCTCAACCGCCCTGTTGCTTCGTTCGACTCTGAGCGAACCACCTCTTGAAGTGTTCGAACATATCGAGATCACGATCACCATTGAAGTGACTGACGTGACGATACACATGCTCAATCTGAAGCTCGTCCATCTCGGCATCGAGCTTGTGAGCAAAAATCGGGTGATGGATCCCCTGCCCCGGTCGTGCATTTTCAGGCAATGGGGCGTCTGCTTCACTGTAGATGGAGTATACCGGTGGGTCGTCAGCCGTTAAGTGCTTGATCGCAGAGACTTGATCGTAAAGCGGCTGCAACTTGGGATCGGTGATCTGGTCAATGGATTCAACTCCGAAGCATTTGAAAATTGACGGATGCTCGTGGGCACGGCCACCGACCCAGGCTTTGATGACATTGGGATCGTAGGTTGTCTGTCCGCCACGCGAACCGACTGCGACCAGTCGTGTCGATTCGCGAGCAATTGGATCGTCGCTATAGGGGTCAGCGAGGTCATCATGAAACCCCAGCCATAACGAAAGCCCCGCACCTGCCGATCCTCCATAGGCGGCGAAGAGGGACTTATCGAAGTTCCACTTCTTGGCATTCGCTCGCAAGAACTGAATCGCACGAGCAGCATCTTCTTGAGGAGCAGGAAACGGAAGTTCGCTGACAAATCGATAGTGAATCGCCGCGACGGAGATCCCAGCTTCATTGGCAGCTTTCACTATCGCAGGCGAGACCGACTTCTTGTCGCCACCAACAAATCCGCCACCATGAATGTAGATGATCAGCGGAGTCGGAGTCTCGCTCTTCGCAAGATACAGATCAAGAACCTGTCGCTCATGTGCTCCATACTTCACATCTGCGAATGTAGGAGTCGGCCGGTTGGAACGCGTGCTCCGACCACGCTTCGCAGCAAGCTTTTCTCGATACGCTTTCGCTTCAGCTTCGGTCAGAACGCCATCGCTGTTGGTATCTGCGTCAGGAAAACGTTCGAGCCACCGTTTGAGTTGAACCGCCCGTTTCTGGCCTCCCTCTTGAGCATCCAGCTGAACGGTCACCAGGAAGCATGCACACAGGGCCGAAACGACGAACATTCTCATTGTTGCTCTCCCGCGAAAACTTGAATTCCGAGCCCCTCAATACGCGGGAAAGTGCAACAGTCCGCTTATCGAACAGCGAGGTTTGGTGCTCCCGCTTCGACGATTGTTTCCGAAGCGACATCAATTCGCGAAACATCCGGAAGCTGATAGCCAGCTTTCATGACAACTCGCTGCCGTTTCACAACAACACGCGAAGAGGAAGAGACAGAGGGAAACTCAATCTCAAGCGGCTGAGCTCCAAGTTCAGGAACGACAGGTTCAATCTCACCGCCAGAAGGCTCTGAAGGAGCAGGCTTAGTTCCAGGGAACTTCGGAGCATCCGAGTTTCCGGGGAAGCCGCGAGGATTCGGAGTCACATCCGGAATTGACGATGGAGTCACGCCTTCTCCAACTCCAGATGCAGGATTCATCGGTCGATCTGGAGGAGACATTGGAGTGAGACCTCGGTTGTCCAAGTTCGGAATCACTTCTGAATTCCCAGCTGGAGCACCAGAGCCAGGCGAAGGAGGACTTGCTTTGTCAGGAATGCTTGAACCACCTGACGGAATCGAGGAGCCTGAAGGAATCGACGAGTTGTTTGGAATCGATGACTTATTCGGGATGGACGATTTATTCGGGATGGAAGAATTGTTCGGAATCGAAGAACCACCCGGAGGTGTCCCGTTCGTTCTCGGTGCGACAAAATCTTTTTCACCACGCTCTAGCGGACGAAAATCATCAATCAAATCAGGAGCAGCAGGTTTCTCTGGAGTCGTCGGTTTGAATGTGGGTGTAACTTCCCGATTTTCTTCATTGTTGGCTGGCGTAGGTGTTTCGTTAATCCCGGGATCGGCAACCGGCTCTGGAGAATAGTTCACACCACTTGTGGAGCAATTCCCGGTCGCGCAGTTGGGACCAGAACAGGGTTGGCCAACTGAGGTTCCACATGGATTGCAACCAGAACTGGTTCCAATGCTCCCCCCCCCATAATACTCGGCAGACGACCCATAGAATGAAGTCGATGGGCCATAAAACGAAGTGGAAGAGCCGTACACCGGAGCATAATAAGAGGTGAATCGACGAGGAGCAGGACGGAACATTGTCACTGGTGCAGGATAGTAGCCTGCGTTCCAAGCCACAGGTCCCCCGTAATAACTGGTCGATGAGCCAGAATACGTCCAAGGTAAGACATCCGCATTCGCTGGTTGAGGCAGCAGGAATCCAAAGCTGAGCAAAACCAACAGAATTGTAAACTGGCGAAGTCGTGAAGCTTTCATTGTCATCCTTAGGGAGCTCGGAATCTTCTTAACGTTGCTGAGTCAGGAAAACTTCAGCAACAAATCTCTGTGACAGAGTTTAACCTCGCAATTCCCTGAATTAAAGAACTGATTCGCAAAATTTGCCGAACCGCTCCAATTGATGCAAAAGGACAACAGATCCACACGAACGATTCCCTCCCCCTAATGCGTCCAGCTTCTCCCTTTCGCTGATCCAAAATCGTGGTCATCACCCCTCAGCAGTCGCGTCATTGTGAAGATAAACATCTTGGGAAGGATATGGGAAAGTGAACCCATGCTCATCGAATGCGAGCTTGATTTGCTCGGTCAATTGCCGTTTCACCGAGCCGAAGTCCTCATTTCTCACCCAAGGCCGAACCACAAGGTTAACGGAACTCGCCCCCAACTCATCAACAGCCACTAATGGTTCAGGGTCTGTAAGAACTTTTTCATGCGACGAAATGATTTCCAGTAACAAGTTTTTCACCGCCAGCAAATCATCACCGTATCCACAACCGATGACGAGATTGATTAAGCGGTTTGGCTCGCTGCTGTAATTTTTGATGACGCCTGATGTAATTTGCCCGTTGGGAATAGTCAGGCTGAGTCCATCAAAGGTCTTCAACGAGCAACTGAAAAGCCGAACCTCCTGAACAGTTCCCGAAACTCCCGCGACATCGATGAAATCTCCAGCATGAAACGGCTTCACAACGACCAACATGATCCCTGCAGCGAAATTGGAAAGAGATCCTTGAAGTGCCATTCCAACTGCAAACCCGGCAGCAGCAAGAATCGCAGTGAGCGAAGTCAGTTCCACTCCTAAAGTTTGCAGCGACGCCATCACGACAACGACCAAAAGCACGGCTTTCAGCACGTTTTGAACAAACCGAACCAGCATTTCATCCGTGCTGGCCCGTTGCATGCCCCGAGAGACGAATCCCATCAAAATCCCGATGACGATCCGACCAATAAATAGAATCGCCAATGCAGCAAGAAGACGAATTCCAAAGCTCACTGCATGCTCGGCAGCGAACTCTTTCACTGCTTTCACCCACGGAAGAGTTTGGTCAACAGCACTAAAAACCCCTGTAACGCCTTTCTCAGTATTCACTTGCGCAATAATCCACTCCATGCCGACTTTCCTTTCTCGCTGATAAAAAATGATCGAAATCCGCCTTGGGATGTCTCGCAATTTCGCATGAAAATCTCTATCCTTGCCAATTCGCCTGAAAATGGCATGATGAGCGTGTTTTCAACAGAATGTTGCGGTTCCTGATTCTCCATAAGATTGCTGAGATCAACCACTGAGGAAATGACGAGAATTTTCGCCACCCTTAGTTTACAGTCACTATCGTTTATAGTCATCACAGTCGAATTGACCTGATCTTACACGACATCTCCACCGTGAGACAGAACCGAACTGACCGAGAGTAGTACAGAAATGTTCGCGATTATCGAAGAGAGTGGCCACCAGTTACGGGTGGAAGAAGGACAAACATTGACCATCGACCTTCGCAGCGATGCCGAAGTTGGTCAGACAATCACCTTTGACAAGGTTCTCCTCGCGAACGGAGGAGGAGCGAGCGTTATCGGAGCACCAGTGATCGAGGGGGCAACTGTCGAAGCTGAAGTGATCGACGCTCTCGTCAAAGGTCCGAAGCTGGAAGTCCAAAAATTCCGCCGCCGTAAGAATTCACGAAGCCACACCGGGCATCGTCAGAAATACACCGGCGTTCGCATCACCGCGATCAACGTCCCGAACCTGGAAATCAAAGCTCCAGCTCCAGAAGAAACAGCCGAGCCAGTCGCCGCTGCTTCTGAAGAGTAATTCGCAGAGCGCATGATTGCAGTCCACCCATTGGGGTAACATGAATCGCGTAAAGAATCAGTTCGCAGCGTAAACACAATTATCGAAAAGCCGTTTCCAGGTTCGTCCTGGAAACGGCTTTTTGTTTTATATCGGAAAGAATTGCCGACCCTTTCCGGCATGGCTCTTACTCATCAACAACCCAGTTTCGCGAGGCTTTCACAGCCCGGTGCCAGTTGGCTGTATGCTCGCTTCGCTCCTTGTCGGACATATCTGGTTGAAACTCTTTGTCGACTTCCCAGTGACTGGCGATTGATTCCAGATCTTTCCAGACACCGACGGCGAGACCTGCCAGGAACGCCGCTCCCAGAGCTGTCGTTTCCTGAAACTTTGGACGTGTGACTGGAACATCCAGGAGCCCAGCCTGAAAACTCAATAACTCGTTGTTCACCGTCGCTCCGCCATCAACTTTCAAGCGGGCCAAAGTCACACCTGAATCTTTCTGCATCGTTTCCAAAACATCCATGGTCTGAAACGACATCGACTCGACCGCAGCTCGAGCGAGGTGCCCGGCAGTCGATCCTCGAGTCAGCCCGATAATGGTTCCGCGAGCTGATGAGTCCCAGTACGGCGTTCCCAACCCGACAAACGCAGGCACGAAATAGACGCCCCCGTTGTCCGGTTCTGTCGCTGCCAACGCTTCGACACCCACAGATTCTTCGATAAGACCGAGCCCATCACGTAACCATTGAACGACAGCTCCAGCAATAAAGATGGACCCTTCGAGACAGTACGTCACTTCATCACCAATTTGCCAACCAACTGTGGTGAGCAGACCGTTCTCTGAAATCACCGGCTTGGAACCGGTATTAAGAAGCATGAAGCACCCGGTCCCGTAAGTGTTCTTCGCATCTCCGACCTCGAAACACGCTTGACCGAAGGTTGCAGCCTGTTGGTCTCCGGCACACCCTGCAATCGGAATTGCACGACCGAAGAGCTCCGCTTTCGTTTCACCGAACACCCCACTTGATGGTTTCACCTCTGGCAAAATACAACGAGGGATATTCAAAATTTCCAGCAACTCGTCGTCCCATTGCATCGTGTGCAAATTGAAGAGCATGGTTCGACAGGCATTCGTGACATCGGTGGCATGTACGGTCCCCCCTGTCAGTCGCCAGATTAGAAAACTATCTACTGTCCCAAAAAGAATCTCTCCCTTCTCCGCTCTCTCTCGTAAGCCTTCCACGGAATCGAGAATGTACTGAACTTTGGTCCCGGAAAAATACGCATCAACAACAAGGCCGGTCTTTTCCCGAATTGTCTTTTCGTGTCCGTCAGCTTTCAGCTTTTGGCAAATCGGATCAGTAATACGACTTTGCCAGACGATGGCATTATAGACCGGCTTGCCTGTTTCTTTCTCCCAAAGAATGACCGTCTCACGCTGATTCGTAATCCCGATGGCGGCCACGTCCTCGACGTCGACGCCGCTTTTCTCAATGGCCTGTTGAGCTGTCTCCAGTTGAGAGGCCCAAATCGCTTCGGGGTCGTGTTCGACGTGTCCTGGACTCGGATAGATCTGTTCGAATTCCTGTTGAGCCTGCGCCACCGGATGTGTGTTCTCATCAAACAGAATTGCACGACTGGAAGTTGTTCCTTGATCGAGCGCGAGGATGTAGTTCATATTTTCATTCCTTGGGGTTTGACCTGAGTGGATCATCGCACACGTACAAACAGACCGTCAACACTCATGCATTCGTGTTGAATCTCCTTCACCAGGGACAAGACTCTGTCCATCACGAATAGAATGCGGAGTTCATTCTCCAGAATGCTCAAGAAGCTGCGACGGAATCAATTCTTTTTGCCTTGAATCAAGAGGGGCTATTTCTCGCAGGTTAGGAAAAATCAGTTAAGAAAGGATTTTCATCAGTCACCGCAAAGCAGTTGCTCCCTACAATGCTGAAACGTCGAAATGAACTTGCAACCGTTTTGACATTCAGCTGTCAACGCGGCAGAATGTCGACTCCTGGTCCATGAGAGGTGCAAAATGCCCAAGACAAAACAAACCCTTTTATTTCTAACAACAACTTTCCTGCTGTCCAGCATCACGTCGGCTGAGGATTGGCCGCAGTGGCGCGGAACGAACCGTGACGCCCAATGGAACGAAAAAGGGATCATCGATGCCATTCCCGAAGAGGGGTTGGAAGTCGTTTGGAGACAACCCATCAATCAGGGCTACTCTGGCCCCGCTGTTGTTGGCGACAAGGTTTATGTCACCGATTACATCCTGAAATCGGGTGATCCGAGAAACGGCCCCGGGACGATCAATCAAATTCAGGGAACCGAACGGGTTCTCTGCTTGAACGCCACGGATGGAGAGTTAATCTGGAAGCATGAGTACGACTGCCCCTATCGCATTTCCTACCCGGGTGGCCCACGGACCACGCCGACTGTTGACGAAGATCGTGTTTATACTTTCGGAGCAGAAGGCCATCTGTTCTGTTTCGATCGCAATTCGGGCGATGTCCTCTGGTCGAAGCAGATGCGAGACGAATACAAAGCAAAAACTCCGATCTGGGGATTTTCCAGTCATCCTTTAGTGGACGGCAAGTTCATCTACTGCGTCGTCGGTGGAGACAATAGTGTCGCCGTCGCACTCGACAAAATGACCGGTGAAGAAAAATGGACCGCCCTTTCAGCTTCAGAACCGGGCTATGCTCCGCCAAGCATTATCGAGGTCGGCAAGACTCGCCAGCTGTTGATTTGGGATGCCGACAATCTCAACAGTCTCGATCCTCAAACTGGTGAAGTCTACTGGACGCAAGAACTCAAACCTCAATACGCAATGTCGATCATGGCACCGCAACTTTCTGGCGATCTCCTGTTTGCCAGCAGCATTGGTGACGTCGGCGCGTTGTACAAGTTGGGCTCAGAAACACCCTCAGCTGAAATCGTCTGGAGAGGAACCAATCGGAGCGCCGTTTACTGTGCGAACAGCACGCCGTTTATCGACAACGGAGTCATCTTCGGAAACGATTGTCGATCAGGAGCCTTGATTGCAGTCGACATCAAAGATGGTCGTCGTTTGTGGACAACATTTGAAGCCACAACAACAGGGCGACCAGCCAGCCATGGAACCGCGTTCATTGTCAAAAATCAGCAAACGTACTTCCTGTTTAATGAATTCGGTGATCTCATCACAGCAAAACTGACCCCCGAAGCTTACGTGGAAACTGGTCGGTTCCATGTGCTTGAGCCGACCAACGAAGCTTTTGGACGCAAAGTCGTTTGGTCACACCCAGCCTTTGCGAATGGACACTGCTTTGTCCGCAATGACAAAGAGATCGTATGTGTCTCGCTGAAAGCGGACAAATAAAACGACCGTTTCGCCGGACTCTTCAATGCTGTCCGGCGACCTTTCAGGTCCGAATCTCGACACACTTTCTTTGCACGGATTTTTGCACGGAGACGCAAGCAGAATGACAAAGGATGTCATTTCAATTGGCATGATTGGTCTGCCAGAGACCGATACGGATGCGATCGTCGAGGCGTTGAAACTACAATCACGCATGCGGTTGGCAGGCATCTACACAATGGAGTTTTTCCAAGCAGACACATTCGCGAGAAGACACCGGGTTGAACCGTTTGGAAGCCTGCGAAGATTTTCCAGAACGGAAACGATCCATGGCGAAGTCTGGAATACGGCTCCACAACTTGCCAAATGGGGGCTTGGAAACAATCCTCGCCCTGCCCTGATCCGCAAGCAATTTCTCAATCAGTGTTCTATCCAGGATCTGCTCGAATTCTCGAATCGTGCCACAGCAGCACATGCCTTTGTCGTTCCCGAATTGTTGCATCGATGGACGCCAGCGACGCTCCGCATGAGAGAGTTAATCGCGACGCGACTCGGCCCGATCCACACCCTCGAAGTTCGCGCCTCTGTTCCATTCACCGAGACCACCCCGGACTGGAATCATCCAGATGTCCTGATCGCTTTGGACATGGTTCGGATGCTTGTTTCACTGAAAAAAGTTTCGGTGAACTGCCAATCCGGTGAGAAAGTCCGCTTTGAATTCGATCGATACGAAAGCGAACCCTGTGAATGCATCATCGAGTTCGAGAAGAAGTCTCAAACTTCAACTCAGCACCAGCAGACGGTTCCAGAACTTTACGCACAATGCCACTGGGGCGACATCGAAATTTTGACAGACCACGAAGTGAGATGGATCGCAGGGACAGACTGGACCCGCGAAACCCTCACCGGAGAACGTTCGGCGGAGCAAGTTCTCATCGACATTTTCGGTCGCAGAATCGCGGGCGGAATTGTACCGGTCCCGGACCTGAGTGACCTCTTCCGCTGCTATCGGCTCACTCAGGCCATCCAACTCTCACTCGAAACGTCACAGAAGATTGTCGTCGATGACGCCTCACTGCCCGTCCACCACGGCAAATTCTGCTTTTGATCCGCTCGGGCGATGAAACTCCAGATTGAGAACGTCAGACTGACGAAGTTCTGTATCGAGGCGTAGCGAAACTTGATGGAGTCCAGCTTCAAGCTCGACTTCAAACTCTTTATCGGCCTCAATGAGTTCATCATCGATCCAAAGAGTTACCCCCTCTACTGAGTTGAGCCGTGCTTCGATCTTGCCACCAGTGGCAACTTTGAGTTCTCCCTGAACGTACACAACCGGTTGCGAAGTCTTTTCGACAAGTTCGTTCAGCGGAAGGTCACCGTTAACGCGACTGTAAGCAGACTCCCACGTCGATGCCCGAAGGACGAGGTCTTCAAACGTTGAGAGTGTCGGGACTTCTTCAATAAGACCTTGTGGAACATCGGTGAGGACTCTCCAACGCTGCATTCGCTGAGTCGAACGAACTGCATAATCGCCCGGCTTTCCGAGCATCGACAAGAACTTTGCCAAATCGATGAACTCGGCATGAGTCATAAACTTCACAAGCCCTTTCGGCATCAACGATTTTCCTTCGACCTCATCATCAATATCCTCGATAGGAATGGATGTTTCTTTTCCTGTGGCGTCTCTCAGGACAAGGGCATTCGCTGTCCGGTCTGCGACGAGACCTTGATGGATTCGCCCGCGCGTCGTGATGACGACACGCGTGGTATACGCTTCTTTAATATCCTGATCGGGATCAAGGACAGACATCACAACGTACTCAATCGGTGAACTTGCTCCGATCGCACTTAAGTCGGGGCCAATCTGCCCGCCAGCTTTGCTCACCGCGTGGCACTTCATGCAGCTCAAATCCTGACGTCGGAAAACGGCTTCTCCACGGACGGCATCTCCTTGCTCGTTGACCTCTTTCACAAGAGCAGCCAGTTCTTCCTTTGTCGGAGGCTTCGGGTCACCGGCAATCCCCGCAATTTTGGAGAGGACAGCCGAAAGCTCCGGATCAGTCCGGCCAATCGAGAACATGTGTCGTAATGCAAGCTTGGCAGTGTCGGCTGCAGGGGGAGTCGCTTCGATTGCTTTAGCTAACACAACGGAGCCATTTTCCTGATCAAGAAAACCGTCGAGAATCGCTGCCGGATTATCTCGCTGATCAGCGACTTTCAGAGCCTGAGAAGCAAGCGTTGCAGCGGACTCGACATCAATTAATGCTAACACTTGAATTGCCATGGAACGCTGATTGAACGACTTTCCATTTTCGGCGAGATCCTTCAACAGAGAATTCGTCTTCTCTGGAGAAATTTTGGCCATCGCCGACAACGAACTCGTGCGAAGATCTGGTTGAGTCTTTTCATTCGTTGCGATCTTCCTGAGTGCATCAAAGGCAGAAGCAACTTTCCACTGACCAGCAAGTTGAATCGAAGTCGTGCGAATCGACTCTTCATTCGAGCCAATCAACGAGGTGATTGCTGACAAATCCCCAGCAGGAGAAAGGTTCCGTGTCGTTGAGGCATCTGAAAGTTGCTGTAATGAACTGCTTCGCAGATCTGTTGGCCAGTTTCCGTCCTCGACAATTTGATCAAAGATGAACTTCAAGTCGTGTTCGTTTCCCCGGTCGCAGATCAACTTCACGATCGCCCCCAGTCGTTGCTCGGGAACGCGACCACTCTTCAGAAGCGTTAACATTGAGCCGACCGCACTTGGTGGGTCCGCCGCTTCAACTGGCAATGTGGTCACCAGAGAGAGGACTATGGTCAATTGCAAAATGACGCAAGTCAGCCTGCGATTCAACATGATATGGGTGGCTCCACAATTCTCGTTATTCGCTCCAGGTTGTTGACGATCCGGGTGGGTGAATCAAGTTTCCAAGAGCGAGGTTAGGATGATCTTTTCAATGAAAGATCTATTGATGAAAGATCAATTCAGGTGGGAGAGCCATTTTAATTGAGTGAACCACGATTTGCACCTCATCACCGACGCGTGGGAATAACCGGCTCACATTTCTGAAATCACAGAATATCCGCCTCGCTACGAACAGCCATTTCATTGATGAAACACATTCTCCAAGGGCAGATCCTGCAAACCAATTTGAAAGATGCTCTAAAGCCTCTGGAATAGCCGCTTTTCTCAACGGTTGAGCGAGCAATTTCAGGCTTCAGGATCAGTTCTACAAAGAATTCCTGACAGCAGTGACTCAATTCGGCGTCCGACCAGGTAGGTTAGAGAAGCTTGACAAAGAATGCTTCGATTCCGCATTCGAAGCACTGGTCCGAATAATTGTGTGATCGGCAATTTCCTACCGGTTGCAGAGCCAAGGTGTCGATCAGATACGTAGCACCGATCCGGGTACCTCTGCATGAAAAAATTTCTCAACATTTGAGAAGTCAAATCCAGAAGCTCGGATCAGTTCTAACAAGACCTGAACGACAAATCGTCATTTCAGAATTGAAAACGAGTTCAGCAAGATTCAGCAAGTTGTTATTGGCTCTCATCGCCGATCCTCGGCATCCATTCGGACACTCGATACCTTCGTTAACTGAGGGAATGACGCATGATGCGTAAGCGACGTTCCAACCGCTACCCTGGAACCAATTTTCTCGCCGTTCTCATTGCCTGTGGCGCGTTGGCAATAGCCCACTTGAATTCTGATCCGATTGCGATTGGAGGAAGCCCGAACGAGGAGAGCGTCAACCTGATGCCGCCCGTTCTCGCCCTTCCACCAACACCATCATTGCCACAGCACAATGCTGTGGCACAGGATTCTTCCGATGACGAATCTGCCAAGGAGGTCCTCCCTGCCGAGAATCCAGGTGTCTTAAAAGGTATCTGGGCTCTAAAAATGACCTCGACTCTGCTTCGAAAAGGAACGAAGTCATTCACAAAAGTGACTGACTACACAGCTTCGCTGTATCGGCAAGAACGTTTAAATGGTGTCCTCGGTACAGGTCAGACGATCGAGATGAAGTTGAAGCACGAACCGTTCAGCCTTTACATGAAGTGGCTTAGTGGGGACGAAAAAGGGCAGCAAGCGATCTATGTTGAAGATCAGAACGACGGAAAGCTGCTCGTTCAACCTGGTGGAATCAAAGGTCGCTTAACCGGTGTTTTGAAACTCGATCCAGAAGGAAGTTTGGCAATGGCGCAATCACGTCATCCTGCCACCCAAGCTGGACTTGTTGAACTTGCGAAAACCATTTTGAAATTTCAGGAAGAGGACCTCAAAAGAGGGACTGGGTTCCAATGCGAACTCGTTGACAACCAGACCTTCGATGATCGCCCCTGCTACATCTTCACCTGTGTGTACGACAGTGAAGAGATCAACAGCGTGTACAGAAAATCTGTCATCTATGTCGACAAAGAACTTTCCATGCCCGTTTGCGTGAAGAACTTCTGCTGGGCGAAAGATGCCAATCCAGAAACGATTGACGACGAAACCTTACTGGAATTCTACGCCTACTCTGGCCTCGAACTTTACAAGCAACTCGAAGTCGCTGACTTCGACGCGAAGAATCGTTCTTACCGAATGCGAGTTCGTCGATAGGTATTAGCTTCAGTCCATACAGACAAAAGCCGCGATGGATTTTCCATCGCGGCTTTTTTTTCGATCAACTTCTTAATCCAAGAAACTAGTTTCGTTTTGGACCTTCGTTGACTGGAACGTCGCAATCGATATCACATTGGTTGTTGTCACACTCATCTGCGGTGTCAGCGAATTCTGATCCGCGAGTATAAGCTTTCAGACCTCTTCCGTGTTGTGATTCTTTGCTGAATCCGGTGTAGTAGTAGCTTTGGTTCACTTCGCCAATTGCATCGGCAACGTCGTTCAGTTCTGCAACGACAGCGTGTTGAACTTCGCTCAGACCGACAATCATTCCAATGACGAGAATGGTCGCCACGAGGACGAGTTCAGCTGAAACGATAAAACCAGCTTCATCATTAAGTAGTGTACGCAACATGTTTATAGTTCCCTGTTTGATTTTTTTTGGTTTTTATATTTCACACTTTTGAACTGAGATCAAAACTTTTTTGATTCCAGTTTCGGACAAGAAGGCTGATCCCCATTCCTGTCCAGGTTGCGTTTCATTCCGGACCAATGAACGCGCGTTGATAAATGGGTCGGCATCCATCAACACATCGACTCCGCTCTCCTACTGAAAAATCGAGTAAGTAACGGAATCGCTCGCGGATGATCTCATCACCCTGCGAACAAGAATGCAGAGATGCAGGGAACGTGCCAAAAAAGCAACACGCCAGTCTGAAAGTAATCACTGCTACAACTGTTGCCGCACCAAAGCATGCACAAGCAACGCGATTAAGCTGGAAATAATGCGGCGAGAACGAACCTCAGCATCTGTTCCAATTTGGAAACACATCAGGGCTCGTGTTGAAACTCGCACTCCCAACGTTCAAAGACCTGAACATGCTGTTCAGGAAACACGTTTCACAAACACATCATCGAGGCATTCTCGTGGATGCAGAACACGTACACTTTTTTCATAGAGACTTGCCAGCAAATCCAGCCTTGGCCTGCATATTTCAGTTTGTGAAGATCAGCCTTTGAAATCATGAAAGCGATCTTCACAAGCGGCCAAGGAGGGCAATGCTTATGCGACTTTCCCAATGACACGCGATGGAGAATGGTAAAGGCGATGATAGATGGGACAGGTCTCGAGAAGTTGCTCATGACTTCCACTGGCGATCACGCTTCCCTTTTCCATCACAACAATCCGGGTGACAAAGTCGAGTAAGCTATTCGAGATCGTATGAGAGATCATGAATGTCGTGCGACCTTTCACGAACGTCTTGAGAGTCTCATGAATAAACGTTTCACTCTCGGCATCCGCAGCGGACGTTGCCTCATCAAGAATCAGAATCGCCGGATCTTTGAGAATCACCCGGGCTAGAGCAATTCTCTGCCGCTGACCACCTGAGAGCTCTTTTCCTTTATCGCCGATCACAGTTTCCAACCCTTGTGGCAACGACTGGATAATGTCCCAAACATGGGCCTGGCGTGCAGCGTGTTCAACTTCTTCATGTGTCGCATCTGGAGTTCCGTAGCGAATGTTTTCCAGAATCGACTCATCGAAGAGCATTGTCTCCTGAGTCACAATTCCAACCTGATTTCTGAGTTCAGAAATCTTGATGTCAGTAATTGGGACTCCGTCCAGAAGAACGCTGCCGTTTTCGGGATCATAAAACCGTGGCAACAAATTGACGAGAGTCGACTTCCCACAACCGTTTTGGCCAACGATGGCGACGACTTCACCAAAATTCACAGTTAAGTCGACATGTTCGAGGACTAACCCACGTTGAGTTTTGGGGTCTTGGCATTCATAACGAAAAGAGATGTCTCTGAATTCGACAGTTTTCTCATGCCGCCCAGTGGACTTTGAAACCTCTGGATCAGCGATAAGAGTTTGTCGATTCATCAAATCAAAAATTCTGTCTACAGCTGCAGCGGACCGCTTCAGCCGAGAGAAGGTCGAAGACATTTTCCGACACGGATCGAGCATTCCGACTAACATGAAGTACAAAGTCGCCAGCTCGGCTGAACTCATGACTCCGCTGGAAAGCCGGACTCCGAAGATGTCTTCCTTGCCGCGCAGGACAAGATATGTTCCGGGTATCACTGCGACGAACATCGCTGTCAGTCCGAGAAGCTCCAGTAGCGGTTTCGCTGCGGCGTCAATTTTGACGACCTTCAAAGACTTCTTGAAGTAAGACTGGTACTGCCGCTCAAACTGATCTTCGTGATGCCGCTGGTTGTTGAAAGCGATGACGACCTTCAAGCCGGAGAAACTTTCTTCGAGAACTTTATAAATCTGCGACATGCTTTCCATCATCCGGCGACTGGCTCGTTTGAGCATCGAGCCGAATTTACTCAGGAACAGACCGAGCAGCGGAATAAAGAAGATGGAGAGTAACGTTAATCGCCAGTTGATCATCAATGCGAGAACCATACACGACAGACACTTCAGAGGCTCTCGGATCAATCGGCCGCCGAGAAGTGTAATGCCCTGCGAAAGCTGTTCACCATCATAAGTGAACCGCGACATCAAGCCGCTTGTGCCTTCATTCGAAAGAGACTGATAGTCAAGTTTCAGGACGTGCCCGAACATGTCTTTCCGCAATTTCATAACGGCCGACTCAGCGACACGACCGACAAGTATTTCCTGCAGGAAAATAAACACACCTTTGACGGCCGTCGCAAGGATGACAATCACCAACAGCCAGAACAAAGTCTTAAATTCATTCTTCGGGACCACTGGCATCACATACGATTGCAGCCATTGGAACTGGTAATGCTCTCGCCGGTGGCCAGTCAACTTGTCATTGGCTCGCGCCTGCTTCCGTAATGATTCAGTATAAGCAGGGTCCGTCGCCGGAATTCCCGACTCACGAAGCCTTCTCACTTCGAGCTCCGCTCTATCGACCGACGCCAAAGCTTCCGCTTCCTCGGCCTGAGCGTTCTCGATGCGATCATCGACGTAATCGTGAAGGTTCTTCTGCTCCAGCAGGATCTTAATCACTGGGAACGCTAAAGAAAGGTTCGCACCCCACAGGACAGCAACAAGCAGACCGAGGACCACCGAGACCAGCAGTTGCTTGCGAAAAGGCCAAACATAGGGGAAAAGTTTTTGGAAACTGCCCACGAATCATTCCGTGTTAAATTTTCGATTCCATCCGAATAACAGACCAGCCACGAGTCCAGACTCTCCCTCTCGATTCGAGAGAGAATCTGGCAATTGACCGGTATCTTCGTAATTTAACTCTGATTGAGAAATTGTGTCCAGTCGAATCTGACATCCCACGGCCCGAACCCTCGTCATTTCGTGTTTTCAGGTAACGACTTACAGCTTCACCCTGCCCTCAAAATGAAATCGGACAAGGGAATAGCGACTCAAAGCACAGCCACTCACATCAGCAAGCTCCACTGCGTTGAAGCAGTCAACTGACAGTCGACCTGAAATCGGATAAGATTGTGTTCTGCCGAACGTCGGATGTCGTGCGATTTGAGCAGTCTGGCACGCTCGTTGATGTGCCACTAAAGTTGATGTGCCACTGAACAAGAGCAACGAAACGCTTTGACAAACATGAACCGTGACGAGTCGTTTGTCGAGTGACCACGGAGTGGAACTCAAGCATCTTCTTCATTGTCGTTCCGAAGAGGATCATTTCCACAGCTTCATAGATTGCTCACCACGAGACAGAACGTGAACATCAGGATTCGATTCACCCCGGTTGCTCACAACATATATAGGCCGCTCGCCAAAGTACGAGTCGCCCCGAGAAAGTGACTCAGAGAAAATCAGGCCGAGCAACGCGAACAACAGAGTCGAAATCGGAGTCATTCAGTGAAATGGCTTAAAACCAGTCCGAAAAACTCTGAAATCGCCGCTTTTCTCAACGGTTGAGAGAGCAATTTCAAGTTTCAGGATCAGTTCCAGAACCAGTCTCATTTTTGAATTCGAGTTGGAAAGTCCCCTTAACCACGCGTCAGGAGGTTTGCACAATGTTGAAGTTTGCATCCCGTTTCACCATCGTCTGTGGGCTGTTCGCACTTTGCACACAGTCGGTCCAGGCTGAAAAATACGTCACGCGGGCGTATCACGTCCCTGCCCGTATTCAACCAGTTGTGGTTGCTCCTGGTGTCCCCGTCCTGCAACGTCCGGTCGTGCTCACCAACTACTATGCCCCCGTTCCGGTCGTGGTTCACAGGCCCGTTGTCGTGACTCCGGCTCCAGTGGTGGTTCCAGCTGCGGCCGTTCCAGCTGCAGTCGTTGTTCCTCGTCGTCGTGCCATCCACGAAACTGTTCGTGTAAAACCGAACCGAACGGTCGTTCGTGTCCGCGAGTACGCTCCCCTGGCGATTTTCCCGACTTCGAAGCAAGTCGTGATTCAGCGAGAAACACCCCGTGGCGTGATTACCCGTCAGCGTGGACGCTAAGTCGACCTCGACTGATCTTCGTTGAATTGAAGACTTAATGACGAACGCTAGGGCATCTTTCGAATTGGCTTGCAGGATCTTCCTTGTGACGAACAGCATTTTTACTAGAACCAGTCCGGAAACTTATGAAATGATGACTTTTCTCAGTGTTTGAGAGCACAAGTTCAGGTTTCAGGATCAGTTCTGGAGAAATGCGTTCTTCACGGGCACACGGTCGAGCAAACTGCTCTAGCCGAATATCTCTTTGAATTTGTTTCGGCCCCTTCATCAGCAGATATTGCTTGTCCACCGACCCACCCGCTTCACCGAAGTTGGTGGGTCGGCACATTTTGCAACCTGAGTTGCCAAGTGAATCGAATTCTTAAGGTGTCGCTGGACACTGACTGAGGGCATCCGATATCTAACTCTTCCCGTCACACCGCTTGGTGCCACCGACCGGAATTCTTCCGGTCAGAGCTCAAGTATCCAAAGTCGTTTCCGACTTAAGAACAATTCCGGTTTACTTCAGAGTTTTAGATCGCTTGTCGATCTCACGTACGATTACACAAGTTATAACAATTACCCTCATTCCATCTCCTCGGTTTGCCGATAAATTGACTACGAGTCTTGCCTGCCTGTCTCTGTCGCGTGTCAGAAGAGAGCTGCAAGAGACGTTCTTGGCATCGGCGATCGACATGAGGTCACGGAGGAGTTTATGACCACGAAGGTCACAGAAGACATCCAAGCCATTTGGATCGAGTTCAAGAAGGACTCGCGAAACCAACCACTTCGTAACAAGTTGATGGTTCATTATTTCCCGCTCGTGCGTTTTAACGCAGATCGTGTTTGGGCTAAATTACCCGATGGAGTTGATCTCAACGATCTAATTTCCGCAGGTGTATTTGGTCTCATGGACGCCATCGAAGCGTTTGACATGGAGCGTGGTGTCAAGTTTGAAACGTATTGTGTTCCTCGAATTCGTGGTGCAATGCTTGACGAACTTCGCACAATGGACTGGGTTCCACGACTTGTACGCAGTAAAGCAAGCAAGCTTGAAGCTGCCAGGAAAGTTTTGCAGGCAAGACACGGGCGTCCACCGACGGACCCGGAACTCGCAGAGCAAATGGAACTGTCTGCCGAAGAGTTTGACAAGCTGAAAAACGAAGCCAATGCTGTCAACCTCGTCAGCCTGAACAAAAAATGGTACGAAACCGATAGCTACAAAGATGTCCGTGAAGTCGACGTCATCGAAGACCTCAAGGGTGAAGATCCGACTCTCGGCATCCAAAAAAGAGACGTGATGAAGCTCGTCACTAAAGGTCTCAACCGAAACGAGCGACTCATCATCATTCTTTATTACTATGAAGAACTGACGATGAAAGAGATCGGGCAGACGCTGGGCCTTTCAGAAAGTCGCGTCAGTCAGATGCACTCCAGTATCGTTGCCCGGTTAAAAGAACAACTTCGCCGACGACGTCCTGAATTTGCTTAGAGCAGTTTCCCGACCGTGTGCCCGCGTAGAACACATTTCACCAGTAGAACTGCTGCTGTTCACCACGAAGCAGAATGCAAACACTAATTCGAAAATGAGATAACACTTCGCAGAACGTCCCGTAAACCAAAACACGACTCGCCGCCCAATTTGGGCGGCTTTTTTTGTGCAAAAATCTCTAATCGGTACGCGAAGTCTCATTAAACTCGATCGGCCTTACGACGTTTTCGCTGCATCAAGTCTCAATGATAGCCATCTCAATCGAGCAGTTTGCTCGATTGAGTCCCCGTGAAGAATGCGTTTCTTTAATAAAGTAGCTGTTCGCCACGAGGTAGAACCCGAACACCAATTCGAAGGCTACTCCATATGAATCATCCACTCATTCGAGAAATGTGATTGTGATTTCCCGGTTTGTCAGCTCGCCAAAACTCTGCACGTTCCACAAGCATCCACGAAACGTCACGAGACCACGTTGAGACCTTAACGCCTTCGTTGCGGTGCAGATGCTGTTGGTGGAATGATTGCCTTCGCAGGACCATTGCCTGCTCGGAAGTATCCACGTTGATATCCAGAGCCATCTGTGACTTGCCAGACAATCCCTTTTTGTGTCTTCTCAACATGCTTTCGTCCGCCATGAATAATCGCAGCAAACGAAGGCTGACCTCGCTTGTCCAACACAAAGAGCTTGATCGGAAGATTTGAGTTGTTGAAGAATTCGATTTGAAAAGTCGGCCCGCTCGGTGTCGAAGCGGGAGCGTTTCCTCGAGTCGAGACATGCCATGTTAAGTTTGGCTCTGGACCTTTTTCAGCAAGTTTCTTCTCAACAAACGACTTTGGAGCGAGCCCACGCATTTCCGCGAGTTTGACCTGATACTTTTCATTAGCAGCCAGGTTCTCCCATTCGTAAGGGTCAGTTTCGATATCGTACAACTCCTCTCCCCCCTGCGAATAATGGATGTACCTCCAACGTTTGGTACTTAACCCGAAACTCTTCGGTTGCCCTAAGTAAGTGACAGAGGGGTGAGGCCAATGCCCGTCGGGATTGCTTAGCAGCGGAATCAAGCTGGGACCGTCGTGATGCGCTTCGGCTGGCAAGCCGCACAAATCAAGGAGTGTTGGAAACAGGCTCAGCAGATTAACGGGGGCATCCGAGGTCCCCGGACTTGTCCCAGATGGAAGCCCGGGAGAATTCTTGGGGACACGCACAATCAAAGGGACGCGTGTACACGCTCGCCATGCAGTATATTTCTGCCAATGCTGCTTCTCTCCCAAATGCCAGCCATGATCCGACCAGAGAACAACAATCGTATTCTTTGCATTGGGTCCATTTTCTAACGCTTCGAGAACGTGCCCGAGCATTGTGTCAGCAAAATAAATTGAAGCGAGATACCCCTGAATTCCCTGCTTCCACTGCTTTTCCTCCTGAATGTGGGCGAAGTACCGATTCGGCCCTCGGCGCTGCCCTTCTGGTGGAAGATCTGCCAGATCATCTTCGCGATACCCCGGAGGTAACTGAATTGATTCCAAAGGAAATGGTTCGAAGTATTTCTTGGGGACAAACCACGGTTCGTGCGGACGGTAAAAGCCACAAGCCAGAAAGAATGGCTTTTCATGTCGTTGCTTCAGCTGTTCCGAAACCCATCGAGCAACAAGAAAATCTCCTCCATACGCTTCGTCGCTGACATCAAGTGCCGCCCAATCAGATTCCACATACTGCCAATCCCCCTTGCGAGACAACGAGACCGGTCGGTTCTTCGGGTACACCGTCCTGGGGAACGGATTCTCTGACTTTGCTTCCGGGAAATAATCGTTCCAGGAATCGGCATCGATCACGTAGTGCAATAATTTCCCTGACCCGGCAGAATGGTATCCATGTCGAGAAAATGTCTTCGGGAGGATTTCGGCATCAGGCAAAACCTCGCGCATTTTCTGTCGGTTGTCGTACAGCCCCGAACGATGCGGTGAACGCCCCGTGAAAACTGCTGTCCGAGATGGATTACAGGAAGCTCCGGGAGCATGAGCATTCGTAAAAAGAACGCCTGAAGCTGCCAATCGATCCAGGTTCGGCGTGAGCGCCTGCGGATGCCCTTTCAGGCAGCCAGTCCAATCATTTAAATCATCGATTGAAATGAAAAGAACATTCGGTCGCTGAGAGCTTGTCTCCTCAGCCAAGCTTGATGCCACAAGAAACAGGACCAGACAGACAGAAACCCCAGACTTACCCAGCATTTGATGACTCCATTCACAAAATATTTCAGTTCAGACGACAGATGTAGAAAACATCGTGCACGACTGCCGATTCGAAAAGTAATCTTCGCCGGCGGCTTGAACTCTCCAGAGAAACCGCAAAACAATCAAACCAAATTTCAAGTCGCCCCGCCAGTCACACCCAAAGCTCGATCCGCTCTTTCAAACTCTCCGGGAGTCGCTGATCAACCGCACGGCGCAGCTGATCGGGATGATATCGCGTGCTGAGATGCCCCAGGATGATGAGTTCATTTTGAAACCGATCAGCCCGGTCGACAAGATCATCCAGGTGTGTATGCCCGAACTTATGAATTTTTTCCTTGCGATGCTCTGGACGGAAGAAAGTCAGTTCTGTGATCAGAATTTTCGCCTGATAGACTGCCTCACAATTGTCGAGACCTTGCGGAGCGGTATCCCCACAATAGCAGACAATTGGCGTGCGAACTTCCCCGCTCACTTCAATCCCGCTCAATCGTAAGTCCCGGATCTCTGGCCCGGAAAGCTCCTGATATTCAGGTTTCAGCTTCTTCCGTCTCTCCCAGATCACGTAACCGAGCGAAGGAACAGTGTGCTTGGTCGGAAATGTTGTCACAACATGCTCGCGAGAGAGTTCGTATTCCTCTCCCGGTTCAGCAGCGACCAGATTACAGATCATCCGCCCACGATCCAGTTTTTGCCACGCTCTGAGAAGCCGCTCAACTGGCTCGACAATTTTCGCAGGAACATAAATCGTCGGCGGCTCCATCTTCATCATCCGTCGACGTGCCACATACGCTGGAAGAGCAGCCATGTGATCAAGGTGACCGTGCGAAAGAAAGAACGTTTGCGTCCCCATAAACGACCAGGGACTGCCTCCCAGGTCGAATCCAATTTTCAATTCAGGAATTCGCCAATACGTTTGGACAGCTGCACGTGAATATCCTTCAATCGTGAGCCCACCATGGACCATGGTTTTCAAGGGAAGATTTTCGATCATGTCTCGCTAATTTCTTCTGGGGTACAGAAGAGAATTTTAGAGCATTTTGATCTTTTCGATACCCGCTGCAATCAAAGTTGAGGCAACAAAAGAAAAAATCGACACCCAATCACTGATGGATGTCGATTTCGAGTGCAAATCCCATCTTGGCCTTTACATTCTCCCTCAGTGGGAGGTGCGACTGCATTCCCGAACTCGGATGAAATCTCGACACGCCAATGACTCAGCGCGACCCCACAGGCATCGTTCGCGGTTCTTAGCTTAGATCGCGAATGATCTCTTCGATACTCGCTTTCTGGCTTTGGTTGTTTGCGAGTGTTTCTCGGACACCGTTGACGACAGCTTCGGGGGCGCTGTTGACGAATTTCTCGTTGTTCAGTTTTGCTTCAGAACCTTTGATGTGCTTTTCGACTTCAGCAAGCTTTTTCTTCTGGCGTTCAAGTTCTTCAGCCGTGTCGATCAGACCTTCGAGGGGAATGTACCCGTCGGCGTCACCGAGTGAAAAGCTGGCTGATCCGTTCGGTCGTTCGACCTCCGCACCGGCCGCTTCGAGGACAGCTTTGGTCAGGTTGTCGAACTGAGCTGCGACAGACTGCATGTCGCCAGCAACTTCAGCACTTGCTCGCATCAGCAATTTGACTGAGGTTCCCGGCGGAATGCTGTAGATCGCGCGAACATTTCTGATCGCAACGATAGTCTCCTGCAATCGCTCAAAACGTTTTTCAAGAGCGTCGTCTTGCCAGGCACTCGGAAGCTTAGGCCAACTGGCGTTAATACATGAATCTTCAACCGTTTGCGTACTCAGAATCGCCTTGGGTGAATTCTCTGGGGTAACATCGTTGACCGGGAGTGCTCGATCTGTCGCAATTTCGTTCAAGCGATTCCACAGTTCTTCGCAGATGAATGGCGTGAATGGTTGCAGCAGTCGCACCAGCGAATCGAGAACAGCGAGCAGAATGCGTTGGGCAGTTGCTCGTGATTCTGCGTCGCGAAGACGCGGCTTAATCATTTCCAGATACCAGTCGCAGAACTCGTTCCAGGTGAAGTCCCGAATCGCACGTGTGGCGGCATCGAATTGATAACGACTCAGGAACTCATCGATCTGGTTAGCGACTGTTGAAAGCCGGGACAAGATCCAGCGGTCTTCAAGTTGCAATTGATCTTCCGTCACTTCACCGGCTGTATAGCCGGGGCCGTTGTCACTCTCCACAAGGTTCATCATCGCAAATCGGGCTGCGTTCCAGAACTTGTTGCAGAAGTTGCGACCATATTCGAAACGCTCGCTGACCATTTTCGCGATCGGTTCATCTGGATCAGCATCGTACAGCGGAGTGGTGAACTGACTTTCTTTTTTGCACTTCTTGTTCGAGCAAACCAACGTCGGTTTCGGGGCTCCTTGCGGAATCGGGAACTCCCCCTTCATGGTACTCGGGACGACAATTGTCGACGTGTCCAGCTTGTACTGCTTGGGAGCAATCATCTCTTCACAGTGCGGACACTCGTAGCTGATGGGGAGACGAACATCTTGCGTTTCACCAGCGAACGAGGCAATCGTGAAGCGAATCGCATCGGCGCCGTACTTCTCGATCAGGTCGACAGGATCAACCCCGTTCCCTTTCGATTTGGACATCGTCTGCCCAAACCCATCGAGAATTTTCGGATGAACATGCACATGCTGAAACGGGACGTCGTCCATGTTGTACAAGCCGGTCAGCACCATACGCGCGACCCACAATGTAATGATGTCACGCGATGTGATGAGAACAGACCCAGGGTAGAAGTAAGAGAGAACTTCATTGCCCGTATTTTCTCCGGCTGATTCCCCCTGAACCAATTGATCACTGGCGACCAGTTCCTCTGGTTGTTCCCCCGGTGCCAACTGAGTCTCGTTCAGTTGCGTTTGACTCAGAACTTCCTCTTCATTGAGCGGTGGATTGTGATCCAAGTCCGGCCAACCGAGCGTCGCATGCGGCCAGAGCGCAGAAGAGAACCAAGTGTCGAGCACGTCCGGGTCTTGCTCAAAACCAGCACTTTCGAGGAGAGATTCGGTTTCTGGAACATCGGCATCAATGCAAATGCGGCATATCAATTCCTCTCCATCCCCTTGCTCTAATTGTACGAGCATCCCTTCGCGAATACTTTTCGTGGAAAGCTCTGCGTTCAACTCATTCAGATCGATGGACTCGCAACCGATATTCTTTAAGATCTCTTCCATTTGCTGCTGTTCGGCCTTGGCTGTCCAAACAGGAATTCGGTGTCCCCACCAAAGCTGTCGACTGATACACCAGTCGCGTTTCTCGCCGAGCCATTCGGTGTAGGTTTTCGCATAGCGTGACGGGAAGAATCGCACGCGTCCATCTTCGACGGCGTCGACCGCTTTCTGTGCCAGACCGGGAGTACCATCTTCGTCATCGCCCATGCGAACGAACCACTGATCAGACAAGAACGGTTCGACAGGTGTTTTCGAGCGGTCGCTGTGCTTGAGCGGAATGGTGCGATCTTCGACACCTTCGAAGCGGCCGAGTTCTGCCATTCTTTCGACGACTTTTCCGCGCACTTCGAGCCGGTCAATTCCTTCCCATTCCCCGCCATTCTCATTGAGTGTGCCGTCGGCATTCAGGATATTAATGATGCCGATTTCAGGATTACGCAGGTAACAGGCGTAATCGTTCGGGTCGTGAGCCGGTGTCACTTTGACCGCTCCGGTCCCTTTCTCTTTGTCTGCCAGAAGTGCGTCAGCGATGATCGGGATGATGCGATTATTGAGCGGAATTTTGACGCTCTTGCCAACTAACTTAGTGTAACGCTCATCTGTTGGGTGCACACAGACAGCGGTATCGCCCAGCATTGTTTCCGGTCGAGTCGTCGCGTAGCGGATTCGTTCACCAGTAGGCTTACCATCTTCATCAACCACTGGATAGTTGAAGGTCCAGAAGTGACCAGCGACGTCTTCTTCGAAAACCTCATCATCGGCGACAGCGGTTTGTAATTGAACATCCCAGTTGACGAGGCGTTTGCCGCGAAAAATGAGTCCGTCGCTGAACATTTTAAAGAACGTTCGGCGAACAGCCTTTGCACAAACATCATCTAACGTAAAGCGGATACGTCGCCAATCGCAACTGGCTCCGAGTGATTTCTGCTGAGAGATAATTCGCTTTTCGTAAGCATCTTTCCAACGCCAAATCCGGTTCACGAGTGCTTCGCGACCGATGTCATGACGGGTGAGCCCTTCCTCTTCCAGCATCCGGCGTTCGACGACAGCCTGTGTCGCAATCCCGGCATGATCGGTTCCTGGCATCCAGAGTGCTTCAAAGCCCTGCATCCGCCGCCAGCGCGTGATCAAATCCTGGCAAGTCCCGTTTAACGCGTGGCCCATGTGCAACGCACCGGTCACGTTCGGGAGCGGAATCATAATCGTATGAGACTCTTTTCCTGGGACAGGATCAGCGTTGAAGTCACCTCGCTGTTCCCAGAATGGAAACCATTTCGCTTGAGCTTCTTGTGGATCGTAAAGTTTTGGGATATCGGTCATCGGAACAATAAGTTTGTTTAAAAAACGAGCGTGAAAGAGATAAAGTCAAAACAGTGATTCACATTTCGCAGCGAGAATCGAACTCGATTCACACCTGTTGCGAAGTGAAAATGCTCTGCGAACGATTTTTTCAGATTCCGTAAGAGAGAGCAAAGAGGACACCCAGAATCACCGCCATGAAGAGAATGATTTGGATGAACAGTTTGGCGGACCGTTGCAGAATCAGGGGAATCGACTCATAACGGCTGGTTTGCCAGACAAGACTGACAGCAGCTGCAAGTGGAAATAAGTACCAGGTGATATTCATCAGTGATTGACTCACTCTTGATTGAGACGAAGTGAGGGAAGTTGTGAACCAGTCTGAAAACTTCTCGAATCGCTGTTTTTCTCAGTGTTCGAGAGAGCAAATTCAGGTTTTGGACCAGTTCTACTTAGCATCGGTTTCGTTGGTGGAGTTTTCATCTTCCGTATCCGATTCCAAGCCTCCGTAACCATAGGCCGGTCCTTCAACAGCATCCCAAATCGCGAGAACGTTGAGTAAACCAGCGACCCAGGTAAACACCATCGCAAGTTCGTGATACTTGCCCAGCTTCCCATGGAGTTCCTGAACTTCCTCATCATCCATCGGCACTTGATACCAATTCAGAAATGGTCTCGGAATTGATCCCCGAATTTCGCCGATTGACTGAAAAGGTGTCGCCTGGGCTCCGAGGATCGGGGCTTCGAGAACCCGATTCTCTGAAGCTTTGACTTCTCGTCCCAGATGAATGTGACTTCCCAGCTGAAACTCAAACTCTTTGCCATCAATCACAGTCTCTAACCGGCCTGCGTAAGTGGTGTCGCCAAAACGGTCAGTTTGCGGTTCGAGATGAACAGTCCCCTCGATTTCTTCGGTCAAAGGAGAATCACCACGGAGATTAATGAGTCCCTCAAACGGAGCAGAAAACTCCTCCAAGGCGGGCGATGTTGGCCGACTTCCGGCAGGACCATACCGCTCACGTTGAACAAGCCCGTACATCGACGGTAAACCGACACCGAGTTGGGCGGCGTATTTCAGCATGTCGATTTTCTTTCCCGACCCTTTTGGTGGGGGCTGCACGGCTTTCCAGTCCGCCATTGCCATCCCCGAAAAGAACAAGCCGAGAATGCAAATCGCGTAAACACCTGCTTTGAACATCCGCCCTTGATACAGATGCCCTGCTCCGGGAAGCAGATAGGCCAAAACACCAGCAATGACTGGGTTCTTCAAGTTGATCTGTTGATCTGTCATCGATTCCAGCCACCGCGCGGGCAGCCCATTCCTATCATATTGTGTACCGCAAGTGATGCACGTTGCGGAAGAAAACCATCTTCTCAGGTTTACGAGTTTTGGATTGTAGATGTTGGACGGACCTGCTGCCAGTGCCGTTGATTCAGTGGTAAAATGGAGAATTCGCAGCTCAATCGTAGTTGTCGCCTCATCCGACACAATCTTAACTTCGCCATAATTCTGCAAGATAAAAACCGAACGGATTGCCCCGAGGAGAGAATCGAAGCCCCTGAAGATGAGACAGCAGAACGCAGAACTTCGCAGTGGTCGTCCACAACAGCGGGCAAATTTTTTCCGGGAAGCCATCTCAGATTGCACCAGATCGACAACTATGACAGACTTTCCAGATATTCTGCGAAGGAATCATTGCGAGGCTCTGGAATCGAGAAGCTCTAATAATACTGTTGGAACCGTTCTCCAGGACTCGAATTCCGATCACTTGGTCAGTTTTAGTTAGAGCGAACTCGAACCAGTTCGGAAACTTGCGGAATGGTCACTTTTCTCAGCGTTTGAGAGAGCAAGTTCAGGTTTTAGAATCAGTTCTAGAAAGTTTTCGATGCTTGAATCTCTACTAATACTTCTTGTTTCGGCTCCCGTCGAGAACCCTCCAGCCAAGCCGATTCCAGTTCAGTCAGCGGTTGTCTCCCTCATCGACGACGTCAGCTTAGCTTTCGGCGAATCTGGGATTGTCGAGAAAGTCTACGTCTCCGCAGGAGATCAAATTCGCAAAGGAGATCAGTTAGCGGAACTGAATTCGACTGACGCAGAACTCGAAATCAATCGTGTTCATGCAGAGCTCGAAATGGCAAAGCTGAAAGCTCACAACGATTTAAATGTCCAGTTGAGTGTCAAAGCGTTAGGTTTGGCAAATGCTGAATTGTCGCGGGCTGTCAAAGCGAATGAAGAATTTGAGAATACCGTTTCGGCATCTGAAATCGACCGTTTAACTCTCTCCCGCGACGAAGCAGAACTCAGAATCGAACAGGCGAAACACGATCTCGAATACACACGCTTACAAGTGCGTCTCAAAAATGTGGAGTTCGATATTGCTCGTCGAAAGCGAGAACGCAGAGAACTCAAGTCCCCGATCGATGGTGTGGTCGTTAAAGTCGAACATCACAGAGGAGAGTGGGCACAGCCCGATCAGACATTCTGCCGCATCATCCGCACCGACCGCGTTCGCGTTGAAGGATTTGTCAACGAAGCAGATGGAGATGTCGAAATCGGCCAACGGGTCATGCTCTCACTCCTTTCCAGCAAAACGAGTGAGCCTCAACATTTCCCCGGCAAAGTGACATTCGTCGATCCCGAGATTGACACCGTCACTGGTCAATATCGCATCTCTGCTGAATTTGAAAACCCCGGAGGAATCCTGCGTGCTGGACAGCGACCCACTCTGTTAATCGTTGAATAACCTGAACGAGAACCTCGAATATCGCATCGTTTTTCGGATAGGTCCTCAATGACTGAGACGCCTGGTTGACCATGGTGAATTGAGAATTAATGACTTCCGCCCCTCCGACTTCTCCTCCATTCTCTGAAAAACAGAGTCCAATCCCTGTTCGGCGGCGGAAAGATTTAATTGTTCAGCAAACCGGAGAGGGCAGCCATCCCGTCTGGACAGTCAAAGACCCCATCTCCGAACGATTCTTTCAATTGCGACAAGCAGACTACTTTGTCTTCCTGAACCTCGACGGACAAACTTCTCTCGAAGAGATACAACAGAGGTTCTTCAAAAGTCATTCGCCTCGCCAACTCTCCGAAGAACAAATTCTCATTTTCGTTCAGCGACTCTTCTCGCAAGGACTGGTGCATATTGAGAAGTTTGGGCTCGCCGACTCAATCCTCGAACGCCGGACTCGCCTGGAAGCGAACGAACGAAAGCAAAAACTCTCCAGCATCCTCGCAATCCGTTTCCGGGGAATCGACCCCGACACAACGCTGGAGCGCTGCTTGCCATTTGTGAACTGGCTTTTCTCTCCGGTTTGCTTCGTGCTGTCCATGTTGCTCAGCCTGTTTGCGATCGGCATCGTTGTGGCGGAATGGGAATCAGTCACTCGTGAAATGCCTCGTTTCGGTACATTTCTGAAGTCGGGGCAGTTCATCTGGTTTGCCGTGACAATCGGCTGCATTAAAGTCGTGCATGAACTGGCACATGCTTTTGCATGCAAGCGATTCGGCGGAGAATGTCATGAACTCGGCGCGATGCTGTTGGCTTTCACACCCTGCCTGTACTGCAACGTCTCCGATTCCTGGTTAATGAAAAACCGCTGGCATCGCATTGCCATCGCCGGCGCGGGAATTTACGTCGAAATCCTGATGGCGTCGATCTGCACCTTACTGTGGCACTGGTCCATACCGGGGACGATCCACACGATTTGCCTTTACATCATGGTGATCAGTTCGGTCAGCACCGTCCTTTTGAACGGGAACCCCCTGCTCCGCTACGACGGTTACTACATCCTGTCCGATCTCGTTGGGCTCCCCAACTTGCGAAGTCGCTCACAAGGCTTAGTCCAAGGGTGGCTTTCCCAACTCTTCTTCGGAGTCCGCACGCCCGATCCGCTGCGCGGTCAACCGCTTTCAAAAACGTTGCTCGGGCTGTATGGAATCCTTTCAGGACTCTACATTTGGTTCGTGATCTTCGCCATCTTGTGGATGCTTTATCAGGTCGCAAAACCCTACGGACTCGAAGCTGTCGTCATCGCACTGGGCGTGTTGCTACTCTCACTGCGAGTCACCGGGCTCTTTGGAAACATACTCAAATTTATGAAATCACTGCAGCAACAAAAAAAGTTCAGGCCGTTTCGTTTCGGAATCGCTGTTGCTTTGGCAACTGGAGGACTGTACGGACTATTGATGCTCGAATTCCCACGCAGGCTGACCGCTCCCTGCATTGTCGAAGCACATGAGACTCTCCCCGTCTTCATTTCATCTCCGGGGAAGATCGAGTTCCAGAAGTTGACACCGGGTGAAGCAGTCAATCAGGGGGATCTTCTGGCGACGTTGACCAACCGAAACCTTGAGCGAGAAGTTCTCGAACTTGAAGTCAAAGTTGTGCAACAAAAAAAGAAGATCGACTTACTCATCACCCAACAAGTCGACAACCCGGACGCCGCAGCGGAGATTCCATCTGCTCGCGCGAAGCTTCTCAATTACGAAGACCGATTCGAACGAAAGCAGGCAGAACTTGAAAGACTGACACTCCACGCTCCCGGTTCTGGAGTACTCTTGCCCGGTGAAAAATTGATGAAATCTGAGTCAACGAATGATGAATTTCAGCGAACAGGATTCGCGATTGAGAAAATCAACGACGGAGCCTGGCTGGAAGTCGGCACAATGCTTTGCCGCATCGCGGACGATTCAGCGTATGAAGCAGTGCTCTACTTGAATCAATCCGATGCTGTGCTGCTCTCCCGAAAGAGCACTGCCTCAATCATCGTCACACAATCACCTGGGATGGTGCTCACCGGAGAGATCATCGAAATTGCTACCGAGCCCTTAAAGGTGATCCCTCCAATTCTCATTCGCGAAAACATGATCCCCTTTGCCCCCGACGGTTCCGGCCAGCTTCAGCCAGCCTACCCTATTCACGAGGTACGAGTCCGCATCATCTCCTCAGAGAAGATCAAACTCGCCATTGGCCAGACCGGCAACGCGACCATCCATCTGGCCCCAGAACCCGTTCTCACCACACTCACCCGTGTACTTCGTCAAACCTTTACATTTGAGCTGTGAGAAACTCAGCAGAACAAGACCAGCAAGCGACTCAACAAGCATGCCCGCAGGAGAGGTGAAGCAAACAATTAACAGAGCCCGTCAGTCTTCAATCCCAGATCGCATTTTTTCCATCAGTCGAGTCAACTCTTTCACTTCTTTGGCTGTCAGTTCACAGCTGAGTCGATCGTGAAGTTCCAAGAGCGGCGGAGCAATTTCCTCAAGCAATGTTAAGGCCGAATCGGTGAGTTCAATATAGACGATGCGTCGGTCTTCTTTACAGCGTCTGCGGCGGACAAGTTCCTGCTTTTCAAGCCGGTCAATCAATCCTGTCATGGCAGGCACAACTTGAATCATCCGTGCGCCGACTTCCAAGGAAGGAAGCGGACTGCCTTCTTCGCGTAAAATCCGCAAGACATTATATTGTGAAGGAGTGAGCCCGAATTCACGAAAGAATCGACCGAAGCGATTTTGAAGCAAATCTGTCGTTTTCAACACATTCAAGTTCGCTTCTTGTCGCGAGGACTCGAATGGTCTTTTCTTTTTTATCTCTTGTTGTAAACGGCTATTTGCCATCTTGCCATTTCCTATTCCCGTGAGTACATTACCTCAAAATAGATTACACGTCAACTATTATTGCAGGGGTGGCTTGCACCTCGACGAAAAGGAACCGTTTCTCTTGAACGTTTCATCAAAAAGATCATTTTTAGGCCTTGCAGGCATCCTCTGTTTGCAATGCTGCCTGCAAGGATGCCAAAATTCAGCCCCGACATCTGCCCCTCCACCTCCACCGACGATGACTGTCGCGCCTCCGGTGCAGAAAAAAATCGTTGAGTGGGATGCCTATACCGGTCGGCTCGAAGCTGTTGAGTTCGTCGAAGTTCGCTCTCGGGTGAGTGGCTATTTAGAGTCGATTCACTTCAATGAGGGACAGATTGTCGAAAAAGGGGCCCTCCTCTTCGTCATCGATCCTCGCCCCTTTCACGCGGAACTCAATGGGGCGAAGGCAGCATTGAGCCAAGCTGTTTCGATGGTTGAGCAGGCAAAAGCAAAACTGAATGAAGCGAAAGCCAAGGGACTCCAGTCAGACGCGCAGTTACAATTGGCTGAAGCTCGCGTGCAACGGGCTCGCCTACTCAAAGCAAGTAACGCAAGCACTCAGGAAGAACTTGATCAGCGAGAAGCAGAGTTACTTCAAGCCAAAGCAGACGTGGAAGCCAGCAAAGCTGAGGCGAGTTCAGCTGAGGCAGCTATTGCCTCAGCCAAAGCCGCCATCGACTCCGCCAAAGCGAGTGTGGTCACAGCAGAACTTAATCTCGACTACACCCAAGTCAGAGCCCCAGTGACCGGACGCGTCAGCCGAGAGTACGTCACAGAGGGAAATCTCATCAGTGGTGGCTCGGCCGCCTCCACATTGCTAACGACGATTGCATCCGTTGACCCGATCTATTGCACGTTTGATGCGAATGAACAACAGGTTCTCAAATACATTCGACTGGCTCAAGCTGGCAGACGGCAAAGCTCGCGTGACGCGAAAAACCCTGTCTACCTAGGGTTAACTGACGAAGATGGCTTCCCGCATGTCGGACACATGGACTTTGTCGACAACCGATTCAATACGAACACCGCCAGTATGCGTGCTCGTTGTGTCTTTTCGAATGACGATCAAGTATTGCTGCCGGGCATGTTCGCACGGATTCGAATTCCTGGAAGTGCTGGATACGAAGCGATACTGATTCCCGATTCGTCTGTCGGAACCGATCAGGCGTCACAGTTTGTCTACATCGTCGTAGATGGCATCATTGAACGTCGATCGGTGAAATTAGGACCAATCGTCGACGGCTTGCGCGTCGTACGAGAAGGACTGGAAGGTGGGGAATCACTTGTCATCGAAGGGATGATTCGAGCCCGCCCAGGACTGGAAGTCACCACGCAAACAGGGGAAATCCAAATCATTGAAGATGGACTTCCTGACGACTATGAACCTCTCCCTCGCGAAAAGTGGGTTTCTCCAGAAACCAATCCACCCCCAAAGTCTACCTCGCCTCAAATGCCTGATTCAGCAACACCCGCTACGAATGCTGAAGAAGGAGAAAACAAGTCATGAAGTTTCCTCACTTCTTTATTGAACATCCGATTTTCGCAACTGTCCTCTCAACATTAATTGTGTTGGTGGGGGGGATTTCGTACTTATCGCTGCCGGTTTCACAGTATCCGAATGTTGCTCCGCCGACAATTTTAGTTCGCGCAAGCTACCCAGGCGCAACTCCACAGGTGATTGCCGATACGGTGGCAACTCCTATCGAACAGGAAATGAACGGCGTTGATAACATGCTGTACATGGAGTCATCCTCCAGTGCAGATGGCACAATGCAGCTCACAGTCACATTCAAGCTGGGCACGAACCTTGATGACGCTCAGGTGCTGGTTCAGAACAGAGTCGCGGTCGCTGAGTCGCGCCTCCCTGAGCAAGTACGACAGATCGGGATCACGACGAAAAAACAAATTCCCGACATGCTGATGGTGGTTCACCTGAACTCTCCCGATGAAAGTCGAGACACTCTTTACATCAGTAACTTCGCGTTTCTCAAAGTTCGTGATTCGCTGATGCGCCTCGATGGGGTTGGAGATATTCGCATTGCGGGTGGAAACGAATACTCGATGCGGGTTTGGCTCGACATCGAAAAAATGAGACACGTTGACCTGACAGCCGGCGACGTGGTGCAGTCGATTCGTCAACAAAACGTACAGGTCGCAGCGGGTGTGATCGGTCAGCCCCCCACCAGTGACACAGGTGCGTTCCAACTGAACGTAACGACTCAAGGACGACTCCAGGACACAGAAGAATTCGGCCAGATCATCGTCAAGCGTGGGGAAGATGGACGGGTCATTCGATTAGCTGATGTGGCCCGACTGGAACTTGGAGCACAAGATTACTCTCGTCTCAGTTACCTTGATGGCAAACCTGCCATCGCCGTACTCGTCTATCAGCGTCCAGGGACCAATGCTGTTGACACTGCAGACGAGATCAAGCGCACAATGGCTGAAATGCGACCGACTTTCCCTGAGGGAATGGATTACGAAATCGCATACAACCCAACGAAGTTCGTCGAAGACTCAATTGACGAGGTTTTCAAAACACTGTTAATCACGACCGTTTTTGTGATTCTCACAGTGTTCTTGTTTCTGCATAACTGGCGCCCCACCATCATTCCTGTCGTGGCAATTCCGATCTCACTGATTGGAACGTTTGCAGCGATGCAAGCTCTCGGCGTCACGCTCAATACACTTTCACTGTTTGGTTTAGTCTTGGCGATTGGGATCGTGGTCGACGACGCGATTGTTGTCGTTGAGAACGTTGAACGCCTGATCCGCGAAGGAATCTCGCCGCGCAAGGCTGCGCATCAGGCAATGGATGAAGTCGGCTCGGCACTCATCGCGACAACCTTGGTTTTGATCGCGGTGTTTGTTCCAACCATCTTTGTTCCAAGTATCAGTGGTAAGTTTTATCAGCAGTTTGCATTAACAATTTCGATCTCCACAGCGATCTCGACTTTTGTATCACTCACCCTGACTCCTGCGTTATGTGCGATACTCCTGAGACCTCAAGAGGCTCCGAAGAATCGTATGGCGAAGATTGTTGATTTCCTTTTCGGATGGTTCTTCCGACTCTTCAATCGAACCTTTGATTTTACAAGCAACATTTACGCGGGAATCATTTCTCGTGTGGTACGTGCTTCAGCATTTGCCCTGTTGATTTACGGCGGCTTGCTCGCTTGCACCTGGTACAGCTTCGGGTTGGTCCCCTCTGGATTCATCCCTCAGCAGGATCAGGGGTACCTCATCGTCAGTTTGCGTTTGCCTGACGGGGCAGCTTTATCACGAACAGATGCCATCACAAAACAAATCGCAGAGATCGGAAGTCAAATCGACGGGGTCGCTCACTCCGTAGGGATCGTTGGGCTGTCAGGCTCGACGTTCACAATCAGCCCCAACGCCGCTGTGGCATTTTTGCCTCTCGAAGATGCAAAAGAGCGGGCAGCGCGTGGGCGTGGTGCCGATGTGATCGCGGAGGATATGCGACAGGCTGTCTCTCAAATTAATGAGGCAGAAGTCTTTATTATTCCACCTGCCCCGGTCCGCGGGATCGGTCGCGGTGGAGGATATAAAATGTACATCCAGGACCAAAGCGGTGCAGGAGTTGACGCGATGGCCCTCGTCGCTGATGCCATGGTCGGGGAAGCGAATCAACAAGCGGGGCTTTCTCAAGTCTTCACAAACTACCGCATGAGTGTTCCACAAATTTATGCGGACGTAGACCGAACAAAAGCTCAGATGCTCGACATTCCTATGAGTAATGTGTTTGAAGCATTACAGGTCTATCTTGGCTCGACGTACATCAACGACTTCAACATGCTGGGCAGAACCTATCGCGTGACCGCCCAGGCAGAACCAGAATTCCGAGACGAACCGAGCGACATCTTACGCTTACGAACTCGCAACGCGAGTGGTTCAAGCGTTTCACTCGGAGCGGTTGTTGAATTGAAACAGATCGCCGGACCGGATCGTTTAGTCAGATTCAACCTCTACCCCTCTGCCGACATCAATGGCAACACGGCAGGTGGATACAGTACCGGTCAGTCTTTGGAGACCATGGAAAGTCTAGCAGATGACATCCTTCCACCTGGCTTCGGTTATGCATGGACAGAGATTGCTTTTCAAGAAAAACAAGCTGGCAATACAATCCTGTTCCTGTTCCCGGTCGCGGTTTTATTCGTTTTTCTGGCACTGGCTGCCCAGTACGAAAGTTGGCTGTTGCCACTGGCGATCATTTTAATTGTGCCGCTGTGCCTGCTATTTGCGATCCTTGGAATTTGGATGCGAGGAATGGATAACAACATTCTCACCCAAATCGGTTTCATCGTTCTGATCGGACTTGCCTGTAAAAACGCAATTCTGATTGTCGAGTTTGCCAAGGCTGAAGAAGATGCGGGAAAAGACCGCTTTCAGGCAGCCATTGACGCCTGCCGCATGCGGCTACGACCAATTTTGATGACTGCCCTCTCCTTCATTCTGGGAGTGATTCCGCTCTTGATTGCAACAGGTGCAGGTTTCGAAATGAGACGAGTACTGGGAACGGCTGTCTTCAGTGGTATGCTCGGCGTGACCTTCTTTGGACTTTTCCTGACGCCAGTTTTTTACGTCGTCCTTCGTAAGATCAGCCGGAAAAAAACGATTGCTGAGAACGGATCCTGAAACCTGAATTGGCTCTTTCAAGTGCTGATAAAAGAGCAGATTCCACAAGCTCTCGGACAGGTTTCAAGACCTCAATCTTGCATCGTGTACTGCTCATTGCGACGAGACTGACGAAGACTCAAAGAGTTCGTCTTCGTCGGTCCATCGCAGAAGCAGAAAAAATCGGTCGAGAATCTCCAATCGACAAGAGCAACTCGCTTCGCGCCCTCTGTCATCGCCTGACAGGTTACCTGACAGCTTACCTTCCTGCTCGTCTGCAAGTTCACCGATCTGTTCGCCTCCGCTGGTCGTAGCAGTTACACTTTTGGAAACATCCTTCCATTTCGTGGAGCAGCTATGAAGCCCCTTCTCAGAACAAACCGACTCCTTTCTCTTCTCTGTTTGATTTGGACAGCCAGCGCTGTGGCGGCCGATCCGTTCCCGAGCTTCAAAGAAAAAGTACTCGATCCGGAGATTGGCAAAGTCTGTTATGCCGTAACGATTGCCGATGTCGATGGGGATTCGAAACGGGACATTGTGGCAGTCACCGAGAACCGCGTGTTGTGGTATCAAAACCCGACCTGGAAAATGCGCGTCATGATCGCGGACCAAACTCCGCTCGATAACGTTTGCATTGCTCCACTCGACATCGATGGAGACGGAAAAGTCGACTTCGCACTTGGAGCGGGTTGGACCAAAACTGGAACGATACACTGGATCAAGCGAGGAAAGTCTCTCGACGATCCCTGGTCCGTGCATCAAATCGGAGAAGAACGGTGGACTCACCGGATGCGCTGGGCTGACGTCCTTGGCTCGGGAACCCCACAACTGGTGGTCTCTCCTTTAAATTCGACGGTCGGAAACGGAGTCCGCCTGACAGCCTTTTCAATCCCTGAAGATCCAGTCAATGACCGCTGGCCAGCAACAATTCTCAACGGCGATCTAAACCGAATGCACAACCATTGGCATTTCGATTTCGACAAAGATGGCATCGTCGAAACCCTCACTGCAAGTCGAGAAGGAGTGAATCTCATCCGCCGCACCAAGAGCGGTTGGACAAAAACTCACTTGGGGACCGGAGCAACTGCAGATGCTCCAAATCAAAATGGCGCTGGCGAAGTCAAAACTGGAAAACTCGCAAATGGCAACTTGTTCATCACGAGTGTCGAACCGATGCACGGGCATTCCCTCGTGATCTACACGCCACCAAGTCAGGGTCAATCTCTTTGGAAACGACAGGTGATTGAATCTGGATTCACACGTGGACACGCCCTGTGGACTGCCGACGTTGATGGCGACGGCTCAGACGAAATTATTTTCGGGCACAGCGACACGCCGGAGACCTTCGGAGTGATTGTTTACGACAGTGTTGAGGACGGCGAAAAAGACTCCGGAACAGCTTGGGAAAAGCATGTTGTCGATGCGGGCGGGATGGCGACCGAAGACCTCATTGTGGAGGATCTCACCGGCGATGGACGTCCGGACATCGTCGCTGGCGGACGCGCGACACACAACTTGAAGCTGTATGTGAATACCCCTAAAGAATAGTGTTCAACGAATTCAACTCTTGCGGCTCGTCGAGATTTTCGTATCTTACAGACATAAGCAAACATTGAGAGCCCGTTCTCATTCCATTGCAGGAGAGCTTGAGTGCCGATCAAAACGAAATGTCGAAAATGCAGTCGCGACTACACAGTGAAAGATGAACTGGCTGGTAAGAAGTTTCGCTGCAAGGAATGCCAGTCCCCCGTGACCGTTCCACAACCGGCAGTGCCCCTCGATGAAGAACCAGACGAAGATGAGGACGAACTCTTTGCCTCAGGAGGGCTTGATGACTTTGGGAACGACTTTGGAGATGACTTCGGCGACGATTTTGGCGACGATGACTATGATACTCCACCAACGCCGCGACCACGAAAAAAGAAAAAGAAATCGCCTCCTCCAAAAAAGAAACGGAAACGTCGTAGCTCTTCAGGCTCTAATGGAGGAGCGAAGGTAGGTGCGATTTTTGGAGGCGTTGCCGGTGTTGTCGGCATCCTGATCGTCATCGCAAAAATTTCGATGGTTGCGGGAGCTGCGGGTGGCTTCGACTTCAATGTTTTCTGGAAAACCTACACAACGACCGATGGGAACATCAGTCTCTTAATGCCGGGGACTCCCAAGAGAGTCCCTGTCGCCTCACTTGGTCCCGGTGGTCAAAGCTATGGTGTCACCAAAAGATCTTCTGCATATATTATTTCAACAGAACCAATGATCGGTCAGCTTGCTGGAATGAGTGAAAGTGAACTCTTCGACGCTTTTGATTTGGGCTCAGGATTCATCGGCGCCAAAAATGTTCAACGCATCCAGAAATATGGTCGCAACTGCATCACGTTCGAGAAATCGGCTCCTGGTGGCATCAAAAGCAACAACATTGCATTCCTGTACAAAGACAAGGTTTACACACTGAACTACGCCTACAAAGGAACTCCGAACTCAAGTGGCAGAAAGTTTTTCGATTCAGTGAAGTTTAAGTGAAATGTCAGAGTCCTTGAGAACAGTGAATCCTTCAGCGTTGTAGCTTTGCTGCCGGGAGACATGGCTGACAAAAAGCTGATTCACTTCCGCCCTTTCGTTCCGGCTCCTCATTTGCATTCTTCGACTTGGCGTTCGGACTCGGCCTCGTAGTGGACAGTAATTTTACTGGTGAAACGCGTTCTCCCCAGACACACAAAAGAGCAAACTGCTCTGGGGCAGTTTAGAAAAAGATGTACGTGAATGTCTCGTGGAGGTGAGTGATTTCTTATGTAAAGATCTCAATCCACAGTTACAAAGGAACACGAAAACGTTTTAGGGAAGGGTGAAATATGAGTTTTTTGAAGTGGCTCATCGCGGGGTTTGTCGGAGCGCTCGTTGGAGCTGGGATTTGGTACTGGGCCGCGAGTTCAAATGAAGCAACTTACAATTGGATGGCATGTCTCGTTGGCATCACAACTGGGCTTGCGGTACGCCTGGCGACAGAAGAAGCAGATCGAGGGATCAAACCAGGTCTGGTTGCGATTTTTATTGCCCTCCCCTTGCTCATCTACGTCAAGCACGAAATTGCCTTAATGACTGCTGCAAATGATCCAGAAATTGAGAACTTCCTTGACGCTGCATTCGAGGGGAGCATGGATGAAGAATCGATGATCTGCACCGTTGCCGATGAGATCGCCTTGGAGCGGATCGACGCTGGCATTCCGATCGAATGGCCGGAGGAGATGACATACGAAGATGCCAGCTGGGAAGAGGACTACCCCGCAGATATCTGGGCAGAGGCAAAAAAGAAGTGGCAAAGCCTCTCAGATGAAGACCAGGCAAAGCGGGTCCGCGAGAACGAAAAGAAGGTTCGTGCCGTCCTTGTAGACCAAGAGCGTGAAATCGGCAGTCGGCAAATTCAGGGAACCTTCTCCCCTTGGGATATTGTCTGGTTCCTCTTTGCAGCGATTGCTGCTTTCCGATTGCCCGCTGGCCCACTCTCTGAACTTTGAGCCAAGGATAGAACTCAGGTGTCTCACTTAGAACGGCGAACTGAAGGCCTCACTTCCTTTCGGGGTGTAGAGCGAGTAGTAAACTCCTGAATCCATCGATTCACTCAAAAATTGAACCGAAGCATCCCCCAGCAATACCTGAACTCCTCCAGGATGATTGCTATTGAAGCCGACCGAAGAGTTAACTTTGACTCCCGGCAGGATGCGAACATATGGGATTGACGCACTGAATTTGTAACTGACTCCATCCGAGATGACGCCACACCAGGAAGCTGTCAACTCTCCCGTAGAAGTCGAAACATATTTCCATTCACCGGCGACAATTGTTTGAGAGAGACCATCCTGAATTGTGGAAAATCGCGTTCTTGAGAGTGGGTAAAGAACCTCCTCGGATCCGACAAAGTTTCCATGAGCGATTCTTGTTGTCACCCCTCCTGCCAGAACAGCGAGAATTGTTTCTGGGGCTGGATCAGATGGACAGCGGTAAACCGCTATTGGAGTCTCTAAAAATGGCAGATTTGTCGCCTGAGCATTTCCGGTATTGAAATCGAGCTGGTTGTAGAGTGGCGTCTGCTCCATATAAGGAAGTAGAAATGTCCCCCAGCCCCACCCCGACTGAAGAGGAAATGTTGGGCCCATCACCATGCTACCAGGAGGAAGCGTCTGGTGAACATCATGGTAATTGTGCATCGCAATCCCTACCTGGTGCAGATGGCTTTTGCACTGAGTCCGCCTGGCAGATTCGCGCGCCTGTTGCACAGCCGGGAGTAGCAGAGCGACAAGGATCGCAATTATGGAAATCACGACCAGCAACTCAATAAGCGTAAATCCGCGTTTTCCAGAAGTGTGCAAGGAATTAGAACCTGTCACAACTTTTGAGTTGGTGTTCGCGACCGGTCTCATGAAGGTGTGCGATTTTCCACATGAAAAGCACTCTCCACGCTCGTAAGATACACGAAAGTGTTCTAGAGGTCGCTGCGTTTTTCTGGTGCATTGATCTTGGATCGCAGGCATGATGAAGAACAACCTTGGGCAACAAGAACAGAAATGCATTTCCATGAAGGTTACTAAGCAATCCATGCTTAGGGTGATATTTTAGCAGCTCAGGAACCAGGAAAATGCTTCATCTCTGAAACCGCCACAATTCAAAAATAGGCCGTGCACTACTTAAAGTGTACGGCCTACCGGTCTCATCAACACTTAAAGAGTTTCATCAGCAAATTCTAGTTTTTGCCTCTGATTTTTGCGTCTTCGTCGTGTTGATTGTCTTTGTCATCAGCACTGACTTTGTAGTGAACACGAATACCTACAGCTGGTGGAAAGCCGAAGGATGTTCCAGGAAGATTCCGTGCGTTGTATCTTCCACGAGAACTGTTTCGGATATTCCCTCGCTTCCCTTTCACTACAACCTTTCCTCTCTTGGTGTTGATTTTCGCATCGACACTGCCAACGTGACCGATTGACAAGTTACCATTACTGGCGATGTCTCGATAAACAGCTGGCGCGGTAATTCGCACGATATGCCCTGCAGATGCGGCTGAGTCCAACATTGCCACGCATGCCATCACAGCGAAAGCACAACCAATTCTCTTGACCAACTTCATAAGACCCTCCCTTTGTTTCCAAAACGGATATTCTACCACCAAGAAGAAAAACGAACACACCCTTTTGCCCTCGCCCCTGATGGTCCTCAAAACTTCCTCAAAACTACCAACCCCCACAGCCCACGTCAAACATCCATATTAACTTATAGGTGTTTTTGGCAAAGAAATCCTAAAATTTTCATTTCCCCGCTAAAACGCTGACTTTCACATTCAGACATGGAAATTACCATTCATTCGCAAAAACTCACGTAAAATGTGACCAAATTGCAAGCTTGGTGCGTACAGGATTGACCTCTTGGAGGACCTCAGAAAATTGGATTACTCCGAAATTCGCTGAATGAGTCGGGTTCCTTCCTACATGGCTTGTCTCAGTTGCCAGACGATTCAGCGATGACAAAAAATCCGCCAAGTTCGTCATTGGCCTAGAAAGCCCCAGAGGAAATTTGACTCACGGCGAAAGGCCTTCTCACCCTCGACACATGATGACCAGCAACGGATCTCATCTCGTCGAGATAAAATCTAGAACACGCCCCTCGACGATCAAGCCGTACAAACCGATAAGAAAAAGCAAACTACCCGTCGTTTATAAAAATAAACAATCAACCCAAACAGCGACAAAACTCACACCTTAAGAACAACTAATAAAACACATCAACCACAAAAAACAACCGCCAGAAATTAACAATACGAAAACAATAATGTGGAGCAATAAAAACAACACCACAAAAAAACCAAACGAATTAAACAACAACGAAAGTCAGTAGCACAACTCTTTATATAAAAACACAACCTAAAAAAGCCGTACACTTCTTGAAGTGTACGGCCTGTCGATTTCAACAAAACCTTGAGAAGTCCCTCATCAGCGAAAACTAGTTATCGCCTCTAATTTCTGCCTCTTCGTCGTGCTGGTTGTCTTTGTCACGAGCGGAGACTTTGTAGTGAACTCGGATTCCAGTAGCCGGAGGAAACCCAAAAGCTCCTCCAGGAAGATTCTTGGCATTATACTTCCCACCAGAGCTGTTTCGGATATTCCCTCGCTTACCCTTAACGTTCACTTTTCCTCTTTTGGTGTTGAGTTTCACATCAACTTCCCCAGGGTGAGGATCATCCAAGTTCCCACCACTGCTAATGTCGCGATAAAATGCTGGGGCGGTAAACCGCTCGATATGCCCTGCAGATGCAGTCGAATCCAACATTGCCACGCATGCCAATACGGCAAAAGCACAACCAATTCTCTTGACCAACTTCATAAGAACCCCCTAATTATCTAAAAAGGACATCCTAATCATCAAGAAAAGAAACGAATGACACCCTAATGCCCTCGCCCTCGATGACCCTCACAACTGTTACAAATCTACTATCCCCCACATCCTCATGTCAAACATTCACTCTACAGGAAATAAAAAAATATTAAAAAAAACAATCGCCTCCTATTAAAACATCCACCTTATCATTAGCCCCTAGCCATGCAAGTAATCACATTTCCGAGAACACCACACAGAAAACTCAAAGAAATTGATCGTTTTGGGTGGCCTGAACTTCACTCCCCAGAGAAACTCGGGATCTCAAATTTTCTTCGAAAACGACTGAACCTATCTGGCTTCCTCTCGCTCATGACTTTCTCTTCGTAACCCTGATTCATTCACGATACCTCTGGTTGTGTGCGAATTTTTCTCTCCGATCCGCTAAACTCCCGCTCAAATGAAGCATTCAAACAGCCAGAACCTCGAAGAACTGAAGACCCGCATTCAAAAGTCGATGATCCGGGACCGCTTTCGCTTGCGCCGGAGTTGTGAAACGATCCAGCAACGGCAAAAAGAGAACAAGCCTGTTGACAAAAGTCTCGCTAAGCTTGTCAGCGATCTGGAAAAGTCCGAGAGGAAAGTCGAATTGCGTCGCAAGGCCATTCCCGTCCCGGTCTACGACGATCAGTTGCCGATTTCGGCTCGACGAGATGAAATCCGGAAAAAGATCCTCGACAATCAAGTCGTCGTCATCTGCGGTGAAACAGGCTCGGGAAAGTCGACGCAACTCCCAAAAATCTGTCTGGAAGCAGGCAGAGGTCTTTATGGAATCATTGGACATACTCAACCGCGACGAATCGCAGCGAGATCTGTGGCGGCGAGGGTCGCTGAGGAATTGAAGAGCCCTGTTGGCGAACTCGTTGGTTTCAAAATTCGCTTTACCGATTCCACATCGCCGAAGACCTCCATCAAATTGATGACCGATGGAATCCTCCTCGCAGAAACTCAAACGGACCGATTTCTCGATCAGTACGATACAATTATCATCGACGAAGCTCATGAGCGGTCGCTGAATATCGATTTCCTGATGGGCTACTTAAAGCGAATCCTCCATCGTCGCCCTGACCTGAAGTTGATCATCACCTCTGCGACAATCGATGCGGAACGGTTTGCAGAGTTCTTTGGAACGAAAGACTCCCCTGCTCCGGTCATTGAGGTTTCCGGACGAACATTTCCTGTTGAACTGAGATATCGGCCACCCGTTGAGGAGGAAGATGAAGTCGACTGGCAACGTGCAGCGGCCGATGCGTGTGAAGAACTTGCAGAAGAAGGTACTGGAGATATTCTCGTCTTCATGCCGACCGAGCGTGATATTCGCGAGACGGCCAAAGTGCTCGGCGGACGGAAATTCGCTGGAGATTTCAACAATCGAAAAACCGACATTGTCCCCCTCTTCGGACGGCTCTCCGAGAAAGAACAAAACAAAGTCTTCTCAGCCCACGACCATCGTCGTATTGTCATCGCGACCAATGTTGCAGAGTCTTCACTGACCGTTCCGGGGATTGTTTACGTTGTCGATCCCGGAACAGCCCGCATCAGCCGCTTCTCGGCGACGTCACAAGTTCAGCGACTTCCAATCGAAGCGATCTCGCAAGCCTCGGCGAATCAACGCAAAGGTCGCTGTGGTCGTGTGGCTCCGGGTGTTTGTGTCCGGTTGTATTCTGAAGCCGACTTCAAGAACCGAGACGAATACACTCAACCGGAAATTCAGCGAACGAACCTGGCAAATGTCATCCTCCAGATGAAAGCCTTGAAGCTGGGCAAGCTTGAAAACTTCCCTTTCATCGATCCACCTGCTGCCTCAGCGATTCGAACAGGCTTGAAGACTCTTTTTGAATTGGGAGCCATCAACGAGAACGAAGACCTCACCAAGGTTGGATCGACAATGGGTCGATTGCCGGTCGATCCGCGTATCGCCCGCATGATTCTCGGAGCTGAAGACGAACAGTGTGTTGAAGAAGTCCTCATCATTACCTCAGCCCTGGAGCTGCGCGACCCGCGCGATCGCCCAATCGAGAAACAAAAGGCTGCGGACGAGGCTCACGAAAAGTTTCAGCATGAGTCGTCCGACTTTCTTTCTTATCTGAAGCTGTGGGACTTTTACACCGATCTGGACAACAAACTCTCACAGAGCAAGTTACGGAAAGCTTGTGCGCAAAACTTCCTGTCGTTCAATCGGATGCGCGAATGGAAAGACCTGCACCGCCAGTTGCGACAAATGGTCATCGATCATGAAATCAAGCCGACAGACCGACGCAACAATGAGGATTCCATACACCGGGCCATCCTCGCCGGCTTACTCCACAACGTCGCGATGCGCGGGGACTCACACGAATACACCGGAGCTGGTGGGCAAAAGATATTTGTCTGGCCCGGATCGGTCGCTTTCGGAAATAAACCGAAGTGGATTATGGCGGCTGAGCTTGTAGAAACATCGAAACGATACGCCCGGTGTGTTGCGCCAGTTCAAGTCGGCTGGATTGAACGCATTGCCGAACATATCGTGAAACGCAACTACAGCGAACCGCACTGGCATGAGAAGAGTGCATGCATCATGGCTTGGGAAAAGGTCATGCTCTTCGGGTTGCCCATCGTCCCCAGACGCCGCGCACGCTACGGGCACATCGACCCGAAATATTGCCGTGATGAATTCATTCAACAAGGACTCATCGAAGGGAAGTATGAATCGCCCGGCGAGTTTGCAAAACACAACACGAATCTAAAGAACGAACTCGAAGAGTGGCAGGCCAAGTTGCGTCATGGACATCATTTCGCAGGCGAGGAAGCGGAAGTCGAATTTTATGATCAGCGACTGCCAGCTGATGCGTTCGATGGTCCTCGCTTTGAAAAATGGCGGAAGAAGGCTGAAGCCAAACAGCCTCGACTTTTGTTTCTTTCCAAAGAGGATCTCCTACAAGAAGACCAATCTGCCCCAGAGCAATCAGAGTTCCCTGACAAGTTGAAGATTGGGACCATGCAGGTTTCTGTCGAATACAATCTTCAACCGGGAACCGAAAACGATGGCGTGACCATTGCGATTCCCCCCGAAGGCTTAAACCAGCTTTCACCTGAAAGCCTCGCCTGGCTTGTCCCGGGACTATTGGAAGAGAAAATTGCTGCCCTGATTAAAACTCTCCCGAAGTCGCTGCGAATTTTGTTTGTGCCTGCACCAGAGACCGCTAAAGATGTCGTGAAGAAAATCACGTACGGACAAGGGAATTTGATCAATCAGCTGGCCGCTCAACTGCGAGAAATTTCCGGCGAGCATGTGCCAGCGACCGCATTCGAGACAGCTCGGCTTCCTTCACATTTACAAATGAACGTCCGAGTTGTCGACCAGAATGGAAAGACGATTGCGTCTGGACGTGACCTGGCACAATTAAGAGTCGAATCTCAGCGGACGGCGTCAAGTGTCGTGCAGGGTGTCAGCGATGACCGCTGGAAGAAAGAGGGGCTCACGTCGTGGAATTTCGGCACGCTTCCGCAGCAAGTCGAACTGGAACGTGGCGGAATCACAGTGGTTGCGTTCCCCATGCTGGTCGACGAAGGTGCTTCCGTCTCGCTACGATTATCGGAATCCCTCGCTGATGCACATGCGAAGACAAAGCGAGGGCTTGTCCGCTTGTTCCTCCTCTCCGACAAGAAAGTTCTTACCGATCAAGTTCAACACTTCCCGCGGATCAATCAGTTGACGATGCAGGTCGGGGCACTTCCTGATGGCAAACATTTTCAAAGTCACCTCGCTTGGATGATTGCACAAGCTGCACTTTGGAAAGAGACCTCGATGCCCCGCTCAGAGGCTCAATGGAAACAGAAGCTGGCACTGGCTCGAAATCAATTATCTGTTGCAGTTCAGGATTCGACTCGCTTCCTCGAACCACTCTTTGCCCGATATCACGCAGTCCGCCGGATTACTGAATCGAACGGCACTCCAGCACTGACTCCACTGACAAACGATTTGCGTGACCAGTTAAATGAACTTGTCGCTCCTGGGTTTTTGGTCGATCCTCCGATGGGCTGGCTCGCTCAGTACCCTCGGTATTTTGAAGCGATGCAAATCCGCTGGGACAAATCAACAGCAGGAGGATTCCAGAAAGATCGTATGCACCAGAAGAAGATCAACCTGCACTGGCAACGCTGGAAACAAGCTTGTCAACAGTTTGGAAATGCTGCGAAAACTCACCCCCAACTTGTCCAGTACCGCTTCCTCATCGAAGAATTCCGCGTCTCCCTGTTTGCCCAACAACTCGGCACCGCGATGACAGTTTCCGAAAAACGATTAAACGAAGTCTGGCAGGAAATTGCTTCATCCAGACAATAGAGCATCTTTCGAATTGGTTTGCAGGCTCTGCCTTGTGGCGAACAGCATTATTACTAGAGAAATGCGTTCTTCACGGGCACACGGTAAAGCAAACGGCTCCACCGTTCTCCGGCCTTTCCGTAGTGCTTCACTGACCATCTGAAACAAAAAAAACGGCATGGCTGAATAAATTCAGCTATGCCGTTGAAAAGTCGTATAGAGCATTTCCAATGCTTGTCGTGCCCGTGAAGTTCACCTTCATGACTCCATGGACTGCTCGCCACGAGGCAGAACGTAAAGATCAATATTGGATTTGCCCTAAAACCTATTCAAGTTCTTTTTCTGCTTCCAATTCTGCATCGTCAACGACTTCCGTACTGTCGACACCACCTGCATCAGCATCTTCAGAAGGAGCTCCTCCTCCGCAGCCAGCGACGAGAGTCACAAGCGCACAGGAGAATAGAAATGGCCTAAAAAACTTCAACATCTTTAACCCTTCTTTTTTACAAAACCATGTCAAAAAAATACGGCCCAGGTTTTGTAAATTCAACCTGAACCGTAAGTAGGAAGTGAGAACTACTATTGCGTAGTGATTGAAACTGCTTCACCTCGACTCATCGTTCCAGAGCCGACCCAAACGCCGTGATCGATGCTGTCTGAAGCAAACACGACCGAACCGTCCATCATCAAGACAAGCACTCCACCTGTGTGGTAGCTGGAAGCATTCTTGATTGTCATCGTTGTGACTGACGTATCATTATCACAGTTATACTTCGTGTTCGGAGGCATCATCGTATTAAACCATGGTCCCCAGAAAACTCGACCAGAAGCCCAGAACCTGTTGGCACGGTCATCTTCACCATGGACGTGACTTGTCAGGCCTTCACCGATGCTTCTGCAAGCATCGTGGTACGTCCTGATTCGATCAAGATTCACCTGTTGGGTGTCATAGGCTCGACTACTCTGTGTCCCCGTTGCGTTCGCCAGATCTCCAGCAGTTGGAACTCGGAGTGACGGATCTTTCACATCATTGTTCCATCGTCCAATGCGTGTTTCAGAAGCCATGATGGTGTTACTTGTGCCATCAATGACGTCACGAAATTTCACAGAAGACTCTCTCGAAAACGGTCCGACAGGTGGTTTAATCGACCAAGTTGTCACGGGTCCAGCAGAGAGCGAATAACTCGAAGCAGACATTGATGAATTCGCTTTCGATCCAGATCCAGGATCAGAAGGGCACAGAAACGCAGGAATTTGCGAGTTTCTGACCCAGTACTCACTTCGGCTTTGATCAGTGGAAGACCCGTTATACCAGTAGTGATTGAAGTCCAACTTATTGTAAAGCGGTGCTTGATCAATAAATGGCAAAATCATTGCCAATCCGCTCCAGCCTTCCCAACAGTTGCGCGACCCTCCACCTTCGGTGAGGATGCACCCAACTTCATTTCCGGGGAGGGCACCATGAGTTTCATGATAGTTGTGCAGGGCAATCCCGAGTTGTTTCAGGTTGTTCCGGCACTGTGTCCTGCGGGCAGCTTCACGGGCTTGTTGAACAGCCGGAAGCAGCAAGGCGACCAGGATTGCGATGATTGCAATCACGACAAGAAGTTCAATCAGCGTGAACCCCTTGGATCTTTTACGAATGGATAGAAAATTTGTCATAGAAACCTCCTAGAAAGGGAGAAATGAAATCAATACTCCTAGATATGACAGATAGAAGCATGACTAGAATGGATATGTCGAATGGATTGCCGTTCAGAACGAACAACTGATGAACATTCTTTTATGCGAAACCAGCGGTACTTACAACACAACATTGTAAAATTTGCTTTTTCAGCACAAAAAAAAACCGAAACAATATACATACGAACACGTTCTCTGCTTCATAACAGAAGATAACTCAAGTGATTTTCGTGAATCACGACCTTGAGCCCCCCCCTTGGTTTTTCAGAAACGGTGCCATCACCTCACTGGTTTCACCAGATTTCCAGACACGTTCCGAACGGAACCACTTTCCCTGCCTTGTGGAAATCAGCAATTTTATTGGAGAAACAGCTTCTTCACGGGCACACGTTAGAGCAAACTGTTCTAAAGAACCGTTTCTACATGGGCGAGGAAAGCTACGATTTGCTCCATCAGAAGAGAGTCACAGTCAAACCAAACAGTCCCAGCGCGTCTGATAGGATCGAATCCCCTGAATGAAATCGGATTCACATGAGACGGACTGCTCAGCACGTGTCGTGAAAGATGCCGCAAGAATGAATGTTGACGGGCATAAAAAAATCGGCTCTCTTGGTGACCAAGAGAGCCGATTCCGTTTCTAGAGCAGTTTGCTCTACCTTGTGCCCGTGAAGAACGCATTTCTCTTGTAAAAATACTGTTCAACACGAGGCAGGTTCTGCAAACTAATTCGAAAGATGCTCAAATTGTCGAGTCGAGTCGTAGCTGAGAAGTCGTTCTCAAATACTTTCGTGTCTCCTGCTTCGTGGGGACTCTCTTTAGAACTGATCCTGAAACTTGAAATCGCTGTCTCAAACGTTGAGAAAAGCTTTTATCCCAGAGGTTTTCGGACTGGTTCTACTTAAGGAAGAGAGCGAACTCCACGAGGCAACTTCCGAAAAAGGTACTCTTACGCGTCTTCATTGACTGGAGCCGGGTTTTCTTCTTCGGCTGCATCGAGTGCATCGTCCTCTCCAGATTCGACCGGATCATTGGCGTCACCGGGCGTTCCCCCGTCGCCACCTCCGCAGCCGACACTGACAAATGATACACTACAGAGAAACAACAAAAGCCACAAAGATCGTAACATAAAAAATACTCCTCAAATCAATCGAATTCTCTTCTTCAGAAGTTACCATTCACCCATGGTCTCACCACCAGCAATCGAACCAGCTGAAAGCCATAATGCCTGGTCAACACTATCCGAGACAAACTTGACTGAGCCATCACCAAGGACAAGGTTGACGCCTCCGGTGTGGTAGCTACTTGGCTCTTTGAGCATCATGTCCGTTACAGATGTGTCGTTGTCACAAGATGGACCAGCGTTGGGGCCGACAAGAGTCGTAATCCACGGTCCGCGGTAAACTGTCCCAGCTGCCCAAAATCGGCCTTGCTCATCGCTTGCTGAGTTCCATCCAGTTCCGGAATCATACATATCCAGGCAAGCATCGTAGTAGGTGTTAATTTCATCAATATGCGCCTGGCGTGTATCCCAAACTCGGCCTGATGAGGAAGCGGCACGTTCCAAACGTGTTCCGGTCACAACTCGATAATATGGTCTACGCGGCTGGTTTGGATCCCATTGCCCATTGTTTAGACCAATTTGAGCCTCAGCCATCATGATCGTATTTGTCGTTCCGTCAGTGATATCTCGCATCCGGGTCCCGGTACGAAATGTGACGATCCCAGGCTTGATCGGTCCGACAGACCAAGTCGATGCCGGGCCTGCGGAGAAGCAGTACGAAACAGGAGACATGCTTGCTGTGTAGCGTTTTGAGGCACCTGGATCACTTGGGCAATTCAATGGAGTAATAATTGTTCGCTGAATTGTCTCATTGGTCAGATTTCTGGCAGAGTCATTCCGATTCCAGTTGTAATCGAAATTTGCCTGGTTGTAGAGCGGAGCCTGATCAATGTAAGGCAACAACATCCCAATTCCGCTCCAGGCACTCCAAGTCTCTTTGTTGTTTCCTTGAGGGTCGATTGGACCACAAACTGGACTTGGAGGAAAAATTCCGTGGGTATCATGGTAGTTGTGCATCGCAATCCCGAGTTGCTTCAGGTTGTTTTTGCATTGCGAGCGGCGGGCAGCTTCACGGGCTTGTTGAACAGCCGGAAGCAGTAAGGCGACCAGGATTGCGATGATGGCAATCACGACAAGAAGTTCAATCAGCGTGAACCCCTTGGATCGTTTACGAATGGATACAAAAGTTGTCATAGAGACCTCCTAGAAGAGAGAGAAATGAAATCAATACTCCTGAATGTGGAAATAGAAGCATGATAAAAATAGATAGATTGGATGAATCCTTGTTCAGAATGAACAGTGTCATAAATACATTCTTATGCCAATAGGTCGTTACTTTCAACACAACTTCAAAAGAATCTGCTCCACGGGCCCTCAAAAAAACAAACAGTGAACATCCAGACAGTACACTACTTCAATTGTTGAAGATAAATCATCCGAATTTCACGAAATGCTGAACTCGGAGCGATCTCCTGGCTTTTCTGAAATGCTGTCACTGCTGAAACCGTTTCGCCAGTTTCTAATGCCAGACAGCCCAAATAGAACCAGGCATCCCCTGCGATCTCGGCGGGGACATCCGGTTCTTCAAGAAGAATTCGATTCAGGCAGGTCAACGTTTCCTCCACATCCATGGCGGGAGAGTTGACCAAACAGGAAAAGTAAGATTTCACCGGCTCTTCCAGTTTCTCGAGCAGGCTTTTGCAAAGCTGCTCATCCCCAGCACGCATCGCAAGTTGAATCTGTTCGATGAAATCGGTCTCTGCTGAAACAACCGCCTCTTCTTCCTGCAAGGTGACGCCGAGCCCATCCAGAGATTGCTCAATCTGAGAGAGTTCTGCGGGAGACCAGATTCCGTTCTTTTCTCCAATCCGGAACCTGACCAGTGCTCGATACTGGTCAAGGCACGAGCCGACTCCGGAGTGGCGATAGACTCGATGAGCCAACTCCAAAAAGCAGCGAGTCCTCACCTTCTCTGCGGACGCAGAGTGGTCGTCTCGAATAAAACGCAGGCCAGCGTATGGCAATCGAGTGAGGCACAACACATTGGCGACAATCCGGGCATCGTGATCGGTGTTGGCGACGATTGTCTTATCGAGCTGAATTTCTGCCCCAGGTTTGGGCCATTCCAGAAACAGTATTGTTTCAACCGCTCGCTTGAGTTGCGGGATGTTCGCAGGAATTTCCTGGTTGCCAAAAATCGTTCGCTTTCCGTCGATCCCCATCAGTTTCCAGTGAGGACTATTACTGAGCCCGCGAATTGCCAGAAGCTCTTGAGATTCGACAACAAGGATCGAAGCGTTCCAATCATCAATGACAAGCTTGTACCCACCCCACTCCAAATCGGTCCTTAAGTAGCTGTTGATGCGGACCTCTTTGAGGTCTCGACAGACGGCCAGATAGTCGTGATATTCTCCTCCGAAGAGATCCCAGCGATTGTCGAGAACCAATTGAAACTGATCAGAGGCAAGCCCCTCGTTCCAGTCTGAAGAGTGGTCGAGATTCATCAGAATGACATTTCCCCCGGTCTGCCATTGAGTTGGGTCGACGAGTTTCGGGGCAGGTTCCCCAGCAAGCAGGCTCAGCTTGTCTGTCTGCCAAATCGCAAACCCGAAGGCGCCGATCAACGTACATGCAATCACTCTACGCAGCGGAATTTGAAAACCGAGCGTGTCGACGTTTTGTCGTGTCAACAACACCAAACAACTGAATGCAAGTACGAAGTAATGCACGCTTGCCAGAGAGATCAAAGCGAAACACAAGAGGATCAGGAATTGGGTCAGATTGTACTTTGTTTGAGCTGATCGGGCAGACCAGAGCAAACCACCAGCGAGGACCATGGTCACCACAGAAAACCAGTGGGAGCGAACCACAACCGGCGACTGAAGTCGAGGAATTAATTCAGTCGGGACTTGCATCCACATCCAACTGACAGGGCGTAATCCAACGTGAAAGAACGATGGATGAATGATGTACGCAAGGCCGAATCCCGCAGCCAGAACAATCGAAGCGAGAATTATCGCTGCCGCTCGACTCACGCCGCGAACAGTGGCATCCTCTTCATTCCAGAGGACCAAAATCAGAAAGAGAAGCACGAGGCTGAACTCTAAAGTCACCAAAATCGCAAAGAATCCCACGCAAAGTAAGGCTGTCAGTCGTAATGCCGAGCGATTCTTGAGCCAAGCGGAATCTCTGATAGAACAAGCCAAACTCAGACAGCAAACAGGCAACAGATCGAGTGGGGAGATGGCAGCGCTGAGGCTTGCCAAAATCAAGATTGCGATCAACTCAACACTCGAAGAAAATCGTACGACCAAAGAGACCAGCACGACCGCGCTCAGCGCAGCGAAGAGCAGATAGGGGACGTGGTTCAAAAACTCCGCGACTTCAGCAGCTGCGAGAGGAACTTGCCATACGTTTTCTGGCGAGAGAAGGCAATCCGAAACAGGTGGAATCAGACTGACTGATTCGGTGCCCCAATCCGGTTCTCGCCCGAGGAGAATCAAAAAACAGATCAGAGCGAGTTTCAGATAACGAGACCGACTCGACGAGTTCGATTTCATGGTGATGACTCGCTTTCTTTTCGAATGCGAATCCAGTGATCGGTAAACTTCAGGGGACTATCCATTTTGATTTTCGGCATATGACAGTCGATGCAGCCAGTTTCGTGGCCCGCCGAACAGAGAACGTGCTTCGACTCTGTCCCATCATGACATTGCGTGCACTGCCAAATGCCCAAGGAATCTTGTGCCTTCAACGTGAGGTGTGGGTCATGGCAAGTCAGACAGGTCATTTGCGAACCCTGAAAACATGGCGATTGCACCAGCCCGACAGGTTGAAAGCGTGCGATGTTGCCGTTGTGTTTGTGAACATCAGCCTCCGGTTGCTCCTCAGCCCGGCGATGACACTCGGCACAGCGATGTATCGATTCGAGTTGAGTTGCATTCTTCCAGAATGGATCAGTCACTTCACCTTCAGATTCAACATGTGCTTGACGAGGACCATGACAGCGCTGGCATGTTACTCCTGCGTGCAACTCAGAAGTCTGGATTTTTCCTGATTCAACAGGAAGGTAACTACTGTGACAAGCAAAACACTTTCGCGCCTTAGGAGCATCAAACAGAAGCCCCAGACCGCCGAAATATCCTGAACCTGCTTGCTGCTGCTGTCCCGGAGTGATGTCGAAACCATCAATGTCATGATACCAGGACCAGCGAAATTCAACTTCATCCGTTGCTCCATTACTGTCGGTTAATGTTCCGACCCAGGTCCGGGCATGTTCACCTGAACCGAAACACCAGTCGAGCCGAATCTGGCTGGTCGTCCCATCCCGCTCATGCACAGCTAACACTGTCTCGTCATCGAAATGCAGCGACGTCGGCGTTCCCTGTGACTCAAGAAAGGAATTCATCTGTTTCAGAAGCTTTAGCGAATCTGCATCAGTGACCGGGAGTAGCGTTCGAGCATGTCCGGTCTCCCAGAAAGTTTCAGCCTGTTCATGACACTCCGCACAACGTTTTTCATCAACCCAACCTTGGTTCAGAGACTGCAGACGATCGACTGGAAGTTGTGACAGTTGCGATGGACGACTCAGCCAGAAAGCGAGAAAGAAACCGAGAATCGACACAAACACAAAAGCTGTGATGTGCTGCCTCCATGCCCGCTGTGGCATGCCAGCTTCAACATTGTTCGCTTGATCGAGAGTCGTGTCAGGTGTCTCCATCGAAGTTGATCATCTTCAAGCTGAGAGTTGTTTAAGTGTGAACAGACCGAGTCTAAGCAATACACCAACGAGTGCTAGACGGGGTCTTCAAGAACCGGGGACATCAGCACGTCGAGGCCGATGGTGGTGGTTTCGATCTTCCATTCATTGCGATGCCAGTCGGTGATGATTCGCTTGGCTTCCAACCGGTCCAGCGTCTGTTCGACGTAGTGCGGGACCTTGTCCTCAAATTCCTGTAACAGGTCGAGCTTGCGCCCAACAAGATTGATGATACCACTGAGGCTGGACTCTCCATGCTTGGCGATCCACTCTTCCCCTTCGAGCGATCCAGCATCGGGGCCTTTAACAGTGAGCCTGAACGAGCGGATCGTTTTCCCGACCGACGCAAACAGCCCGTCACCCAAGCCGATATAGTCTTTGTGGATCAAACTGAGTTGCCCCTTGTGAACGCGGGCGACCTTATAAATCCGATCCAGTTCGGTCTCGATGAAATCAACTTTCAATGCAATGTTCATCGCCTTGGCAAGGTTGCGTAACGCAATCGCGGGCGTGTTCGATCTGGGAGAGATCGACATGTCGAGATCGGTCAGCCCGCCAGCTTTCCTTGCAGTGATAACTTCCTTATCCATCTCAGCAGGGAGCCCAATTGAAAACTCCATCTCGTCGTCTGAAGTGGAAGTAGATTTTTTCTTCGCCATCATCTCGGCCTCTGAAGAGTCATTGAATGTCAGAAAAGGATATCGAATCTCCGCTGCCATGTCACAGCTAATGAAATTTCCAAGATCTCACGAAATTGATGAAATCCAGTTCGATGAAACAGTATTCTATTACGTAGACAGGATACCACGCCCGTTTTCATAAGACCTGAAGGTCCAATTCCTATGCGTATTCTTCTTGCCTCTCTGCTTTTTTTCGCACTTTCACACAGAGCAGCACTCGCCGACGAACCGTTGATCACCGTTTCGAAAGAGACGACATTCGTCACCGAACCGGTGAACGAGGACGGCTTTGTCGACTTGATCTCAGCCATCAATATGAAAATGTCGAAAGGAATCACCACCGAAACCAACGCTGCCGCTCTCATCTATCCGGCACTCGGACCCAAACCGGATGACACTCAAATGAGCAAGCGTTTCTACAAAGAACTGGGAGTTCCATATCCCCCCGAAGAAGGGAACTACTTCGAGACACTCCCCACCTACCTGCGTGAAAATGGTTATTCGAATCGCCCTGATGATGTGTATCCCATTATCGACGAGCAAGGCCTCGCAACAGATCGCCCCTGGACCCGTGACGAATTCCCGGAAATCGCCGCTTGGATTGATGCTCAGGAAGAGCCGTTACAGCAGATCCTCAAAGGGATTGAGCGAGAGCATTACTACTGCCCTTTGAACTCCGATCTCGAAAAGGGGACAACGGGACAAATGTTGATTGCCACACTTCTCCCGCACATCCAGACACTCCGCAGCATCACGCGTGTTCTTGCGTGTCGTGCAATGCTGCATGCAGGAGAAGGCAGAAATGAAGAAGGTTGGAGCGACCTCATGGCCTCTTACCGATTTGGTCGTCACGCTAGCAACGATTCATTTCTCATCGGTCGTCTGGTCGGCTTCGCAATGGAGGCCATCACAAGCCAGTCGATGCTCAAGTTCATTGAGTCGACTCAGCCCAGCGAGAAGGTCTGCCTTCAATATTTGAAAGACCTGGAATCACTTCCCGAGCAATCTCCGATTGTGGAATCCATCGATCTCGGTGAGCGATTGATGTTTGTCGATGTCGTCGCAACACTCGCCTACGATCAGGGCAAAGAGAATTTCGACATCGAAGCAGTTCTTCCGGAACTGGGGCAAGTTGTCAAAAAGAATTCCAAGATCAATGCTGATTGGGACACCGTGCTCAAAAACGCCAATCAATGGTACGACCGTATGGTCGCTGCAATGAAGCAAGATTCCTATTCAAAACAATTGACAGCCTTCGAAGAGATCGACGAGTCGCTCGCTGCATTGAACAAGAATCGCACGGCAGTTTCAAGAATTTTTCAGGGCTTGGCCCTGGCAGCTAAAGACAAAACTGCGACCACAAATTACATCAGCGATATGCTCGTGTCACTTTTCCTCCCTGCAGTGAAGCAGGTCACGATAGCAGAAGTCCGTTGCCATCAGCGATTTTCGAATCTGCAACTTGCACTCGCATTGGCCGCCTATCACGACAAACACCAGGAATACCCCGAGAGACTCCAGCAGTTGACACCGAACTGGCTCGAATCGATTCCGCTTGATCATTTCACAGATCAACCTCTGAAGTATTCAAGATCAGACGAGGGTTACCTCCTCTACAGCGTTGGAAGCAATCAAGTCGACGACCACGGCAAAAGCTTCGACGAACAGAAAGATGACATCGTCGTGCGGGTTCCGTCAAAGATGAGCGAATAACCCGCTCCCTTCGGATCCCCCCTGCTCCACCCCGCCCCCAATCAGGTAGAAACCATCTGACTATCAACACTGCTTCGCCTCAAAGGAGAATCCCGCAACTCAAGACTGATGCCCAATGCGTCTGAAATGAATTAATCGAAACTCGACCTGCAGCCAAAGGCAACCTTGAATCTCAATGAGAGAATGATATGTTTAGCGACTGCATGCATGGTCGGCGATAGCCTGTGGGTTGATAAAAACCCTCAAGCACGGCAATTTCATTGATGTATGTGAAAACATTTCACCTCGCGTGATACCAGCCAGGCAAAAGGAGTTGCAGTGCCCAAGCGAAAAAAACATCAACGAAATTCTGAACTCCCTTCAGCCCCCCTGCCACTCCTGATGAGTCAGCATCCAGGCTTGGGGAAACTGCTTCTCGAAGATGAAGAATTTCAAGATCTCCTCACTGATTCGAACTCCAACTCCAATCCAGGCACTCTCCCGACAAACGGATTGGAATGGATCGACGCATGGAATGAGGTCTTAGACGTCTTCATTCGCGAACATCACTACGCCGACAGGCTGAGATCGAAAAGATTAAAACATAAAATCGAGATTCAAGAATTGGTCCCCACAGGTGAGGTGAGGGCAACCGATTTCGTCAACAAGAAAAAACGTCAACTCAAGCTCTCCTTCAACCCTCTTCGACTTGCATACGATTGCACATGCACCTGTCCCTCTAAAGGATTCTGCGAGCACACTTACGCACTGGTCGAACATCTTAAAAAAGAACTTTTCGACTCAGACTCAAAGATATTTTTGCAAATCCTCGGCCCCGATTATTCTGATTTACTACGGAAACAAAAACGAAAAGAACTCCTGCAATTAATCAATCGTGTCTCTCAAGACTCACCATCGCATCTCACGATCTCGAGTGAGGAAGATCTCTCGCAGCCTGAAGAACGAGTTCGCTGGAACTTAAAGACAGCTGTGGAGTACGGCATGCACACGATGGAATTACATCCGGTCATCCAAAAAGAGACAAAGCGAGGTGGTTGGTCAAAAGGTCGTGAAATCAAGCTGTCGACATTTCTAAGCACGTCGCCCCAGAATTGGTCCACTGTTGACCGTGCCATCGTCGACTCGATTGAACAAGATGAATATGAATTCTACGACCCTCAGGTTGATTTCCCATCCGTATTCCGCGCCCTTGCGGGAACCGACGTGTTTCTTGTCAACCGCCAACCATCAGAGTTAAGAATCCAGGAACTCGAACTCATCGTCATTGAAGATGACAACAACTACCGCCTCTCAACGAACGTCTTGGAACAACGCTCACAACTCAAAAACCCCGAGAGCTTCTACTCGTTCAGTGGTGGGTTTATGATCTTGGATCAGAAGTCGCAAAGTGCGACATTCATTCCTGCTTCGGAAGCCGCAATCGACCTTTCCAATACGATTGAAGTCGACAATGTCTCCTTTCGCAAAGATGAAAAGGAACTGTTCTTCGAGCAATTAAAAATCCTCCAGCAAGCGTTTTCGGTTCGTCTGCCCGAGGGGATGATTGATGAAGAACGAGCCATTGAACTTGAGCTGACACTCTTGCTGCAAATGCAAAAATCCGGGCAACTCGGTGTCACAATTTGCTTCACAAAACCTGACGGTTCATTGATCTACCCAGGCGATGGTCTGGGCCGTGAAACGATTCAGGAAGATGGAAAAACAATCCAACTTATCCGGAATCTCGACACCGAGCGACAACAGGCTCTCGAACTCGAGCGGGAACTTGGACTCTCCCACTTCGAGAAACCTGCTGATTCACGTTTTCGAATCGAAGATCAGGATGCCATCTTCAAATTATTGACGGACATCGGCGACCTCGTTGGTCAGGAGAAGATCAAAGTTGTTTGGCATCGAGCTTCTGTGAAGCGTTTTGATATCTTGGGACACCTGACTGCAAGTAACGTACGAGTACAGGTCAAAAAGAATCGAGACTGGTTCGGGCTTCAGGGAAGTTGCCGGATCGGGAACGAAGAAATCGCACTGAAAGACTTACTCGCTGGCCTGCGGGGTGAGTCGCTCAATGGACTCATCGAGATCCAGCCGGGTAAGTGGGCTGCCATCACGGAAGAGCTTAAAAAATCGCTCCAGCGACTCGCGGACGTCAGCCTGGAATCACGAGGATCGTTGCGTCTCGATCAGTCCGCAGCGATGGCGGTCGCTGCCCTTGAAGATGCTCAAATTCAAATGGAAGCTGATAAGGCGTGGAACAAAAACCTCGCTCGCCTCCGGAATGCTTCTGAGCTCAGCTTTGACCCACCGGCCGCCCTCAACTGCGATTTGCGCGATTATCAGGTGGAAGGCTTTCGCTGGATGGCGAGACTTTCGGAATGGGGGATGGGCGGGATTCTGGCCGACGACATGGGATTGGGGAAGACGGTCCAAACTCTTGCGATGTTACTACAGCGAGTTGAGACGGGGCCGGCGTTGGTCATCGCTCCAACTTCACTCGGCTTCAACTGGCAAGCTGAGTGTGAACGATTCGCTCCATCTCTTAATCCAATCCAGTTCCGCGAGTCCAACCGTGAAGAGTTAATAAACTCTGCCTCCGAAGGGGATGTGATCATTTGCAGCTACGGCCTGGCGTTGCGTGAAGCTGAATTATTGAAAACTCAGAAATGGGGATCACTCGTTCTTGATGAAGCCCAAAACATCAAAAACGGAAACAGTAAAACCTCTCGCGAAATCCGTAAGCTGAAAGCAGATTGGAAAATCGCCCTCACCGGTACCCCTATCGAAAACCACCTGGGAGAACTCTGGAGCATCCTTCAAGCGGTGGCACCGGGAGTGCTCGGCGGTTGGGAACAGTTTCGCAAACGCTTTGCTGCTCCCATCGAAAAAAACCAGGACGAAGAACGACGACACGCCCTCGCCCGAGTGATCTCTCCATTTGTTCTTCGACGTACCAAAAAAGCGGTTCTCAAAGACCTGCCCGACCGCGACGAATCGAATCTCTTTGTAGAGCTCTCAGACGTTGAGCGAAAACGTTACGACCAAATGCGACTCGCTGCGGTAAGTGAACTGGACGAGTTAAGCACCGTAGAATTCTCCCAGGATCAACGATTCCGCGTGCTGCAAATCCTTACTCGCTTACGTCAGCTTTCCTGCCACATCGGGCTTCTCGATGAAACCTGGACCGGCTCCTCTGCCAAGCTCGACTTGCTTATGGAGAAACTTGAAGAGTTGAAAGAAAACGGGCATCGTCCGCTCATCTTCAGCCAGTTCACTTCGCACCTCGGACTCATTCGCCAGGCCTGTGATGAAAAAGGATTCTCATACCAGTACCTTGATGGTCAAACAACGCCCAGAACCCGAAAAAACAGAGTCGAGAAGTTCCAGAACGGAGAGGGTGACGCTTTCCTGATCTCCCTGAAAGCTGGAGGAACGGGGTTGAACCTCACTGCTGCCGACTATGTGATTCACATGGACCCGTGGTGGAATCCTGCAGTCGAAGACCAGGCGACCGACCGTGCACACCGCATCGGGCAAACAAGAAATGTGATGGTCTATCGCATCATCGCGCAAGGAACGATCGAAGAACAAATCTTGAAACTCCACGAAGAAAAACGAGATCTGGTCGAGGGGATTCTCGCCGGTGCAGAAGCTGCTGGGAAACTGTCAACCCAGCAACTCGCTGGACTCATCCGTGGTGAAACTGCCGACATGAGCATAGCCAAAACAGAATGAACCTCCTCGATCGACTCGACAGCTACGATTACGAACTTCCAGAAGAACTGATTGCACAGGTCCCGGCAGACCGGCGAGACCAGTCGCGACTGCTGGTGGTGAATCGGCAAACTCGCGAGATCAGCCATCACACCTTTGCCGAACTCCCCGAATTCCTCAATCGCAGCGACTTACTCGTGGTGAACAACACTCGTGTTGTTCCAGCCAAATTAGTCGGCATCCGAGCAAGCACCGGCGGGAAGTGGGAAGGACTCTATTTGCGGGATGAACCCGAAGGCTGCTGGCGAATCATTGGGAAGACTCGCGGGAAGTTGACGGTCGACGAGGAAATCATTCTGAGTCCTGCTTCGGGAGAGCCGACAAAGGAACTTCTGAAGCTCACGCTATTGAAAAAATGCGAAGGGGGAGAATGGATTGTTCGACCACAATCGGATCGCTCAACGCTCGAGTCCCTGGCACTGTTCGGAACAATGCCTCTGCCGCACTACATGCAAAGAGAAGCTGAAGCGAAAGACTTTGAGCGTTACCAAACGATGTACGCCGAGCACCCCGGAGCGGTCGCTGCCCCGACAGCCGGTCTTCATTTCACGCCGAAGGTTCTAGACGAATGTCATCAACGAGGCGTTGCTCGAGCGGGAGTGACGCTCCACGTGGGCCTCGGAACCTTTCGCCCCGTAAAAGTCGATGAACTTGCCAAACATCAAATGCACTTTGAATGGTGCGACTTGCCAACAGGAACCGTCGAGAGCATTCAGGCAGCAAAAGCAAACGGAGGCCGAATAGTCGCCGTCGGAACAACATCTGTGCGAACCTTGGAGTCCGTCGCCAGCCAAGGAGAGTTCGCAGCTTGGCAGGGAGAGACAAACCTCTTTATCCGGCCCCCTTACGAATTCAAAATTGTTGACGCCTTACTGACAAACTTCCATCTCCCGAAATCGACGCTTCTGGTTCTTGTCTCCACTTTTGCTAATCGAGAACTGATCCTCAAGGCGTATCAAGAGGCCATCGATCACCGCTATCGATTCTTTAGTTACGGCGACGCAATGCTGATCTTGTGAGAATGAGTGCCTGAGCGGTTTGACCGTGCACAGACGAATTCGAGGAAAGCGAGTTGCTTTTCAATCATTCCTTCAGCAAAATGAGAACGTTTGCGAGTTCTCATGTCTCCGAAAAGGATTGATGATAAAGCCCGGACCATTCTTCGCTTTGCCTTCACTCTCTTTGCTCTAAATCGAAAGATGATCCCCATGGAGCAAAAGAAGTCACCAACCGATCTGAAATTGATCTGACGAGACGATACGGAATGCAAACTCTTTGCAAAAATCCGAAGCTGCCGGAATTCGCTTGAATTTCGATCGCCCGTTCAACAATCTATGACAACTCATAAAATCGGGCATGAAGAAGCCATACCGATTGACCTGAAAATTGACCGTTCAAAGAGAATTGAATCTTGATGACAACTCACAAGCTGACACTTTCTCGTCTTCCCAAGAGCCTCCTGCTCTGCATCTTTTATTTTGCCAGTGCATCGGGGATCGCCCAGGCTGAAAAAACAAACATCGTGTTTATTCTTGCCGATGATTTGGGATATGGAGAACTCGGAAGTTACGGACAAAAGAAGATTCGCACCCCGAATCTGGATCGACTGGCAAAAGAGGGAATCCGATTCACGCAACATTACACCGGAGCCCCGGTCTGTGCTCCGGCCCGCTGTACATTGATGACCGGTCAAAACCTCGCCCATGCTCAGGTTCGCGGAAACAAAGATTCCGGAAACGGCCGAATCTTCCCCGGACAATGGCCGCTCACAGCCGATGTGGTCACCATCGCTGAAGTCTTGAAACAAGCCGGCTATACGACAGGAGCCTTCGGGAAATGGGGACTGGGCCCATCAAATACATCCGGTTCTCCGATCAAACAAGGTTTTGATCGCTACTTCGGATACAACTGCCAACGCAACGCTCACAGCTATTACCCACCGTTCCTCGACAGCAACGAACGCGAAGTTCTCATCAACAAATATCCGATCCCGGGACGTGACAGAAAACCTGAAGGAGAGATCAAAGCTGAAGATTACCGGGCTGAAAATTACGCTCCCGATTTGATTCTGGATGAAGCAGTCAAATTTCTGAACAAGAATAAAGCAAAGCCATTTTTCCTCTATTTACCATTTGTCGAGCCGCATGTTTCCATGCAACCACCGCAGGCATGGCTCGACCAGTACCCGGAAGAATGGGACAAAGAGAATGGAGTCTACCGGGGCCAAAATGGCTATCTTCCTCACCCGCGTCCACGGGCGGCTTACGCTTCCATGATTTCTGATTTAGATGAGCATGTCGGGACCATTCTAGAACAATTGGACAAGCACGGTCTCACGGACAAGACTCTCGTCGTTTTCACTTCCGACAATGGCCCCACACACGGCAGCCGAGACCCGAAATTTCATGTGGGTGGTGCAGCTTGCACGTTTTTCGATTCGGCCGGTGGCCTCAACGGCTTCAAAGGGAGTTGCTATGAAGGTGGAATTCGCATCCCCTGCATCGTGAAATGGCCTGGAAAGATTCAGGCTGACAGCCAAACTGACACTCCGTCATATTTCCCGGATTGGTTTCCGACTCTCTGTTCAGTGGCAGGGGCGGAGCTACCGAAAGATCAACAACTCGACGGAATCGACCTGACATCTGTGCTCAAAGGGGGACAAGCCCCTCCTCGCGAAGAACTCATGATCTGGGAATTCCACGGCTATCGCGGAATCGTGGCGATCCGCGACGGAAAATGGAAAGCCCTTCGACGCAACCTTCTCAATAAAACACCCGCAGACTGGGAACTCTACGATCTGGAAAAAGATCAAAACGAAACAACCGATCTCGCCGCCGTGCATCCAGAGATTGTCGCACGGCTGGAACAGGAATACCTCAAGACCCGCATCCCGGAATCGGACTTCCCGATCCCCCTGTACGACAAACTCAGCACTGTCGACTCGCAGTAGATCAGATTCAGTTTTATGTCGGAAGAGACTTTAAATTCGATAAGGATGAAACTTCAGATGTTTACGAAACAGTTAAAAATGAATTCGAGCCTCACCGGCCTCGCTGCCGGAATTTTGATGGTGAGTAACACTCTCTCCCTCTGTTCTGCTGAAGATTCCAAACGAGAATCAGCAATCAAACCGGAGAAAAAAATCGAACTCTTCGATGGAAAGTCGTTCGACAAATTTTACTCCTACATGCAGGACACGAAGTACGAAGACCCACGGAAAATCTTTCAGGTCAACGACGGCTTGTTGCACATCAGTGGAGACGGTTTCGGATCTCTCGTTTCGAAAAAAGAGTACCGCGACTACCACTGCGTCCTTGAATACAAATGGGGACCACGCACCTGGCAAACTCGAAAAGACCGCACTAAAGATTCCGGATTACTCGTCCACAGCCAAGGTCCAGATGGTGGATACAACGGGATCTGGATGCACTCAATCGAAGTTCAAATTATCGAAGGGGGAGTCGGAGACTTCCTTCTCGTAGCCGGTAAAGACAAAGATGGAAACGCTCTCCCAATGTCGATGACCTGTGAAGTCGACCGCGATCGTGACGGCGAAGTCATCTGGAAAAAAGGGGGAGAGAAAGAAGTCTTTAACCTCAAAAACCGACGACGGATCAACTGGTACGGTCGTGACCCGGACTGGAAAGATGTCCTCGGATTTCGTGGAAAAGAGGATGTCGACAGCCCCGGCGAAGAGTGGACACGCATCGACACAATCTGCGATGGTGGACATATCAGCGTATACGTCAACGGCGTTCAAGTGAATGAAGCCTTCGATGTTGAACCATCGTACGGACGTCTACAAATTCAAACCGAACTTGCAGAACTCTTCGTCCGCCGCTGGGAACTGTATCCAGTTGGCAAAGGTCCAAAGCCAGAAGCGGCAAAACAAGATTAGCCCCAGTCCGAAAACCTCTGAAATAGTCGCTTTCCTCAAAATTTGAGCGAGCTGTTTCAGGTTTCTGGCTCGCTTCTGAACGAGAGACTTCTTGGAAAGAAGCACGCACATGTCTCACAGAGTCTGGCCGGGCACTTGAAGTGTCCGGCCAGACCAATGTCATTATCGGTCATTACGTTCCGCCATCTGGAAAATTCTCTCTGAAGTCATGAAAATGAGCTTCGTGGGCACGATAAACATTAAAGATCAAAGTGCATGTTTTTCAGCAACGGCTGATTCATATCAACAAAGTAAGACGATGCTTAAAATCAAAGTGAATGGAGAAGAGTACACTATCGACAACGGAGCGAGCGTGGCGGATTTGCTGAAACAACTGGAAAAGAATCCGAAATTCCTGGCAGTTGAAAACAATCGCGAACTCATCCCGAGAACAGAACATTCCAACTGCAAGCTGCAGAACGGCGATGAGATCGAAATCGTCACTTTAGTCGGCGGAGGCTAGAGCAGTTTGCTCGTTCAACCACTAAAATTGCTGTTCGCCACGAAGCAGAGCGAGAACATCAATTCAGAACTGCGATAACGCTCTGGTGAGCTAAAACTCCCACGCTGTAAGCTGCGGACGCCGCTACGTCTTCGCCCCATGTCACCATTGCCTCAGCCAATCATGTTGAGAGCCGACGGTCCCCTGCTCTGCCAAGCAGGCCAAGCATCACGACTGCTGAAAGAATCATCTTCTCCGGTATTCGATCCCTTTGACTGAAAATTCAAAAGAGGTGGTCGTCAGGAATTCTGGATAGAGATACTGAAACTCAATTTGGTCCAAGTCAGATTCCGGCTTAGGAAATGTGAGTTGAACTGAATGCTTGAGCCCCTCAATCCTGAGCACCTCTTTGCGAATCGGCTCGATTCGCTGTTGATTTTCGACCACGAGCCAAGCATTCCGGTGAAGCAGGGCAAGTTGATGAGAGTCCAATTGCTGGATCCCCTCGTCCATCAGGAGTGCGATATCCACAACAATGGAATCACTCTGTTCTTGAACAGAAAAACTTTGCACCGGTTCAGCCACTTTGGATTGCGAGGCCAAAGAGCGTCTGAGAAGTTGTTGTCGAGCTGAGCAGAAGAGTTCCCCCTTGCCGTCGACATCGACAATCTCACTTGTAATGGGATTGTTGTTAAGAAAGCTGATTGAAAATTCGAACCACGGATTTGCACCACGCTCGACAACTCGCTTCGCGTCGGGACTGAACGGAAGTAACGCCTCTTGATTCGACGAGGTTAACCGAAAATCTTGATCGTGGATTCTGACAAAGAAAGGCTCGATGTGCGGTTCAACATCGATTCGAAAGCCGATATTCGTCAGCGTGTCTCGATTTCTTCCACGGAAGAGTTGCCGCGGAATTTGATGAACAGCTGCCACGCGAAAACAGGTTGGGTAGTCCTTTGCTCCATGCTTCAAAAGCGCTCGGGGAGAAAACAACAACGAATGGTTCTCGTGAAGCCAGCCGAGATCACCACTTTTACTGAGGCTGTCGATCGCACTCCAGAAAGACTGCTTCTCCTCTGCGATTTGTACGACGACCTCTTCCACGGAGGGTGCAACGATGACATCAATTTCTGATTGAGCATGAATGAGCTGAACAGCCTCCCTCAACGTGATGGGTTTCTTCGAAGGGAACGAAATCAGAGTTCCCTTCAATGCGCGAGCAGCCGTCTCGGCTTGTATTTTTCGCTGAAGAGTTTGAAGTTGAAAATCCAGTTCTGGATTGGTTTTCCGAAACTGTTTAACGAGCGGCAGAATCTCTTCCCCTAAATCGACGAGTTGCCGCTCCGCCTGGACCCGTTCAGATCGCGTGTTTGCATTGAGTTGATGAATCAGCAGCGAGACATCTTCCCGGTCGATGGCGATCGCTGGCAAGCACGCGAACAACGACACCGTGACCGACACCGTGATCATGACCAAACAGCAGCGATTCAGACCAGGACTCAACCGGCGCAGCTGATTGCATCTCAATCGGATGAAGTCGATATGTTGGGTGGGTAAGCTCATCGCAGGCATCATAACAGTTAAAACCGGGAGATTCATCAGAACGGTTTCTCTCTGCTCTTCGAATTGCTGGGCACTCTCGCCCGAGGCGCTCTACAGTTGACCATCAGGCAACTCCTAAAAAATCACTACCGGTTAGGTTATGAGTCGAATCTGTCAACATCTGTTGATCGGCGTTATTGCTCTCGTTTCGATCGCAGCCAATGCGAACGCTCAATCTCAAGTCGAGCTGCATATTGGTGACGCTCGACACATCGGAAAGCCCGTCGCACATAACAAGCAGGTTTGCTGGCTGGCCTCGACGGATGGCCAGTACTCACAGGTGCTGTTCAGTCGCGTCACCGAGTTTGCAAAACACCCAAAACCGTTTCGAGCACAATCTTTGGTTGAAGCGAAAAATGAACTGAAAGCGGAACTTGGAAGATCTTTCGAGGTTCAAATTCGCGGTTCGTTCGTGATCGCAGGACCAGCAAAACGAGTTGGCAAATACGCGGAGGCATTGGAGGAAATGTCTCGCTCATTCTTCCGTTACATTTCCGTTCGCAGGCTCCCCATCGTGCAGCCAGAGTTCCCTCTCATCGTGGTCATCTTCCCGGACGAAAACAGCTTCGCCGAATATTGCCGGACAGATGGAATGTTCTTCACCCCATACTTGAAGGGCTATTATCATCCGATGACGAACCGAGTCGCCCTGTTTGAAGCTTCTGATCCTCGCCAAAGCTCCAACCGCCGAGGTTCTTCACGAAGTGAAACGGCGGACCTTTCGAAGCAAACAGTCTCCACGTTGATCCATGAAGGAATACATCAACTTGCGTTCAACAATGGGCTGCATTCTCGAATTGGACAAAATCCACGTTGGGTTGTAGAAGGACTGGCAACGATGTTGGAAGCGGACGGAATCCTGAATGCTTCAAGAGTATCCTCACGCGAGACAATCAACCGCAGCCGCCTGCTCAGATTTCAAGAATATTGCAAAGAACAACGCAGTGAAACCATCGCAGACTTCATCGCTGACGACGAACGATACTTTCAGAAAAATGCTTTAGACGCCTACTCTCAAGCGTGGGCTCTCACATATTTCCTGGCTGAGGAATATTCATCAAACTACGCCAGGTACCTCAAGACGATTGCTCAGCGAGATCCCCTGAAAGGTCCGTATCAGGCCGATGAACGACTGGCAGATTTCCAGTCTGCGTTTGGCAAAGATCTTCAGTGGCTCGAAGTCAAATTCATCAGATTTATTGACGGCCTGAACGCAAATCAGCGGTAATCAGAATGATTCCGATTACCGCTGACCGTTGCAACAACATGAACACTGAAACCGGTTGCCACTGGTCGTTGCCAGGAGGCGAAACAGGCCCCGAATTCAAAAAGAAATCGGGTCAAATTCAGCCTTGAGTTTCAAGTTCCGCCTCGTGAAGAACATTCTACGAATGACGCAAAAATGATCTTCACGGGGACGAAAAATCTTGAAAAGTGCTTATGTCAGGTCGTCTAAAGGACCACCTTTGCACAAGCTTGGATTCCCGAAAGTTTCGATGTTGTGTCCGACACTATGGGCGAGTGCCATATGGAGTCGGTTATGAGGAGTATTGTTGTAGTTGAGTGAGCGACCAGTATTGAAATTGCTGCCGCCTCCCAGGAGCACCCACGGGATATTATTCAGAGTGTGCGAGTTCCCCTTTCCGAGTTCGTTGGTCCACACGATTTGTGTGTTGTCGAGCAACGAGCCTTCTCCGCCCGGTTCTGGAGTCTCTGCTAATCGAGTGACCAGATAGGCGAGTTGCTCAGCAAACCAGACATTAATCTTTGTGAGTTTCTCTTGAGCCTCAGCGTTGGCATCGGGTTCGTGTGAGAGCGTATGGTGCCCTTCTTCAATCCCGAGCCATTTCATTTTGGCATTGCCGACAGACTTGGTGTACTGCAATGTCGCGACGCGGGCCATATCGTTGGCAAACGAGTTGACGAGCAAGTCCGTTTGCATCTTGCTGATTTCCGGCATGTGATCGTTAGCAATCGGGACACCGACTTCGAACTCGGGCGGATCATGTGCCAGTTTTTGTTCGGCAGCTGCTTTCATATCCCGTTCCATATCACGGACGAGATCGGCATGATCATCGATCAGATGACGATCTTCACTACTCACCAGCGAGCGGACCTTGTTGAGGTCGGTCGAGAGGTCATCGAGGATACTTTGAACGGCAGCTTGGTCCCGGACATTTCCGTACATCTTATTGAACATCTGATAAGGATCTTCAATCGGAGCGACCGGTTTGTTTGGACCGTCGTATGACATGCGAGTCCACGGGTCAGCACGTTCCGTGACACAAACTCCGAACTCAAGCGAGCCGAAACGAGTACGTGTTGCCTCCTGCTGTTGGAAGAAGTTGGTAATTTCCTGGTCGATAGAAATTCCACTTGCCCAACCTGCCGGGGTATGTGAACCACCCTGAATGTTCCCGGGGAAGAGTTCTTTTCCTGTCAGAACACAACTCATTCCGCGCATGTGGGAGTCACCATCACCACGCACTTTATTCGAAACCCCCTTGAGGACCAGCATCTGGTCTTTCCAGGGTTCGAGAGGTTTGAGAATCCGCTTGAGATCGAAATCTTTCCCTATTTTTTCTGGCCAGAACTCATTGAGAATTGTTCCGTTCGGGCTGAACATGAACAACACTCGCTGCTTCCGTTGCGCCGAGTTCGCAAAGGCGAGACTTGGAAGATTAAGGATAAAAGGCAAAGCGGCGGCGGAAATCCCGGTTTGCTTCAAAAATTCTCTTCGTGAACGGTTTAACATAGCTACTTCTTTCCTTTCGTCGCTGAAGCCCCGTGAAGGACTGTCTGGACATTCATCTCAATGAGAAGCTTCTGGATATTATAGTCAGATTTCACAAATCCGACGCGGAGTTCTTCGAGAGTTTCATCACCGTAAGCTCGTGCTGCTTGTTTGACGTGATGGTGAAACAGATGTTCAATGAATCCTCGTTGTGCCTGCTCATCGCTGACTGCGTATTCCGCGACATCACGCGGCCCGGTCAAGGTGATTGTTTTGTCACTGGAGACAACGAGGTCGCTTTTGGCATTGATTGGCTTTTTGTTGTCTATTGTTCGGTATCGACCAACTGCATCGTAGTTCTCCAAGCTGAAGCCGAGCGGATTGATCGTGCTATGGCAGGTCATGCAAGCTTTAGATTTTGTGAGCTCAGCGACCTTCTCTCGCATTGTTAGAGAGGGGTCAAACGTGCTGTCTTTGAATTCCGTCGCAATTGGCGGCGGCTTGAGCGAGCGATTCAAAATCTTCCGCGTCATAAAGACGCCGCGATGAATTGGAGAGGTCGTTTGATGGTAGGACAACGCTGAAAGTAAAAATGGATGAGTCACCACTCCCGAGCGTTGCTGAGGATCAAATGAGACCTTTTCGAACTCTTCTCCACCTTGGATTTTGGCATCGTAGAATTTCGCCAGGCGAGGGTTCATAAACATTTCGTTCGAGAGCAGCAACTCGCGGTAATCCGAAGTCTCACTCCAAACGATATCGTCAATAAACAAGTCGAGGGAAGTTTTTAAATCAGACAGAAGCTTCGCATCGAATTCCGGGAACGCTTCGGAATCTTTAGTCAGGTCCGTTGCTTCGTGATACGGAAGCAAGTCATGAAAGAACCCTCGCATCTTGTAATGGGCGCGATCATCTTTCAACATCCGTGCTGCGTGCTGGCGAACTGAATTTTCATTCAATAATTCGCCTCGACTGGCCGCTTGCAACAAGGCTCGATCTGGGAGTGAATCCCAGAGGTTGAACGAAAGTCGACTGGCAACATCGTATGCGTCGACTTGCTTGGAACTCAGTTCCGGGTAAAGAAAATGAGGCGACTGCAATGACAGTATCACAATTCTTTTGACTGCTTCTTCCAAGTCTTCCGCCTTGGCAAACTGGCTCTCGACGTAGAGTTCTTTTTGCTCATCAGTCAAAGGTCGGCGGAATGCGTATTCGACAAAACGGAAAGCGAAGGTTTTGATTTTCTCGGCTCGCTTATCGTCTTCTCGCTTTACTCCTGCCAAGCGGTCGATTCGCGACACAACCCCGTTGGCAACTTCAATAGCCGCTTGAGTGGTTGCTGACCTCCAAGCTGCTGAGATCGATGAGCCTCGTTCGTAGCCTAAACTTGCATCGTCCGGTGGGAACGGTGTTGAGATCACAAAACTCTCGGGGACAGACTTCCTGGTCAGAAACCGAGTGGAAATCACATCGTCGATCCCTCCCGGAGGAGTCCAACGCAGTTCGACAGACGCAGTCTTGTCTTTGAATTTGAAGTAATCCAACCGAATCGGATAAGAGCGTCCACCGAGGAGGTGAATCTTTTGCCGATGCTCGATGACCTCCCCCCCTGAGGCAACCCAGCCATCGATCAGTGCAGAACTGTTATTATTCACCCACAGTCGAAAACCGTTTTCTGTTTTCACACAGAACTCGTAATCGCCTGTTTCAGGGGCTGTAATAGCTCCGACCCAGCGCATCGAGAACTCTTCTTTCCCAATTTCCTCACCAGGGCTTTCCTCTTTGAAGTTAAACGAGACAACTGGATCGACACGCTCGATTTTGCGTTTATCTCGCTGCATTCTGCGAGAATCAAAATACTCAGCAGAAAGCCCATGCGTTTTATCGGTGGTTCCACGCCCCAGGAAGTTGGACATCAAATCTGTAATGGCGTTGGAGAACTGGTCATTCGTCAGTCGAACCAAATCAACTCTGGGAGGCTGATTCTTTGCCCGCCCTTCAGCTGTGTAGAAAGTGCCGTATAAATACTCCGCAACAGCTTTGGCATCCTCGTCAACAACAATTTCAGGATCTTCAATCGGCATCGTCTCCTGAATAATTTCAGTCAGCTCGACGAGAGACTGATCACCATAGAGTGCCTCATCATACTTGTCTGTGACACCCTGCCCCGATGATCCATGACAGCTCGCGCAATGTTTCTCGTAAAGCTTCATCCCATGTCGAAGATGCTCTGCGACGAAAGATTCGGGAGGTAGTGAATGATCGTCGTCGGCTGTAAGAAAAGAGCACGTGGACAATACGATGAGCGCAGCGAAAAGAGTTCGAATTGGCATCATTAAAGAGTTCATTGGACTTCAATCGGTGTCGGGGGACGACAATAGGCAGGCAATTGAGTGAAATAAAGTATACGCTGTTTGATTGCGCACTTGTAGTCTATTTTGGCGAGAAGAGAACGAATCCACGTTCTTCAATACGAAACCAGGTAAGGCACGATTGTCGCCAGAATTTGAGCATCGTCGTAATAATCGGGCCAGTAGTGAGCGCCGCCGAGACGATTAGTGACGTCAACCTGGCGGATCTTCGCTGCGTTGTAGCCCAACGTAGCGGTGTCACGGGAAGTCAACCCTGCTCTTGCAATGGACCTGCGAGCGAATGGTCGATGAAAAGGGTAGAACGCCAACGGTAAGTCGTTCTGATTAATCAGATTCAGAAGACACTCCGCCCGATTGAGTGCGAGCCCATATCGCTGGCCGGGATTCAGCCAATTGTGATCGATTGCCCCCGCTGCAAGAACGATTCGCATGCGACGTTCTGTTCCGATGGCTCCTGTAAAAGTATGCCCCTGAACCGTTCCTCCCGCTGCGAGTTGCATCGCTGAAAGAGTGACACGAGTTCCGTGACTGTGCCCAACAACCGTAACAGGGCACGACTCCGGAACACATGAAATGAGAGTGGCTAAATGAAATCCGTTGAACTCTGCACGCTTTCCGCGAACAGAAACATCCAGCTGTGGAACAAAGGTATACGGGCCATCACTGGGCCAACTGAAAAAGACCATTTGGAGAGGAGCATCCCCGGAAGCTCGGCGGATTCTCTGAAACGCCTGACAAGCTTGACGGGCGTTGCTTTCCCACGTCACAAAACTTCCGTGTGAAAAGACACAAACAGGAACACCGGGTGTCAGTTGCGACTTTAAAAGATTCACATTAGAAGTCTGTGAGGCTCCGCTCGCTTCAACACGATGGACATCTAAATGCCAGGGGCCACTATTCTTGCTATGAATCGTCTGAACTGCCCTTCGCGAACTCACTAACCAATACTGTTGATGTTCGTAACCTGCGACGTCGTCGTCATCATGGACATGTGTTGTCGAAACACGTTCTGGTTCTGTTTCCGACTCCGGCCCAGAAGACAACGCCGCCGGAGGCACGAACTCTAAAGAATCGTCTTCAACCTCGAGGAGTGATTGTTCAGATTCTGTAGTTGGTGAGTATTGTACAGAAGAATTAGAGAGTGTCGGCTCGCTTGCTTGCGCAAGAACTGGGCTTGCAACAGTCGCGAAAAAGAGGACGCGAATGCAAAAGTACAAATAAGGGATGGAACGATTCAGGAATACCATATCCGCAATCACGGTGAGTCAGTTCAACATTCGAGTTTCTTCAACGAATTACTTTTGTGTCTGTCCAACCTGACCTAAAACCTGGTCAACATCCAGCTAGCACGCCAAAGAGCGTGTCGGCCACTGTTGCGACATCATTCTAAGTCTGACAAGACACGATTGTGTGACATTCTTTTGGCAATGCGCTTCTGTTTAAGGCCCATCCTGTTTGCCTCAAACTTGCGACAATGCCAACTGTCAGCAGTTCACATTCGTCCGTGAGAAATCTGGAACTGTCTTTGGCTCCAAATAGAAATTTGCCCACCCTTGGCGTCTTCGTGATGTTCTGATCGTCTTTGTACTACCGGTTGCAAAAGTTTGAGTCACGAATTCCTTGCAACCCAGCAAATGTGATGTCCCTGAAAACACTCGACAAGGATCTGCGGAATCTGCCGCTTGCTCTGTCTGGATTGCCTCCGTCGCTTTTCTGCTGAGTCATTATCAGTTCATTCCAAACACTTTGACAAACGCAATCCAGCAGCCCCCCTTGAGTCTCTGCCCCGGAACCTCTTGTGAGGAAACAGTTTCCGATTACTGAGGAGTCAAAAATCAGAATCAAAATCAGCCCCGAAGGCGACTCAAGCCCTCTAGCAAACTCGGCGACCGTATTTTCGTCTGACGCCGTTTATTCCGGTTGTACTAAACTGCCCTCTCGTTTCAAAAAATCAAGCCAACGGCCAATAGCTGCCCGCCGCTCTGGAACAGGAGCCTGTGCATGATATCCGTAATTTCGTCCAGAAAGCTGAGTCACCTGAAAGTGCGCAAGCTCTCTAATGGCGAGGTCTTCGTTCCCAAGTTGTTCCACGAGTTGCAGAGAGATTTCCGAAGACTGGCCATCTTCAGGACTAAAACCCCATAGCAAATCGATAACAACGTCTATGATACTTGGGAGCATTTGTCGCTCCATCTCCTCTCTCAAGAGTACCACGTTTTCGGCATCCATGAGCAACCATTGTCGCAAACCGATAATGGCAGCGATCCGTGTTTCCTTATGATCCGAACTCAGGGCAGGAACGACTTCGAGCAAATCGCCGGTTAAGACCAATGTTTGCGTCGCGAATTCCGAAATCATCGCGCGACGGTCCGAAACAACAGGTCCAATACTCATCAGCACATTGTCCAGAAACTCTTTTTGAAACGCGATTGCCGACTGTCTCTTCGCGGGCGTCTGTTTCTGCTCTTCAGAGCGAGTCCAAGCAGGAATCACAGACGGAGCACTCAAATTGAAAGGCTCATTGGCTTTTGGAAGTGCGAGCCAACCATGCTGAGAAACCAGATCGAGCGAATCTTTTTCGTTCCACCAGACTTTCAGATTTCCTTGCACAACGGCCACTCCGCCAGAAACAGCTTTTTTCAACTTGTAATTAAAATGCTCACCAGGCACCCCTGTCGGTTGCGGTAAGATCACCTCGATCGCAAAAACTGTTTCCGGTTTTTCAAAGTGCAACTTCCAGGATCGATCCTGAACTGTGACTTCCACAACCGTCGGATGCAGCGAAGTCGGCGGGCGACTCACCAGGACTCTTCCACGATTGACGGCGAACCGGAGATCGACCTCCTCACTTCTCTTCAAGCGTTGAATCCGAGTCCCCTCCATGAGCTGAATCGTCAGATCATCCCCCAAGGCCAACTCTCCACGGAACGGAGCGGGAGCAGCGAAGTCATCACCGGGAGAAACTGCTCCCGTTTGTATCGTGAACCATTCCATCGCATCCTTCCGACGAATGATGTTGATCCGCTCAGGAGGAACGAGTGACAATCTCGGTTCGTCCAAGACATTGACTTCAGGAGGATTTGGATTCTCACCTGGAGTCGTCGCCGGCATCTCAGCTTCGTTCTTCACCGCGGGCGGATTCGGAACCGGCGGGTTCCCCGGCGTTGAGGCTTTCGCAATCTCATTCTGAGGCGGTACTTCGACGACTGGGTTCGATTTCACGAGGTCCGGGTTCGCGGGCTTCATCTCCACGGAGCTTGCAAGATTCGGTTTTTGCAAATTTGATGTTGTCGCCTCTGACTCTGGTGGTGGAGGAGGATTGACAGAAACACCACCCGCTACGCCCCGCCGCCCATCCGCCTGTGGACTCGACTGAGCTACGGGTTGGCCTTGCTTTCCGACCATAGTTGCAGCTTTCGGTGCAGAGGCAGCTGGAATGACCGCGTCACCTTCCTTCTCGACTTCATCAGGACCAGGTGAATCCTGCTGGACAACTTGATCTTTCGATTCAGGGGTTGTCCAAATCGACTTATCCGAGACAACCAACGCAACCCACGCCCCCGCCATCAAGACGACAATCAACACTGTCCAAATTCGATTCGTGTTTTGCCCACGCGTTAAATATTCGGGGAGCCCTTCTTTAAATCCTCCAGATGGTGGGCTGCCCATTCCGGTTGTCATTTGTGGCGCAACCGAAACCGGTGCTTCACTGGATGTTTTTTTCGTTGCTCCGAGTTCGTACATCCGTTCGCGAAGCTCATCGGAGACATCAATCGGTTGCCCCATGACCATCGTCAGAATTTTATGACAGGCAGCGACCTCTGCCAGATGGACTTCCGAACGACGACAGAGTTGCTCGAACTCAACAACCTGATTCGCTGGCAGCACGTTCTCCAGATACTCCGAGACGATGTTGGGGTCTGGACCAGACCCGGGACCTGCAAGCTCAGGGGCTCCATTCCGCCGTCGCCGAATCGCTTCACGAATTTGCGACACCAGCGCAGAGGCCTCTTTGCTCTCATTGATTTTTTGACCGATCTCCCGAGCTTCTGCAGGCTCAAGCACATCGTCCAGATACGCCAGTACTGTTCTTAACGTCAAACGCATTTTCACCTCCCTTGATTACTGCCCTACTTTGTTAGTGGGAGAGAGGAGAAGTTTTCGTACAAATAAATCAAAAGATTAAATCAAAAGCTCAGGGGCTTTGCCCATTTTATGTAATTCATACGAGTCACCAGAGTGGAAAATCGCCCACGAGATAAATTCAAAAAAAACGCATAAACAACGACTTTCGTCTGTAAATCTCGCTCAAACTTTCGTACGATCAAGATTCACATTCTAATAATTGGGACGTTCGATTCCCAAAGTAGTTCTCTATTTCATTTCTACTCGGAGGTTCTCATGCAGGCGAATTTTTCTGCTCGTCGTCGAGGGTTCACGCTCATTGAGCTACTCGTGGTTATTGCAATTATTGCAATTCTCGTCGCTTTACTTTTACCTGCGGTGCAACAAGCCCGCGAAGCAGCACGCAGGACTCAGTGCAAAAACAACATGAAGCAAATGGGAATCGCACTGCACAACTACCATGACACACATGGCGTTTTCCCCGCAGCTCTCTTCTCATCCGGAAGATACAACAGCACAAGCTACTATACGGGAAACACGACCGTCAAAAATACTACGGGATGGCAAATGCTACTTCCGTACATCGATCAAGCTCCAGTTTACAATCAGTATGATTTTGACCTGCGAGGAGTCAGTGCAAATGCATATGGACTTCCAGAGGCAAATATCAGTACAAAAAATACGGACTTGATTGAGACAGCAGTCCCAATGCTAGAGTGTCCTTCTCACCCGGAAGCGGGACCAAATGGCATCCCTTCGACAAGCTCATTCTATGGCCGGACTGGAGATATGCGTCGTACCAGTTACCTGTTCGCGACTGGAGTTTTCACTGACTACAACGCCCCTTGGCATGTCTACAAACGTGATTATCGACAAGGCGCGTTTGGGAACGATGGTGCAGCCAGCATGCGAGACCTTCGCGATGGATCAAGTAACGTCGTCCTCGTTGGAGAAGCTTGGGGTGGTGGAAACTATAAGACATCCTACCACTATGGCCCTTGGGGACTTGCCGGAATCCACACAAGTGTCCATGGCCGTGTAGTCTCGGCGGGTGTGAGCTCAACATCGAGTTGCACAAGCCCCGACCTCGACATCTGTTACACAACCGGGAGCTATCCAGCCAAGTACAAACTCAACGCCGACTACAGCCAGAATGGCTCCAATAAACAGTACGCGTGGGGCTTTGGCTCAGGACACACCGGAGGAGGTCACTTCCTCTTCGGAGACGGTTCTACGACATTCCTGAGCGAAAACATGGATTACAAAACGTTCGTTCAATTGAACTATATCCACGATGGCCAAGTCGCCGTTTTAGAGTAATCATTCTGAACTGTTCGCCCTGCTCCCTCTCTGTTTTCCGTTGGATTACGGAGAGGGATTTTTTTAGAACTGATCCTGAAAGCTTGAACTCGCGCGATCAAACGTTGAGAAAAGCGACTATTCCATAGGTTTCCGGGTGGTTCTAGTAAAGTTCACATATTGTTCCGTCTCAACACATTACATTAGTGGCCAAAAATGAAACCCCAGCATATGAAGTGGTCGATCCCACTTACTTTACTGTCAGTCTCGATATTTTTTGTTGGTTGCGGTGGTGGAAGCAATGGCCCTCCTCGCGCCTCTGTTTCTGGAAAAGTGACTATCGACGGCGAACCGGTTGAAGGTGTCGAGGTCAACTTCCTCAACCCTGAATTTCCAAACTATGGCTCGTTTGCCAAAACGGACGCGGAAGGGAATTACAAATTAGTTCAAGGAGCTGTCCCCGGTGTGAATACCATATTCTTTTCAAAAGTTGAGGGAGGAGACATGGCCCTCAACCCAGACGAAGGAATGGACGCAGGACAACTCGAAGCGATGTCAGTTGGCAACGGAGGACAGTCGTCTGTCGATCTGCCGAAACAAATCATTCCCAGCGAGTACACAGACCCATCCTCGAAACTGACGTTCCCTGTTCCAGATGGAGGAACATCGGAGGCCAACTTCGATTTATAACGGGAGAGTTGCATTTTCTTTCATGAGCTTCGATAGCTGCAGTTTTGAAGCTTGAGAGACCATGAAAACCAAGGTAGACAATCGATTCTCTCACGAAATCATCCTTTTCAAGACGATGCTCAACTCCTATAATGCAATGAGTTCATTGACTCAACTCGCCGTTTCGGCGTTAAAAATTATTTGAGCACCTTTTCCGAAATCTCAATTGCCGGGGAATTTCCCTCGCTATTTGAGGCACAAAACTTAATTTTCGGATCAATTTCAAGAGTAACGAAGTCCCATGGCCAAAACACAACGAAAACTGAAAAAAGCAAACCACGGCAAACGTCCTGCAAGCGCTCAGGCTCGCCGCGCAAAGCGTAAGATGATCAAGACTTAGACCTCTCAGCCAGGCAGAGGAGAACACTCAACTTCTGCTTGAGAGTTTGAAGCAACACAAGGACGCCTTAGAAGGCGTCCTTGTTCTATTTGATCAGGCGTTTGATTGGATTCTTCTGTGTCCACGATTATTGCTGAGCTGGAGAAATGGGGGCCGGGATCAAATTCGAAACCGCTCGACCAGGATTCTGCTAAGAAATATACGTGGGGTCTCGCCACGTCTCATTACGAGAACTTCCCCGTCATCTCTTGGGCCGTCCCTAAACCGCTCCGGCAGCATTTTGCAAACGTCTACGCCTTTTGTCGATGGGCGGACGACCTGGGTGACGAGATCGCTTCAGCGTCCGACTCACTCAGACTGCTCGAATGGTGGCAAGCCGAACTGGAAAACTGCTACAGGGGCGAATGCGTTCACCCTGTGTTCACTGCTTTGCACACTACAATCGAGCAGTTTTCGATTCCAATAACCCCTTTCGCAAACTTGATTTCAGCATTCATCCAGGATCAATCGGTCACGACTTATGAAACTTTTTCTCAGCTAGAAGATTACTGTCAGCGAAGTGCGAATCCGGTGGGCCGAATCGTTTTACATTTGGCCAATTGCAATAACACTGCAAACGAGGCTTATTCGGACTCCATTTGTACGGGTCTTCAACTCGCAAACTTCTGGCAAGATGTTCGCCGGGACAAACTCATCGGTCGCGTCTACCTGCCATCTGAAGATCGGCAACGGTTTGGGTATTCCGAGAAAGACCTGATGACCGAGCAAGCGAACGATGCGTTTCGCGAACTGATGGCCTTTGAAGTAGACCGAACACGAAACTACCTCATTGCAGGAAGGCCTTTGGTTGGCGCGATGCCCGGAAGGCTCAAAGTGGACATTGACTTAATGATCCGCGGTGGGCTGCTGGTCCTAAGCGGCATCGAAAAGGTCAACTTCAATGTTTGGAAAGAACGCCCAATTGTTCGCAAATCGCAACTCTTCACAGCCGGTCTCCTGAGCCTCTTCAATCTTGCCATGCCTCGACCGGTCAAACCGATCACATAAATATCAACCGAGCCATTAAAAACACAACCAGCTGTGCCTAACCCGCACAAACCATCCAGATAGTGTGGTTTCTCTTTGCCCCCTGCCCTTTTGCAAACTTCAGAAATTCTAAAAGTCGTTACCTCAAGCCACCATTGGCTTTTCGTCAACGCAACCGGCATTAATCGCTTCTTCATCTACCAATCCAATTGACATTTTGAACGCAGAATTTATATTCAGACCTATCCTGTGTTCACAATATCTAGCGTCCACCTCTAACGCTTGCACAATAAGTTGTGCAAAGTTGCGAATTTCTCTTAGATTAATCACAGCTCAGCTTTTTCCTTCCCGATAGAATAGATGTCTACGGGCGTACAGTGCACAAAAATCCAGTTCACTAAATGCTGCGCGGTTGATGATGGACAAACGAATTGTGAGGGCTGCGGGCGGGAAAACACAGTGTGTGAATTCCAAATTCAAGCGATGAAACCTGGAGAGGTGCATGATGCACAATACGGATGGAACAACTATGCCACAAAACACTTCACAAGCTCAAAACGACAATTCCTCTTCGGTGGGCACCCAAGCATCTGGCTTGCGAGTAGACCCTTACTTCTGTCCGGTGGGAGTAGACCCTTTCGATACCGTGGATTGGGTCCCGCGAACTGCTCAAATTAAAGATGAAAGCGGCGGAGTTCTATTCGAACAAGCCGACTGCATGGTTCCTTCCTCATGGTCCGCACTTGCGACCAATGTTGTCGTCTCAAAATACTTCTTCGGTGAACCAGACACCCCCGAACGCGAAACCAGCGTTCGACAGGTCATCTACCGAGTTGCGCGCACCATCACCGACTGGGGTATACAGGATGGTTACTTTGCATCACATGAAGATGGAGAAAACTTTTACCGCGAACTCGCTTGGCTCTGCACACACCAACATGGCTCATTTAACAGCCCTGTATGGTTCAACGTAGGCCTATTTCACCAATATGGCGTAAAGGGGTCCCAAGGAAACTATCGGTTCGATACTCAAGCTAGAGTGGTTGCGCGGCCTGAGACGCCTTACGAGTACCCTCAAGCATCGGCCTGCTTCATTCAGTCTGTGGATGACTCGATGGACGGCATCATGCGGCTGGCGACATCGGAAGCGATGCTGTTTAAGTTCGGCTCCGGAACGGGAACCGACCTCTCAACAATCCGAAGCTCACGCGAAAAACTCTCCGGGGGCGGAACACCTTCCGGGCCGCTTTCCTTTATGCGGGTTTACGACCAAATCGCAGCTGTTGTGAAATCAGGCGGAAAAACACGTCGTGCGGCCAAAATGCAGTCCATCAAAGACTGGCACCCGGATGTCATGGACTTCATTCAGTGCAAAACGAAGGAAGAAAAGAAAGCACACACGCTGATCGCCAGTGGTGAGTACGACTCCAACTTCAACGGCGAAGCTTACTCGTCGATCATGTTCCAGAACGCGAATCTCTCAGTCCGCTTGAGTGACGAGTTCATGGATGCCGTCGAAAACGATGACGACTGGACCACTCGCTGGGTCACAGACCCAACGCAAGAAGGACCAACTTACAAAGCTCGTGAAATCCTCCACGAAATGGCGAAGGGAACCTGGCAGTGTGGCGACCCGGGAGTCCAGTTCGATACCACCATCAACAAATGGCACACGTGCAAAAACACCGGGCCGATCAACGCGTCGAACCCATGCTCCGAGTACATGTTCCTCGACGACACCGCCTGCAACCTCTCCAGCATCAATCTCAAAAAGATGATGCGACCAGACGGTAGCTTCGATGTCGAACGCTTCCGCCGAGCCTGTTCGATCTTCATCACAGCCCAAGAAATTCTCGTCGACCACGCTAGCTACCCAACGCCAGCAATCGCTGAGAACTCACACATGTTCCGTCCACTCGGACTCGGCTTTGCCAACCTGGGCAGTATGTTGATGTCGATGGGAATTCCCTACGACAGCGACGCCGGTCGCGGCATCGCTGGAGCACTGACTGCCCTGCTTAACGGAGAAGGTTACCGCACCTCCGCCGAGATCGCTGGGAACATCGGACCATTTGCTGGCTATCGTGAAAACGAACAGCCAATGCTCGACGTCATGCAAATGCACCGCGACGCAGTCGAAGATATCACTCCAGCCTGCCCGAGCTACCTCCGTGATGCCGCTCGTCAAACCTGGAACGAGTGCCTGCAACTCGGTCGTCGTCATGGTTACCGCAACGCTCAGGCGACTGTCCTTGCACCGACCGGAACGATCGCCTTCATGATGGATTGCGACACCACCGGCATCGAACCTGATATCGCTCTCATCAAGTACAAGCAACTCGCTGGCGGCGGCATGATGAAAATCGTCAACCAGACGGTTCCATACTCGCTGCAAGTTCTTGGTTATGATGAACCGGAAATCAAAGGCATCCTCGAATACCTCGAAGAACACGAAACCATCGAAGGTGCTCCCGGCCTCAAGGACGAACACCTTCCGGTTTACGACTGTGCCTTCAAGCCAGCGAACGGAACACGTTCAATTCACTGGAAAGGTCACGTCGGCATGATGGCCGCCGCACAGCCGTTCCTCTCCGGTGCAATTTCCAAAACCGTCAACATGCCAGCAGACTCGACTGTCGAAGACATCGAACTCGCCTACATCGAAGGTTGGAAGTCCGGCCTCAAAGCTCTGGCGATCTATCGTGATGGCTCGAAACAGTCGCAACCATTGGCGACGAAGAAAGAAGGCGACCGCAAAGCAGCAACCGATGCCGGTGAAGCTCCCAAACGTCGTCGACTTCCCGACACTCGGCATTCACTCACCCACAAGTTCAACGTTGGCGGACACGAAGGCTACATTACAGTCGGACTGTTCGAAGATGGAAAACCGGGCGAGCTGTTCATTGTGATGGCCAAAGAAGGTTCCACAATCGGCGGACTCATGGATGTCATCGGAACCGAGACCTCACTTGCATTGCAGTTCGGCGTCCCACTCGAAGCGATGGTCAACAAGTTCAGCCACGCACGCTTTGAACCTTCCGGATGGACGACAAATCCAGACATCCCGGTGGCGAAGAGCGTGGTCGATTACATCTTCCGCTGGCTCGGCATCACCTTCCTTGAAGGCTACCGCGAAGCGAACACGCCGAATCGTATCGAAGGATCGAAGGACGAGAGTGGTACGGGAAACCCGCCTAAGCCCTCGCTTCAAGATGAAGCAGAGGGCGAAGCCCAGGACGCAGCTTCAAACGCAGTCAACCGTGTCTTAGAAAGAACCAGCAGCAACGGTTCTTCCAACGGAAGCAACGGACACGCATCCAATGGAAACGGACACCATGCGAACGGGTCACCAATCCTCCAGTTGGACGCCTCGGCACTTAACGCTGAACGCTCAACAAACCGCGACGAACAGTTCGCCCACTTCCAAAGTGACGCCCCCGCCTGCGACGCATGCGGCTCAATCACTGTAAGAAACGGCAACTGCTACTTGTGCCACAACTGTGGCCAATCGATGGGATGTTCGTAATCTCATATTGAACACTTCGCTTGTTGAATAATCCAATTAGCCCCGGGTCATTGACCCGGGGCTAATTTACGCGCTAATATCAAAGAATAAAAAATGATCTCTATTCAAGTTTGAATCGAATGAATCAGCAACCGGGCCAAACGCTTGCCATCATGTTCACCATGACCACAGACGGAACAGGGCTGCGCCGAGATAAACGGATTGTGTGGCACGCCCAGACTGTAGCGAAGCGAAAGGATGAGCGTGGCGAGCACGTTCAAAGAGTTCGTCTTTGTGCTTCGGATCGGACGACACTTCAAGAAAATAACGAAGTCGTACATGGGCATGGCGAGTACCATTTAGAGCATCTTTCGAGCTGGCTTGCAGGAGCTGCCTCGTGGCGAACATCTTTTTTACTAGAAAAATGCGTTCTTCACGGGCATACGGTAGAGCAAACAGCGATAGAGACTCAGTCATCAATGCTTTCGCGGATTGTGTGGCACGCCCAGACTGCAGCGAAGCGAAAGGATGAGCGTGGCGAGCACGTTCAAAGAGTTCGTCTTTGTGCTTCGGATCGGACGACACTTCAAGAAAATAACGAAGTCGTACATGGGCATGGCGAGTACCATTTAGAGCATCTTTCGAGCTGGCTTGCAGGAGCTGCCTCGTGGCGAACATCTTTTTTACTAGAAAAATGCGTTCTTCACGGGCATACGGTAGAGCAAACAGCGATAGAGACTCAGTCATCAATGCTTTCGCGGATTGTGTGGCACGCCCAGACTGCAGCGAAGCGAAAGGATGAGCGTGGCGAGCACGTTCAAAGAGTTCGTCTTTGTGCTTCGGATCGGACGACACTTCAAGAAAATAACGAAGTCGTACATGGGCATGGCGAGTACCATTTAGAGCATCTTTCGAGCTGGCTTGCAGGAGCTGCCTCGTGGCGAACATCTTTTTTACTAGAAAAATGCGTTCTTCACGGGCATACGGTAGAGCAAACAGCGATAGAGACTCAGTCATCAATGCTTTCGCGGATTGTGTGGCACGCCCAGACTGCAGCGAAGCGAAAGGATGGGCGTGGCGAGTACGAAGTAGAGACTCAATCATCGACAAGGTCTCGAATAAAATGAGAGTTCACGACTCAAATAACGACAAGACGTACTTTCGCAAGCAGCGCCGGCGATACGATCAGGATCGGACTCCACGATCTCTCACGTTTTCATGTTATCGGCGTTATCAATTCCTCGCGAAAGATCGTTCACGACAGTGGTTTGTCGAGGCTCTCGAAGCAGGGCGACAACGTTTTCCGGTTGACCTTTGGGCTTGGGTACTGATGCCTGATCACGTTCACTTACTGGTCTCTCCGCGTGAACCAGGAAAAATCATTGGCAAGTTCCAGGGGTTTGTGAAAGAACGATTCGCAAGACAGGCTGTTTGCTGGCTAGAAGAAAATGCACCAGAGTGGATCCCCAGGATCAGCGTGGTCGAAGGAAAGCGTTCACGTCGTCGTATCTGGCAACCTGGAGGCGGCTATGATCGAAATGTCGAGCAAGTCAAGACTCTGCTTTCGATCATTGACTACATCCATGAGAACCCGGTACGAAAACAGCTTGCTGAGACAGCAGTTGACTGGGAATGGTCGAGTGCACGCTGGTACGCAGGAGAAGAAGACGTCCCACTGCACATGGATAGAACATTACCAATGGTGGAAGAATGAGAGTCAACACGAAATTCGCCACGCCCATCCTTGCGCTACGCTCCAGTCTGAGCGTGCCACCCGTCCCGGAAGAATCGCCGTGAAAGTCATCAACCATTTGGGCGATGAGGTCATGAAAGTGTTTCGGGTGTGAAAAACCTACGCTCAGCATGAAATTGCGAAATAGGAAAAGCGATCATATGGAAGAGAAACTGCCCAGGTCTCGCCAACTTGATGATGGAACTCACGTCATCCCAATTCATCGAGTGCAATGCTGTGGATGCGACAGTTGCGCCGATGCCACGGGTTTCATTCGTTGGGATCTAGAACGTGGCGCTTCTTTTTCCATCGATTTCCCCGAGGTGCATCAGACCGACCTAGAGACATATTGGCGTCCGCAAAATGACGGCCCAGGTGTCGGAAGATTCTCAGTACAATCAAACGTTCCCTCATGGACGGCAGAGACATCCGAAGGATTGGCTGTGCGGCTGTTCGGCACCCAAGATACACCGACGTCGGAAGTTCACTATGGCACGACTGGAAGCGGCCACAGCAGCTCCATTTCCGGATCCGCTCTGATGGTCGAAGTTGAGTTTGCACATTCCAATCCGCTTTCTTTCTACAACGCAACGCTTCCTCATCCGCGAATACTTTTCATTGGTCATGGAGTTCGTCACTGGGAGTCTGTCGAGCCAGTTGAATTCTACCATGAAGACGGTAGGACCACCACGAACCGTTGCACCGTACAGCTGAGCGAATCCCCGGATGTACGTATTGTAGCGGCCGACGCGAGAATTCATTTGCCCTCAGCGGGTTGGCTGACCGTTGATTCTAGTGAAGATGCCAATCCGCTCGATTACCCCTTCGCTTCTGAGAGAAGCTTCATTTCCTTCTTGAACGGGCATTCTGTACCGTTCATGTGGATGGACGAGTTTCCTCGTGACAACATCGTGAAACGCGTCTACTTTGGATGGTCACGAATTCAGCGTAAGAATACAGATTTTACGGACACTGAGCCGCTGCCAATGTGCGGTTCGGTCGAGTCATTTGAACATGGTAAAGATGTTGTAGGTCGCTTACCTGAGCTCTTCCGACAATGGATCTCACTGGATGATCATTTTGAATTCGACTGGGTACTCAGCCCACTATGGACTGCACGCCGGTCTTTCTTAGACGACAAGGTGGCACTGGCATCAATCAGTCTCGAACGTCTGGCGGCTGAATGGTCGGAGTTGAAAAAACGTTCGGGTGAGCCAAAGTCGACCAAATTCAGCATCTGGAAAGATCAGAGGTTTGGTGAACTAAAGCAGCAGTTACTGAATGTCGTTGACACCTTTGATGCAAGCGGCGGGACTAGCGATGAATGTACTGATGCATCACCCGATGAACTCGCAGAAGCGTTGCGAATCATACGTCAACGTGTTAACAGCAGCCTCATGAGCCCAGCAAATGAAGACAAGCTCACATTGGTATTTCAAGACTTGGGAATACTGGTCACGGAGAATGAACGTAAGACGATCAAGTACCGCAACAGGGCGCTACACGGAAACAGGACGCTTCGTGGTAGCTGCACAAGTGACTTTGATAACGATGGCCATCGCTACGATATCCTCCGAATGCTGGTGACAAAGGCCCTGTTGAGCATTCTCCGATACGACGGCCCGTACATGAACTACGCCGCACGACCAGAGCACGGCAACTTCCCCGTCGAAATCCTTCAGTTCAACACTGTTACTGATGCAAGCCAATGAATTTCCTCATCGCCGACACATTCACAGACAGTCTTGCTCGTTTGGCTGGCGGCAGGGTGGCCCGGCCGGGTGGCACGACCCAGAACGGCAGGGTGGCCCGGCCGACTTGTTCGGTTGGATTGGGTGGCACGCCCAGACTGCAGCGAAGCGAAAGGATGGGCGTGGCGAGTACGAAGTAGAGACTCAATCATCGACAAGATCTCGAATCAAATGAGAGTTCACGACTCAAATAACGACAAGACGTCCTTTCGCAAGCAGCGTCGGCGATACGATCAGCGGGGTACCATAATGGCTTACTCGGATTGTTTGAATTTGCCCCCTTATCAGAGGCGCAGGGGGAGAAAATTTGAACAGCGATTTGGACCAGCTGAGACAGCTGTTGATTGGGAATGGTCGAGGGCTCGCTGGTATGCAGGAGAAGAAGACGTCCCACTGCAAATGGATAGAACATTACCAATCATGGAAGAATGAGAGTCTACACGGAATTCGACACGCCCATCCTTGCGCTTCGCTCCAGTCTGAGCGTGTCACCCGTCGCAGGAGAAGAAGACGTCCCGCTGCAAATGGACAGAACATTACCAACCATGGAAGAATGAGAGTCTACACGAGATTCGCCACGCCCATCCTTGCGCTTCGCTCCAGTCTGAGCGTGTCACCCGTCGCAGGAGAAGAAGACGTCCCGCTGCAAATGGATAGAACATTACCAATCATGGAAGAATGAGAGTCTGCACGGAATTTGCCACGCCCATCCTTGCGCTTCGCTGCAGTCTGAGCGTGCCATCCGTCGCAGGAGAAGAAGACGTCCCGCTGCAAATGGACAGAACATTACCAACCATGGAAGAATGAGAGTCTACACGAGATTCGCCACGCCCATCCTTACGCTACGCTACAGTCTGAGCGTGCCATCCGTCGCAGGAGAAGAAGACGTCCCGCTGCAAATGGACAGAACATTACCAACCATGGAAGAATGAGAGTCTACACGAGATTCGCCACGCCCATCCTTACGCTACGCTACAGTCTGAGCGTGCCATCCGTCCCGTGAGAGATGTGTTATTCAGTAACAAGCAGTTGTCCCGTCCAGCCACTTGCCGGAAGGAAGAATGCTGTAGAAGCTCCAAGGATTGTATTGGTCTGTGTTGAGTTGATCAGAACATTTGGATCGTCGCCGGAAATTGCCGAGAGGACAATTCCACGATCAACGAATGCGTTGAATTGAGAGAGATCGATTTGATTGGATTCGATCGTTAGCTGAGATCCATCGGCAACAGAGGGAAAGAGAATTGCAGTGGCTCCTCCAGCGTCATCGAAAATTTGGTTGAACGAAATTAATGCGCTCGCCTCTTTAGCCAATGTTGCTTGAATGCCGGTTCCATTCTGTCCCCCCAATTCAATTATGTTGGAGGTCACACTCAGAACAGATGGTGCATCTGAGTAGTAACTGATTCCTGTTGAATTTGCTCCATCCAGTGCAAGCTGGTTCTGTGTGAAAGTCACTTGTGCAAGGTCTGTTGACTCATTGGCGATGACTTCAAAACCGATTTGCGAGGAATCCTCTCCGGTAATCAGGTTGCCTGCAATCGTTGCCTGCAACGATCCGTGCCAGTCAACAACGGTCGCAACTGCTTGTGACTCGCTTAGTGCGATATTGTTCGAGGAGAAATTGTAACTAAGCGATCCTGGGGCTGCGGATTCGTTACTCACAGTAAATATGGTTCCTGGTGTATCGCTGACAATGTTCTGCATGAACCTTGCAACGTAAGCACCTTCTTCTTCAATTTTTAATTCAATTGCTTTTTCTGAACTGAGGTCATTCTCAGTAATCTCTGAGCCTGAGATCTCAAGTGCTTCAACATTTGTTGCATTCAGGATCTGCTCGGTGGTCCCTGTGATCTTCAGATACCAGAGAGCAAGAGTTTCAACGTCGTTTACGATTCCCACATTTTCGTTATCAGTAAAGTCGATTGCCTGTAAGCCTGCACTTTCGAAACCGTCTAGCTCAAATCCAACTTCAACATTCTGAATCGTTCCACCAGTCCCGAAGTCGCCTTCTCCATAGACAAACAGATCTCCTGTTGAATTGCTGATCCGGATACCCCGATCTCCACCATCTGCCGAGAGCGAAGTCAGATAGATTTCGAGATCACTGTTGGAGGCATCAATGACGGGAGCATTTGTCGACGAGATTACGCCATCGTTCACATGGACAGTCGAAGAATCTTCAATCAGAAGTGCCGTTCCATTTAATATCTCAGCGTTGAATTCTTCAACGATGACGGAGCCGTCACTATTGTTTACGAACAAGCCAACTGCGCCATCTGAATCGCTGATGTCCAACTGCTCAACCGACACCATTCCTTTGGTCTCTTCTTCTATATCATCAACGATATTCACGATGGTCATCAGGTCTTCTACGGCAAAGCCTGCAACACCCGCATTTTTGATGATGAGATCACCTTTGAAGTTGATCTCACCAAGGCCACCATGAACGAGGACTCCATTGTCTGCAACGTTTTCAACTTCAATATCTTCAAGATTTAGAATGTCATCGATGTCGACAATATGAAGGCCGTTTCCTCCAGCATTCAGGATTGAGACTCTACTGATCTCACCAGCAGTTGAACCATTGACGTAGATCCCGTCACCCGTTGTTCCGTCAATAATAATATCGCTGATATGGAAGTCGTCGATACCATCAGCCACAATGGCATTTCCATTTGCTGATGAGATATTGAAACCTGCAAGTGTTGAACCGCTTGCCATCGTGAATGTGTCGCCTGGGGAATTGATGATCGTCGGGAGATCAGTTCCCACAGTTGCACGTGGAAGGCTGATAGTGCCATATCCCTCGGTTGCGATGGAGTAGCTCGCCCCTTCGCCGATCAGTATTTGCCCGTCGGAGAGTGTCACACTTTCGGTGAGTGAAGTACCACTATGAACGAAGATGATGTCTCCACCTGCAGCTTGCGCGTCCGAAATAGATTGCCATGGGTCGTTGACTGACCCGTCAGAAGCGATGGACGTATTCGAAACATGCTGGACTTCATATGCCAGACCGGTTGCTGGGTTGATCGCTGTCACTCCAGTTTCCATTTCAGACCGCGTGCTGACGATGACGTTGTAATTTCGATCGACATAACGCCTCAGTTGTTTTTTCAAAGAGCGGCCAGGTGTCGCTTCTGCTCCAAATCTCCAAGCGATTCCAAGAGAAGTGTTCGCTCCGAAAGTGTCATCGTTGGTGAAAGACAATTCTCCGGCGACACTCTCCGTAACCAGACCGTTCAGTGCCATTTTCCATCCTGTGATGTCTTCTGCATTGTCCCCTTGAAAAAAGTATCCGCCAGCGCTGAACTCAAGGTTGTGGTCTTCTGCAAACTTTCCAGGAATGTAAACTGAAGCCAGTATGTCTGTTCCACTCATAGAATCACCGTAGAGGTTCTTTAAGTCGAACAAGATTTCGTTGCCTTCAAATCTCTGATTGGAGATCGTTTTACTCAGCTCTTGAGCACTGTTTCCAATCGGCCAATACACATTCGCGGTGAGTCCTCCGAATTCAGTGCGTGCTTCAAGATTCAATCCAAGTTGATGAAAGAGTTCACCTGTGGATTGATCGCCATCATACCAACCGCTGATCCCGAACATTGCCAGGCCAGCTGGTTCGATGAATCGGGCTCCAGCTCCAAGGTTGACTCCGAAGTTCGCATCATTCGTAACAAATGCCCGCATGTCTCCAAAGAGAGCGTGGTAATCTCCGGTCGAAAATGGCATCAATTCAAGATGCGTGATACTTTCTTCTCGGCCAAATGTTGGAAACGCGATGTGACCAACCTGTCCGTCGAGCCCAATGTTATCTTCACATTTTCCTATTGAATGAAAACTCAACAGGATGAGTCCGCAGTGAATAAGAAAATTGTATTGGGAGATACGTGCTCGACGCTGAATTGCAGAGACGCACATAATTTTGTTTCCTGGAAATTGAAACGGGGGGGGGAAGTGAGGCATTTGAATAATGCAATCGTTCCAATTTCCGCAATCTGATTTTATCCAAGTTGGACGGATTCGATATACTTTTAGACGTCTGAGACATCTCACCAGAGAATGCGGCGGATTTTGCAGAAGCGTGACATCAAAACATGTCGATAACTTCGCTTAATCACATGTCAGTGAATGAATATGTTCGGCTCTGAGGGAAAGCTCAATCAACGATCAATAGCATTCTGATCCTGATAGACTTTGGGGGTCATCCCGGACCATCTTCGATACGCATTTGTGAAAGCGGAAGCAGATGAATAGCCAGTTAGCTTTGCTATTTCATAAATTTGAAAGCGATCCTTTCTCAGTAACTCGTTGGCTGTCTGCATGCGAATATTCAGCAGATACTGAATTGGACCAACTCCTGTCTGATCTCTGAATTTTTTAGCAAAATAAGATCGAGAGACATGAATGTGTTCAGCAAGCGACTCAACAGTCCATGGAAAAGAAAGTGCGTTTTGCATCAACTTTATTGCTTGCTCGATATCAGAATCGTATTGCACTCTCACGATATCTGAGCCGGTTAATCTCAACACGATTTCAGTTCGAATCGAATCGACGATGACCAGCTTCAACAGCAAGTTTGTGATCGCTTCAGACATCTGAGATTCATCGACCAAGCTGGAAGTATCAACAACTTCTGTACGCAGCTCTTTCGCATACACTTCTGTCGCAGGAATTATTGAGGGGAGCGAAAACTTTGAGTTCAACTCGGAGAAGTGTTTCAGTTCAAATTGAACAATCAGTGCTGGCACTTCCTGATCTTGAATTCCGGCAATCTTAAACTTCGCTTGCGAATTGAAGACGATGACATAGTTGCCAAGATTCCGATCTGTCGAGTCAGACTCCTCAATCTCGAAATGAGCGTGCGAACTGTTTAAACAAACGAGGCAGGGAGTAAGCTCTGGACTTACACACCAGTTTTCGTTGATGTCAATGAACTGTGCCTTGCGCCAACAGACCCGTAAGCTCTCCAGCATTTCATTCAGCGAGCCACGATTCGTATGGAGCATTTCGTGTCATCAAAATTTTCTTGACGAGTTGCGTTGATATGCATATCAACGCTGAAGATGGCATAATTCAACAGAGAAAATTGGCGAACTCAACAATGCAACCGGACTGACTAGAACCAGTCCGAAAACTTGTGGAATGATGACTTTTCTCAGTGCTTGAAAGCACAAGTTCAGGTTTCAGGATCAGTTCTACTAAACTCCACGAACACTCGGAAGTTTCGCGAACCAAAGCATTAATGTGCAAAAAACATGAAATTCAGAGCTGTTCGCTTAGTTTTTGGGTTCTTCCGGGAATTTAGTGGCTATGGGATCTTGGGTTTCAAGATGAATCCCCCCGGGCGCATATCACCACTGCTGACTTGTGCTTCTTCAGCAAGTTGCTTCCGTGTGCCCTGCCGGGTCGATGACGCGGGGTTAAATTGTCTGCCCAGAGTTGATCTCTTGGTCGCTTTGTTGTTTCGTCATCAGAGTCTTCGACGATCATCGACCGGGTTAGAGAGCTGCTTGTTCTACCGGTTACTCTATTGTTTGCCTACGAAGAATGCGGTCTCGCTAGTTAAATCACCAGCGAAACCGCTGCTCTTCACGGGCACACGGTAGAGCAAACGACTCTAGTCACACAGAACAACTCGTTCAGAAATTGGGGAGAATGCCCAAGGGCCTCGGTGCGCATGTTTCATGCACATAGTGCCTGCAGGTTAGTCACATCTGCTTAATTTTGAGCATCATTCAATCTCTTCCCCGACTCTTCCCGGGCTCTCTCCAGAATTCGCAGGCCAGTCTTGAGTGCGGTATTCACTGGGTTTTGTAGAAATGACATGAGACTTCGGTATCTCGATCATCTTTTGGCGCAGCGATTGCTTTTCAGTCAATCGTTGGTCCTTTTGTGGACCACTTTGTTTGCTCAGAGTCATGTTAATCTGGAATTTTCATAGCCATTTCGAAGAGGCACACAGATGATCGGCGCAAAAATGCGTATGGAGGAGAACGGTTCGTTCCGTTTTCTAAAAATGTTTATGGTGGCAATGTTGCTAGGAGCAGTATTTCACTCCAGTGTCTCTGCTCAGACCGAGACGGAAGCGGAGGTTATTGAAGATGAAGCAGTGATCGCAGAAGCGGTCGTCGAAGAAGAAGTTGCTGAAGAGGAAGTCGCTGATACCCTGGCGTTGCTTCGTGAAGACGCAAACATCCTTTGGACTTGTCTGGCAGCATTCCTGGTCTTCTTTATGCAGGCGGGTTTTACGCTTGTTGAAACAGGATTCACTCGGTCCAAGAATGCCTGCAACATCATCATGAAGAATCTCATGGACTTCTCCGTGGGGTCACTCGCCTTCTGGGCGGTCGGCTTCGGCTTAATGTTCGGTGTTTCAAGTGGGTATGTCGGAACGAGTTTCTTCTTCTTTGATGGGACAAAAGAATCTGGCTACTTCTCTTCAGAGGGATTCGCCTGGTCGTTCCTGATCTTCCAAACAGTCTTTGCTGCGACTGCAGCAACGATCGTGAGTGGTGCGGTTGCAGAGAGAACAAAGTACATCGGTTACCTGGCATATTCCATTGCAATTACAGTCATCGTTTATCCCATCTTCGGGAGCTGGTGCTGGAACGGCCTGGTTGGTGCTGATGACAGCGCAGGCTGGTTAGAGGCAATGGGTTTTCTTGATTTCGCTGGCTCGACAGTCGTTCACTCAATCGGTGGCTGGGCTGCTCTTGCAGGTGCAATTGTGATTGGCCCTCGTAAAGGCAAGTTCAACAAAGAAGGACAAGTCACACCGATCCCAGGACACAACATCCCGCTTGCAGCTCTGGGTGTCTTCATTCTGTGGTTAGGATGGTTTGGCTTTAACCCGGGAAGTACAACTGCTCTTGGCGGAAGCATGGCATACATTGCAGTCACGACCAACCTGGCAGCTGCCGGTGGTGCGATCGCAGCGATGTTTGTCTCATGGATTTTATTCAAGAAGCCAGACGTTTCCTTCGCATTGAATGGAGCACTCGCTGGCCTTGTTTCCATCACAGCTGGTTGCGACATCATGTCACCCTTGATGGCGACCCTGACTGGAACAATTGGCGGAGTACTCGTTGTCTTCTCGGTACTCTTCTTCGACAAGCTGAAGATTGACGATCCCGTCGGAGCCGTCTCTGTTCACGGTGTTTGTGGAGCATGGGGTACTCTGGCAATTGGACTCTTCTCCAGTGCAGCCGGTGGAAGCCAATTAGGAATTCAGGCACTCGGTGTTGCCGCTGCATTCTTGTGGGCATTCCCTGTCAGTTTCGCAATCTTCACAGTCATTAAGATGACCGTCGGACTCAGAGCCTCCGAGGAAGAAGAGCACATTGGACTGGATATCTCAGAGCACGGCATGGTCGCCTATTCCGGCATTCAGTAGGAAGGTGTCTCAAGGTTTTACTGACTGGGGCTGTGCAACATCAAGACTTTTGATCCCGTTCCTGGAAAGCTCGATCTGACACAAATCGAGCTTTCTTAGCAGGTTGCAGAAATATGAAACGCGTCGTTATTCAGGTCAGTTCAACGGAACAGTGTTCCGAGAATGAGAGAACTGCAACTACGAAAGTAGAAACCGTTCTGCCTGAAGCAATCGCTGAATTGGTTCTAGCGACAGTCATGAACTTCAATTCCCAAGCTAGCACACAACCCTCTGAGAGAATCGTTGAGTTCCTGGTGAAACAGGAATTGGAAAATGTTGACGACCCCAGCGGATTGTTCGACCGCCTCATTGCAAACGTAGAAAGGACACTGCTCACACTCATTTATGCTGAGTGTGATCATGTCCAGACTAAAACAGCGCTTCGATTGGGGATTGATCGTAACACCCTGCACAAAAAACTTTCAAAATACAATCTTCTGACAAATGAAGCACGAGTATCAAAGGAGACACCATGAAAAAAATTGAAGCGATTGTTCGACATTTCAAAGCCGAGGACGTTAAAGAGGCCTTGGTCAGCGCCGGGATTCAGGGAATGACGGTCTCTGAAGTTCGCGGGTTCGGAAGACAAAAAGGTCACAAGGAAATCTATCGCGGAGCAGAGTACGCGGTCGACTTTGTCCCCAAGGTGAAACTTGAAGTGATCGTTCCCGCCGCTCTCTGTGAGACAGCTTTGGAAGCAATCACCAAAGCCGCTCGAACCGGGCAAGTTGGCGATGGAAAGATCTTTGTTTCTGAAGTGGCAACTGTTGTACGAATCCGAACAGGAGAAACTGGAGACGAAGCTCTCTAAAAGTCTATCTCACTCGCTCCCGGTGAATCACCGGGAGCGAAGTGGGAGAAACTCATCGACGAACTCCTTCTCTCAGCTGAGAGTCTTACCCAGATTCGGCGGACACTGAGCTTGATCTGATCTCCGACTTTCAAGAACTGTGCACGGATGGTGTCCGCCTGAGCCGATTCGTATGCCGTCCCGCTCAACCCGAACGTTCGCAACGCATACGCAATCGTCTCACTCCCGACTTGACAGAAACTTCCTCATGGATGCTCTACCGTGTGCCCGTGAAGAACGCATTTCTCTAAACCCAGTCCGAGAACCTCTGGAATAGCCGCTTTTCTCAACGTTTGAGAGTGCAAGTTCAAGTTTCAGGATCAGTTCTAAAGACATTTCGGCTCGATCGTGTCAAACGTCAACTACGGGAAGCCGATGATGAAGACCTGCTTGTCAAGCAAATCGCTGATGCCAATGGATTCCATCACCTGGGACAATTCTGCCGTGACTATCGCCAACTTTTTGGTGAGTCACCTTCGGAATCACTGCACCGCAAATGATCGTGATAGATGGGACGGATGACGCTCATTCACTACTGGACGAGCCAGCAGTGGCATACAACATCGAAGAGCAGGTTCTTCAACGAAAGTAAGAAGTTCATCGCCCCTGTTGGGGCGATGAACTGGGGCTAAGTTGTTTGCTCAGGAAGGGGAATTGTTTTGTTCAAACTCGAATTGAGATTTGTCTGCGACTGTCAATGACGGGTCACTTCTGTAACAAAAGCAAGAGATCCAGCGGCTACAATTTCACCCTGTTTGTGCTCGAACTTCACTCTCCAGGCTGAAAGAGCTTTTACCTCATCGCTGCTAATCTCTTTTCTTCTCTTTCGCGGAACTCTTGCTCCAACTGTTCTGGAAGCGGCATTTTGCTGTTGAACAGGTCGTGAGATTTCAAGTAGTCACGAAACCTGAGGCACGCCCATTCCCAAGATGTGAAACGGTGACAGATTGTGCCGGGACTAATCAGACCGCCGCGGTATCGATGTTTATTGTAATTTGGCCGCTCACGAAAGATTCGATAAACGCGATACAGATCATCGTAGAGATCCTGTTCAGAATAACGCGTCTTCAAGCGGGCTCGGCGGCTGAGCCCCACACTCTCCCGCAGGTCTCCCCAACTCCCGAACCGATCCATGATCATTCGACCAGAGAGCCCTGTCGCATGCAGAAACTGAACCTCGGTCAGATTCTCACCATGCTCAGCAACCTGTTCCGTCATCAGTTTCAATATCTGATTTTTGGAAATCTTATTTCTCGCCCGGGGAGCTTCGGGAGTCAGGCCAACTTCCGTTCGCAAGTTTTTCCAGTTTCCAAACAGATCGAAGATGACATGCTGAGAGAGCCCCGTCTCGCGGCGAAATGCGGTCAACGTCAGCGACTCGCCGTAATCCTCCGCAAGTTTCTCTGCTAGATCCAGAACTTCACCACGTGAGACTTTTCGCATCTGCGCCATCGTTATTCACTCCTCACCCAAAGTCGTGAAGGTTGCGCAAAACTGTTGTAGCAGGAATCGGAAATGTGGCTGGGGCTCGTCTATCCGTAAACGACGGGTGACAGATTTAGGGTCGATCCTGAAGATTCGTGAGAAAAGTGCAGACGACACCAGAGAGCGAATTGCGAAGTTTTGGCTCTGCTCTAAAATAGCCGTTTCACGTTTGGGCAATCTGCTGGCGTGTTGCTTCAAGTATCCTGTGCCAGATTCACGTTTCACGACTGCCTGGCCTACGTTTTCCGGTTCTATGACCACCCTCCCAGTCCTCTCTGTTTACTGCCTGCTGATCGTTTTGGCCTCTCTTGTGGGAGGAAAGCTTCCCAATATTGTGAAGCTCGATCACAAACGCATGCAAATTTTAATCAGCTTTGTGGGCGGGTTAATGCTCGGAATTGGCCTGTTTCACATGCTTCCCCATGCAGTCTCGCAATTGGGAGCGAGCCAGATCGACCGCGTTGTCGTTTCGACGATGCTCGGGATTGTCGTCATTTTCTTCCTTTTGCGAATGTTCCATTTTCATCACCATGATCTGGAGCAACTGCCCAGCAGCGAAGTCTGTGACCACGAGGACCATCATCACGAACACAGCCATGACGGCCATAGCCAATCACTCGCGAACAATATGAGTTGGATGGGAGTTTTTGTCGGACTTTCCTTGCATACCATGATTGATGGATTCGCTTTGGGTGCGAGTATTCAAGCCGATTCGCTGCATGGAAGCACTGCTTTCTTTTTAGGAATCGGCACGTTTGTGGCGATTCTGCTGCACAAACCGTTGGATGCACTGTCGATCACCTCGCTGATGCGAGCTTCCAACTGGTCGGGACGTTCACAGTTTTTGGTGAACGGAGCATTCGCACTGATGTGTCCAATCGGAGCGTTTCTATTTGTTTCGGGAGCACCACTGTTGGCAGGCCAGGAATCAGTGGTTGTTGGCACGATGCTGGCGTTTGCTGCCGGAGCCTTTATTTGCATCTCATTGAGCGACTTGCTCCCCGAAATGGAATTCCACTCACATCACCGAATTCCGTTGAGTATCGCCTTGCTGCTTGGGATCGCCCTGGCTTGGGGAATCCGTTATCTGGAGCCGGCACATGCCCATGCTCCCCAGAGCAGCGAAGTTCAGTCACCGATGGAGATCCTCGTCATCAATTGAAAACTTATTCGGGAGAAAAACGTGCCGACTCAATTTCAAGCGAACATCGCAGAACACTTCTCTGGCGATCTTGAAACCGCTCGCGAAATCTTCGCTGAGCATCCTTGGCTGCTTGTTCCCGATTTGCAACTCGATTGGTTAGAACGGGGATATCAAGGAACCTATCGTAATGTTGAAGTTGGGGCGGGTTCGCCGGCGGACTTTGCGATTCATTTCCACCTGCAGGGGAAACTCTACATCCAGTTGATTCGGCTCGCATCGCCCAGAGCGCCGATTGTCGTCGACTGCAGTCAGCCTAGCGAATTCATAGCTGCGTTGCAGGATGTTCAAAGCTGGAAGCAGACCGTTCAGGATCGACAACTTCCATTTCAAGAACTCATTCCCGCATCGGGTGTGGTCTTCATGTATCGGATCGTGATCGGTCGCAGCTCTCAATTCTCAGAGAACGAGAAAGCTGAAATGAAAGCTGCTCAGAACTGGGATGTCCGCATCCGTTCGTACGACTGGTTAATCGAGAAAGCAGGAGAGTACAGCACCTTCATGGTTCAGGCTCTTGATGCTTGCGGACCGCCGAAAAGTGGAGCTGAGTTTGTCTCTGACTTTCCCGGACTCGTTGAGCGCCTCGACGGACCAACACCCCCGTATTTGAGTTGATTTTCGCATCGCTTGCAGCTCACCAGAGGGGAGAACTGGCCCCCGGATTCACCTCAGTCACAACCATCTCTTTCCATATTGCCTGATTCCGTATAAAGTCTCCAGAGCAGATTTGAAATAGATGTACGTGAACAGTCTCGTGGAGATGAGTGATTCACCACATGAAAAGCACTCTTCACGGACACACAAAACATGAAAGTGTTCCAAGAGCAGTTTTGAAAAGGTGTACGCGACCTGTCTCGTGGGCATGAGTGACACATCACATAAAAACGCCCTTCACGGACACAAAAAACACGAAAGTGTTCCAAGAGCAGTTTTGAAAGGTGTACGCGACCTGTCTCGTGGACATGAGCGATTCATCACATAAAAACGCCCTTCACGGACACAAAAAACACGAAAGTGTTCTAGAGTCGCTCAATACGGACGGGGCGGCAGACTTTCTTTCTGATCCTACAAGATCGACAACGGAGTGAAAATTCGATGTTGGCAAAGACGCTTTTGCATTCACATAATGTTTGGCTCGCTCTTATTTTCGGGCTCTTCTCCACACAACTTCTGGCTCAAGATGGAGTCCAGCCTGAAACGGTACTCGGCTACCAACCGACACAAAAAGATGTGGTAATCGAGACACCGAAGCCTGAAGAAGTGAAACAGTGCAAATTGAAAGTCGAGCAGCATGGAAACGGCTCGGGCTGGGCACTCTACGGTCCTCAAGGCCAGTTGCTCCGCCGATTCATTGATACCGACGGAAATCAGCGTGTCGACGAATTCAAATATTATCAGCACGGGCTGGAAGTTTATCGCGATCTCGATACCAACGGCGACGACAAAATCGACCAGTCGCGCTGGTTGAACACACAGGGTACGCGTTGGGGAATCGACACTGATCAGGATGGGAAAATTGATACGTGGAAAATGATCTCAGCTGAAGAAGCAACGCGTGAAGCGATCATGGCAATGGCGAATCGTGATCCACACCGCTTACAGGCAGTCTTCATTTCAGAAGCGGATGTCAAAGCACTCGGCCTCACCCAGCAAATCGGTGATCGCTTTCTCGCCAATCGAACAAACATCACCGCACAAATGCAAAAGATTCTCGGATCGACAAAAGTCCTCACTCCCAAAACTGAGTGGGCTCGCTTCGACAGTTCGATGCTCATGCCCAATCTCATTCCTGCTGATGCCGGAAAAGCCTCCAATGATCTTCTCGTCTATGAAAACGTGATGGCCATTGTCATGAATGATGAGGAAAGCGGCTTCGTTCAAATCGGGGAGATGATCAAAATCGGCGACGCCTGGAAGCTGACTCAGGTTCCGAAACCGATCGAAGGAAATCAGTTCGAAGTCGCTGAGGGAGGACTCTTGCTGCAACCCGCAATCGCAGGCATGCCTGCCGGGGCAACAGAAGGACTCACTCCTGAGATGAAGGAACTGCTGGACCAATTACAGGAGCTGGACACCAAATCGCCTACCGCGGAATCGACTCGCGAAGAGATGGTTCGATTCAATGTCGCTCGCGCTCAACTTCTCGATAAAATTGGTGAACAAGCAACTTCGGCAGAGGATAAGAAACTCTGGTTGCGACAACGTCTGGAAATGATCGCCACCGCAACACAGATGGACGCGTTTCCAAACGGGCTTCAAGTATTGCAACAGAGTATTCAAAAACTTCGCAGCCAGGATGCCGCCAAAGATCTTATCGCTTTCGCAGTCTTTCAGGAGATGGTTCTCAAGTACAACACTCGCTTGCAAACGGCACAAGCTGAGGACCGAGCAGATGTTCAAACTGCCTGGTTGAAATCGCTCGAAGAGTTCGTCAAGGAATTTCCGGAGGCTCCTGAATCAGCCGACGCCCTGCTCCAGCTGGCAATCACCAGCGAGTTGAATGGCAATGCCAAAGAAGCTCGCGTGTGGTACACCAATCTTGTCACCGACTATTCCAGTTCACAAGCTGCCAAACGAGGAGAGGGAGCCTTACGCCGACTTGGATTAGAGGGACAGCCAATCACCCTGGCAGGTGCAACACTCGGAAACGGTCGCCCCCTCTCGCTCGCAAGCTATCGAGGAAAAGTGACGGCGATCATCTTTTGGGCAACATGGTGTAAGCCATGCACAGAAGACCTCCCGCAAATTCAGGAACTTCACCGAACCTATCAACGAGACGGTTTTGAAATCGTAGGTGTGAACCTCGATTCTCCCGGAGCTGACATCGACGGCTATCTGAAAAACAACCGTGTCGCCTGGCCGCACATCTACGAAGAAGGAGGCCTCGAAAGCCGCCCTGCCCTTGAGTTCGGAATCTATTCGCTCCCAACGATGTTCCTCGTCGACAAAACAGGCAAAGTTGTCTCCAACAGCGCCTCGGTCGATGACCTGAAAAAGCTGGTCCCTCAATTACTAAAACAGTAAGACCGGTTGCAGAAGAGAACTGACCAGAAAGTCGCGGCTCGGGACCATTGTCCCGAGTCTCTGCGACGTCGTCTTCCAATGCTGAACCTGGTCGGTCTGCTTCAAAGAAATTCTTCGACAAGGAGCTTGGTCCTCGCACTGATGATTGGGGCGCCGACGTCCACTCTATCAATCTATCGGTGGTCTTGACGCCTTGCTTTTGGCAAGCAGTCTATGAAGCCACGAACGTGAACTTCGCGGACGCTATGTATCTTGAAAATTCTCTCACGCTCCAGACGTTGAATTGTCGACGATTTGATTCTCGTGCATCTTGCCAATCTCGCTCACGCCGGATCCTGAACAGCTGGCTTCTGAACAATCCCGCCGGGATTCCCTTTTTACGGTTCTTTCGGATAGGATCATTGCTGCAAAATTGAGCTTGATGATCTCTGCTGCTCGAAAGAAACATGGATGATGTATGGATTGCCTTCGTTCATCATCCGTGACCCTGAAAAGCGGCCAAAGCTGTCAGGGCAGAAATCTGTTGGCTCATAGACCAGACATTCAATCCTGGGGTCTGCGTGCCCGTGCCGAACGTGTTTCACCAGCGAGATACAGTTCACCACGAGGCAAAGCCCGAACACCACTTCGAAGAATGCGATAATGATGACCAGCATGATGACTCGATCCTCCTTCATCGTAATCCTGTCGACAGTCTGCATGTCAGCAGCTTTCATCTCGACAACTTTCATATCGACAACCGATGCCCATGCGAGTGATTGGCCGATGTGGCGACGCGATTCAGGGAGGACGAGTGTCACTGAGGATGTTCTTCCGGAAGCTCTCGAACTGAAGTGGACGCGAGAACTCCCGCAAATTGAGCCTGCCTTTCACAGCTCACGACTGCAATTCGACGCAGGATACGAACCGATCGTGGCTGACGGAAAACTGCTCCTGTCATCTTCTCGAACTGATTCCGTGACGGCTTACGACGCGACAACTGGACGAGAGCTGTGGGTCTACCGCACGAACGGTCCGGTCCGATTTGCCCCCGCAGTTTGGGAAGACTCGGTCTGCTTCGGCTCTGATGATGGGCACCTTTATTGTGTCGAGCTATCTACTGGTGAATTGAAATGGAAGCATCGCGCCGTCCCCAGTGAGCGGCTTCTGCTTGGAAACAGACGTTTGATTTCAGTCTGGCCAGTTCGGGGTGGTCCTGTTGTTTCTGAAGGGATCGTCTATTTCGCAGCTGGCGTCTGGCCTTTTGAAGGAGTCTTCGTGTATGCGATGGACATTGCATCGGGAAAGGTCATTTGGCGAAACGAACGTCTGGGGCACATCTTTGGTCAGCAGCCGCATGACACACAAGCAATCGGCGGGCTCGCTCCGCAGGGGTATTTGATTGTCAATGATGATGAACTCATTGTGCCATGTTCAACAGCCTATCCGGCGAGATTGAACATTGCGGACGGCACTCTTCTTGAGTTCCAGTTGCCAGCTCCCGGACGTTTTCCTGGCGGCTGGTTTGCTGCCATCGACAAAGAGACTTCGCTTGCGGTTCGACGGGGGAAATTGACATTCGACAAAGCAATCAACCAACAGCTTCACGAAGACAAAGTCAACGCGGGGCATGGTGTTTCAGGAATCAGTCGATTGATCAAAACCGGAAAGCAGACTCTCAAGTTTGATGAGCCACTGGAAGGTGTCGACGGGAAGATTCATTCCATGATCGTCGCTGAGAATCGATTGTTTGTTTCGACTGAAGCAGGAAAGATTTACTGCTTCGGAGAACAAGCTGCAAAGGCATCCGCAAAGGTCATTCACTGGAACGAAAAGCGAGTTGAGCTTTCAGAGTCGGTAAAAGCGAACGAGTACGCGAGCAATCTTATTCAGGAATCTGGCCATCAAGACGGCATCGCAATTGTCGTCGGGTTGAGTGACGGAAGTCTCGTCAAATCGCTTCTGAAGAACTCTCGATATCAGCTCATTGTACTTGATGACAATGCAATGAAAGTTGAACAACTTCGAGTTACATTGCAGCAGGCTGGCATTCCCGGAGACCGTGCCGCTGTCATTCAGGCTGACTTGAAGAACCTCTTGCTTCCGCAGTATCTGGCAACTCTCATCACGACTGAATCACCAGATCGAACTCAAGCCATGGCAACGGAATTACTTCAGTCGCTGCGACCGTTTGGTGGGCTCGCGGTCCTGGGGAATAACAAAATTGATACGCACAATCTTAACGAGACAACACTCGGAAAATTTGAATCAGGAGAGCTTAACGGCCAACAAGTTGTTCGGCGTGTCGGAGCCTTGCCCGGCAGTGTCGATTACCAGGGGAACTACGCACTTGCCGAGGATGCCCTCGTCAGGTTCCCGTTAGGAGTGTTGTGGTTTGACGATACACTGGCCCACTTTAAACGCTCTCCACAACCGGAATTCAAAGGCGGGGTCATGATCTCTCGTCCGAAAGACTGGAGCAAAGAAAGAGTCAGAGGAGACTATTCCGTCGACTATCCACTGCTGGGGCCTGTGCTTTCGGATATTTATACTGGTCGCGTTCTCGACGCCTCAGAAGAGTCGAAATTGCGAGCCAGTTTACCAGACGTCGGCCGCAAGAATCCGCAACAAAGTTACTATCACGCCCCGCACCAGAAGACAGCTTTACACCCTGAGCCTCCCGTCGCAGGTCAGCGAACCAATCCAATGACCGGAAAAAGCGAGTTGCGAGTTTTCCCGAAGACTTACGGTTGCGACGGCGGAGTGGACTATGGAATGTTTTACACTTTGCGAAGTGGCACGCCTGCTTTCTATGACAAAACATTGGAGAGCGGAACAGTCTTCATCAGCGGCCCGCGCAGTGGTTGCACAAACAGCATCATCCCATCCGGTGGAATACTCAACGTTCCTTATTTTTACGAAGGCTGTACCTGTAGTTACCCGTTACCGACAGCTTTGAGCCTCGTGGCGATGCCGGAGTCTTTCGAACAATGGGCGTCATGGGGCGACGACGCAGTTGAGCCTGACTCCATCCAGCGGATCGGGATCAACTTCGGAGCACCGGGCGATCGGACAACTCGTGATGGGACCTTGTGGCTGGACTATCCATCTGTCGGAGGGCCATCTCCGAAAATTCGTACGAAGACCATTCCAGAGAACCCAGACTTCCACTATCGGCACAGCCTCTGGATGAATAAAGACTCCGTCTTTCCCTGGATCGCTGCCTCGTCAGCCGAGGGGCTGCAAAGTTTTGAACTCGAAGACCTCAAACCGGGGGCTTACACCGTCCGCCTCTACTTCTCGGAAGGATCAACTCTTAATTCGGGTGACCGAGTCCAACAGATCAAAATCAACGATCAAGTTGTCCTCAACGAATTCGACATCCGGGAGACAGCAGGCGATTCCATGAGAGAGGTCGTCAAGCAAATCGAAAACGTCCAACTCGACGGATCGTTCTCAATGACGCTCAATGCAACGCACGGAAAAACTCTCATCAGCGGCGTGGAACTGATTCGATCAGAGTGACCCCCGAGTCGTTTTCCTGCTCCTTCAGAGGTTCTTGGATTCGTCAACCTTCCTTGACTCTCGCTCTTGATTCACGCAAATTGATAGCGCAGTAAGATACGAGGAATCGAATCGTGGTCGCCTTGAACGAGAGTTGAGAAAGTCATGAAAACGGTCACGATCATTGGTGGAGGATTCAGCGGGACGATGGCGGCCGTCAACCTGGCGAGGTTGTCGGATGAGGCTTTAAAAATTGTGCTGGTGAATGATCGGCACCCCTTGGGACGGGGTATCGCCTATTCAACCACACGTTCCGAACATTTACTTAACGTTGCTGCACGGAATATGTCCGCTGTTCCGGATCACCCCGGCCACTTCCTTGAGTGGCTCCACTCCCGTTCGGACTTCAGCGATCTTCCTGAACCGCAGCTTCGTGAGATGTATGTCCCACGGAGAGTTTATGGTGACTACCTGCGCAGCTTGCTGCAAAATTATCTGGCTCCTATTGATAGTCATCATCCCGCTGAAATTGAGATCATCGAAGCTGAGGCCGTCGACATCGTCCCATCATCGCAGGACGATTCCGCAGATGTCGTGCTCGACAACGGAGACAAAATTGCCTCGGACCGCATTCTGCTAGCAACAGGGAATCAACCACCAGCGGGACCGGGGAGAGAAGAAACCGAAGAGTTTCGACACCCTCAATACTGCCCCGATCCATGGGGAAACTGGCGGAAACGGATTCCCGATTCGAGTGAAAACATCGTCATCGCAGGAACCGGCCTGAGCATGGTTGACTCGTTCCTGACACTCGAAGAGCTCGGCTGGCGCGGTCAAATTATTGCGATCTCACGAAACGGAATGATTCCACAATCGCACTTTCGTGGAATCGATTACCCAGACTTCCTGCCTGAGAATCCCGAATCGGTCGGGCTCGCAGGGATGTACTCTTTGCTTAAAACTCATTGCGAGCAACTGACAAGGCTGGGCGAAAACCCCGGTCTGGTTGTGGATCGTTTGCGACCGTTCACTCAACGCATCTGGCAGAAATTCAGCATCGAAGAAAAGCAACACTTTCTGAAACACTATGCCGCTCGCTGGAACGTGATTCGACATCGTATTGCTCAGCCGATTCATCAACGATTAACTGAAGCCATTACCGAGGGTCGCGTCAAAGTTCAGCGTGGTTCACTCAAAGATGTACGGGGTCATGGCGAGTCGCTCGAAGTCGTCGTCAAAACTCCTGACGGCGATCAGCAAATCATCCCGGGAGGGCTTGTGATCAATTGTACTGGTCCCAACGCCGGGTTTTCTCACACTAAAGTCAAGCTGTTCCAAAACCTTCTTCAACGAGGTTTAATCATTCCCGACGAACTCGACATGGGGATTCAGGTCGGCCCGGACTTTACGGTCATCGACGCCAATGGCGTCTCATCATCCAAGCTTTACGCAATGGGAGCGTTGATGAAAGGAACCTTGTGGGAAACGATCGCCGTCCCCGAACTTCGAGGGCAGGCGATGAGAGTCGCTGAGATGATGATCGCGACCTCAACTGACCAGGATCGAGACTACCGCCTCTCCGTCGAAGAAGAACACGTCATCGAATACTACATCTAGAACACTTTCCAATTGGTTTGCAGGATCTGCCTGTGAAGGACGCGAACACGTGCCCCGGTAATTCATTGGGGAGCGAAGCTGAGAATTAATCCAGCGGAGTCAGCATTTGCACGGGAACGTAAAATTTCGCATATTTTTTTCCGTCTGAATATCGCTGTCCTTTCCGGTCCCTGACCAAAACCGTCGCACGTTTCGTGATACGGTTTACGACACCTTCGTACTCTTTCCCTTCAATCGAAAACCTGACTCGACCGCCAGTGCGGATTCCATGAATTTTCTGTGCCTCTTCACGCGGAGTCACCAGTTGATGCCGATGATCTGTGTGACCAAAAAAACGTCCTGCGATCGACTGAAATCGTTTTTGCGAACATTTCGAACGCCCCCATGTTAACAGTTCCACCAAGTGGATCAGTTCATGTTCAAAAATTCTCTGCAAGGCTTCAAGCCGATTGTGACATTCCAGCCCGGTGACAATGATTGGCCTGTCGAAGTTTTGAAAACTCTGGAAGATCAGGGTTGAGGCCACAGCGATTTCATAATCGGGCTCATGCGGACGAGTCCGATAAATCGTCTGAGTCGTTTTTCCGCCAGCCCGGGTCATCCTGGGAGAGATTCGAAAAGTCAACTTGAGGCTCCCCAAGAGCTTTCGACATCCTCCATCAAAATATTCCCGATCATACTCATCAAACAGCAACTTTAAATCATCCGGGTGAAACCCATTGAAATTCGGAGCATCAAGAGTTGAGGACCGCTCAAGCAACGTACGATGAATCACTAGAAATTTCGCCGTCACTTCTTCAGGCGACAGGTTTGCCTGTTTGAGAAAATTAGCGAATTGTTCTTTGTGAATTTGAATTCGGTTTGACATTCTTTCGTCTTTGTCGTTCAATTTCTGGACAACGAGATCACGATTCTATCGAGACTCCCGTCACTCTGGTAGAATCGCTCCATCTGGAATTTCCTCGCATGAGTTGTCGGGTCGAGGCCAGTGCAATTCATTATCAACAACCGGAGATTACCGAAATGGCGAATAAAAAGCAGAAGAAGGAAAAAGAACGCGAACGACGGGTCGCCAAAAAGAAACTCGAAGCTGCAGCGAAGCGCAGAGAAGAAGCAAAAACAAACAGCGACTCCAAGCAGTCTACGGCTAAAAAGTCCATCTATAGTAAACAGCAAGCTCCCAAAGCATCGCAAGTGACCGGCACCAGCCAGAAGTCATTTACCCAACGTCGTAGCGGCGGCGGTTAAGAAATCTCGAGCTCGACAAGACGACGCCTGCACTGCAAAGTTCAGCATTGAATGAAAGCCTCTTTCGAATTTGGCGTTCGGGTTCCGGCTCGTGGCGAACAGCGAATTAACTAGCGAAACGCATCCTTCACCGGCACACCATAGAGCAAACTGCTCTAGTAGAGTGGGTGGAGTTCGTCGATCTATGTTAATGGTGAAACCACCACTTTACCTCACGGCCACCGCAATCGCTGGTCTGTCCATTTTGTCTACGTCACTGCAAATGGGCAGAGCATTACAAATGGTGGAAGAATGAGAGTCAACACGGAATTCGCCACGCCCATCCTTACGCTCCGCTCCAGCCTGAGCGTTCCACCCTCCGCCCATTTTGTCTATGTCTGAATGACTTTCGATTACCATTCAGTTCATTTAACCTGAGTGTTGAACGAAGATCCGACATTCAACAATCTCATCAGAGTAGGCAGAATCAATGAAGTCGACAAAACAGCGTATGATGCTCACAGGCGGAGTTATTACTCTGTTGTTGGGGATCACTCTTTATGCACAACAACGTGGCCCCAGAGGTGGAGGCGACAGAGAAGCTTCGCTCCAGGAACCTTTCCGCGGTGTCGTTGCAGATGGAAAAGTTGAACCGGGTCTCTTCAAGATTGAATCGACAGGCGTCAGCACAAAACCGGTTATTAAGGCTGCCAAAGAGTTTCTGGCTGGATTGACCGACGAGCAAAAGCAGCGAACGACGTTTCCTGTCGACGATCAGGAATGGAGGAAGTGGGACAATCGGCACTCTTATAAACGTCAAGGTGTTGGCTTTGATGAGATGGATGAAAAGCAACGTGAACTGGCGTTTGGCTTGCTGAGTGCCAGCTTGAGTGCCAAAGGCTTAAAGCTGTCTCAGGACATCATGAAGCTCAACGGAACATTGGCTGAACTCGCCAACAATTTCGATGAATATGGTGAGTGGTTGTATTGGATCACAATCATGGGAGAACCATCAGCTACTGAGCCTTGGGGGTGGCAAATCGATGGTCATCATCTGGTCATCAATTACTTCGTACTTGGCGATCAAGTGGTCAAGTCGCCGGTGTTTGTGGGAAGCGAGCCGGTCCATGCCACGAGTGGGAAATTCAAAAGGGACCATTGTGATGCAAGACGAGCAAAACAAAGGGCTCAAATTCATGCAGTCACTCGATGCTCAGCAAAAAAAAGTAGCTGTGCTATCAACTGTGAAAGAAGGGAATAACGCTCTCACACAAGCTTACAAAGACAACGTTGATCTCGATTATGCAGGTTTGCCGGGCTCAAAGTTGAATGAGAAGCAACAGCAGCAGTTGCTCGAACTGATTGCGGAGTATGTTGGCAATATGGATGATGGACACGCGAAAGTGAAAATGGGCGAAGTCAAAGAGCATCTGGATCGAACGTACTTCGCCTGGATCGGTGGCGATTCTGAAGAGAGTGTTTTCTACTACCGCATCCACAGCCCGGTCGTCCTGATCGAGTTCGATCACCAACGCCGCGTCGCCCCATTCCGGTCCAGTCGACCAACACGAGACCACATCCACGCGGTCATCCGCACTTCCAACGGAAACGATTACGGCAAGGATTTGTTACGGCAGCACTACAAAAAGCATCATCATCATGACCATGACCATTGATTCAATTTCGACGGTTGGCACGTACAGGACATATTGTCATGAAGTGTGACGGGCGTGGCGGGTGGCACGACCCAGAACGGAACGGAGTGAAGTGATGGGCGTGGCGAGCGCGGGGTGAGGTTGATGAATTAGCGAACGTCCATTGCGCAGTTGCCACGACCACCGTTCCGCTTCGCTACACTTAGATCGTGCCACTCGATCCGATGCAAATGGATAGAACATTACCAATCATGGAAGAATGAGAGTCAACACGAAATTCGCCACGCCCATCCTTACGCTCCGCTCCCGAGCGGATTCACAACACCCTGCACGTTGTCAGCTTCGTTGAAAAGAATGGTAGAACGGCCACCGGTTGGGTGAAGTATCCGTAGGTCAGGCCCTTCACCTGACGCAGATTGGTTGAGGTGGTCTTATGCGATGAGGGATGCCATCAACATCATGGTCAGTAATGAAACTCTTCCCGCACGTCGTATTGTTCTCGCCGGTTCGTATCCAATTTCACGTTGCGTCAGGCGAAAAGAGCCTGACCTACGCTTGCTAATTTCTCCGAAGAACCCTTTTTTCTAGTCATGTGGTAAAATCGGGGTTAGTATCCGCAACCACCCAGTTGAAACTCGAAAAACTTTTTTGCTAGAAACATCCCAATTACCGGAAAAAACAATTTTTTCGCCAATGTCCGTTTTAACAAATCCCACAATTTGAATTTCGCTTTCGCCTTCTATTAATGTGAGATTATCGACTTCAAAGAAGGAATAGAAAGGAGCATTGGTGTGAGTATGATTTTCATTCTCTTTCCAAACTCTTTCAATAAGTTCTCCTTGACCAGCAAGCAAAGAATGATGTTCTCCCGACTCACTAACTTGAACTAGAGAGGTGAGAACTGTCTCTATTGGCTTTGCATCAGCTTGTATATCTACAATCAAATTCAAATGACTACGATCTCCGTAGCGAGAATATTTGAATAGGAGCGGTATAGAGAGCTGAGGTTCATACCTCCCACGAAACCCTCCATGAATTCTTGAAATGCGAGCCATTTCTTTAGAATCTTCAGATTGAGTATCTGAACTCAATACTTTCCATGAGATTCCTCTTACCATTTCAACGCCCAGTGTGAAACCTATATATATAAGAAAAACATACAGATTTTTTTTGCTAAAAATAGTTTTTACAAAAATGTTTTCTTTAACAGAGTTCAACAAAAAGACTTCGTTAACATTTCGTCCCATAAAAAATGTCTCATTTGAGATTATTTACCGCTTTGTTTTGATTTCCCTTTACAATCCACTAAGGGATTGGGATTGGTCCAATATTCCGATTTGCCCCATTGTCTCGAACGAAAACTGGACAATCTACACGTACTTCAGGTGGGTCAGCATATAGCGGTCGAACTCGAAAGTATTTTCGCATGTTTGGTCCTACGCAATCATCCTTAATCCGACCAAAGATTCTTCCAGGTATCCAGCAACCATCTAGTTTTGCGGCTAGGATGATTGGATTAACATCAGCTGGTACATGCGGCATACCTGTGAATCCAAGCCCAGAGCGCTAGAGTCTACGGTTCCATGTCCTGGAGTGGTCCTAATCAGTTGACCTTTGCCATCATACACGCATTGATTTGAATGGCCGTTTATTGCTTTGGATCTCATCGAATAAACTGCGCCAGGATGAAATCGACTTTCATGAAATCCAATTCTAGTAGGATAAGTCCATTCATCATTAGGGTCGAATACGATTACACCATCAAGAGTATCCATAGTACTTGGGCAAAAACATAAATTCGAAGGACACCTTGGCAGGATAGTCCACCAATCCCCTCTCCTCTTCTGAGAGTTACACCACCTGTCGAAAATTGTTTGATCAGTTGGCGGCCACGGCTCAGGACGCGGCATATATGGTCCTAAGCCACCTGGGATTGGAGCTCCCGGAAGAGATGGACCGAAAGGGACACCTCCTTGTGGACCACCTTCTCCTGGACTAGCACCAGGTGGGTATGGACGGACAGATCCATCTGGGTGGAGATATCCTCCATCATGATCTAATTGCGTGCCGCTTGGATCAATGAATCTGGGAATGAAATACGCCAAATACACATTTACTCCACCTACAAATCCCAACGGATCAATACTGCACCATCTTCCAATCGTTGGTGAATAAATCCTCGCACGTATGTATTGATTCTCAGTATCGACATCGGAGTAATACCCCACGTTGCCGGTGAACTGGAATGGATTCTCTGTCGAGCCACTGGAGTTGATAACATTGCCCCAGGCGTCGTAGAGGTAGGTGTCGGTGATGGTTTCAGCATTGTCGGTCAATTGTCTAGTTGATCCCAATGCTTCGTAGTGGTAGAAGCCGGGAGTCCAAACCACCCCTGATTTTCGATACTGAGAGACCAAATTTCCGTAGTAGTTTGGCTCATTCGTGTAGACGACGTTGATGTCGTCGTTCTCATCAGACTCAGCGAGGTAGTTCTGGTCGTCCCAGATGAATTTTTTGGTGCCGGTTGATTCTTCGAGTTTCACTCTTAACCCGTCCGGTTCATACGACATGGTGTTGCGGATACCGGAAGGCAACTCAACCAGAGTTGTCTTGTTTTCGTAGTCCCAGGTTGTAGTGGTGCGGTCGTTGTCGGGGGCTTGGACGAGTTGCTGGTTTCCGTCGGCGTCGAATGTGTAAGTCGTCGTTCCGTTCGCATCGACACTGTTGCTCAATTGATTGGCAGCGTCGTAGCTGTAAGTTGTTCTGGCTCCAGATTCGTTTTTGAGGAGACGATTCCCGGCTGGGTCGTACATGAACGTATTTCGGTATGGAACAGTTCCGGTTCGATAATCCTCAGTGATTTGATTCTTGGCGTCGTAGGACCAGGTAACGCGACTTCCGTCGGCTTCCAGTGAAACGGTGCGGTTGCCGGCCTTGTCGTACTGGTAGTCAAACTTTGAGATGACAGAGCTATCGCTTTTCAGATTCGCGAGCGTCGTGATGTTACTGGCAGCGTCATAAGTAAACGAAGCTCTTGTTCCATTCGCGAGTATCTTGAGAGCGCGGCGACTATCGGCGTCATAGGAAAACGTCGTTCTCTCTGCCTGTGGATTCTCTACGATTTTGATTCGATTCAATGAATCATACGAATACGAAAACCGCCCGCCATCAGGGTCGATCATCAATGACCGATTTCCAACAGCGTCGTATTGATACTGAATCCTCTTCTTGGACCTACCCATTGTTCTTCTCCTGAACTTCTATTTGAATGTTTTCTGGCCACCGAAACAATTGAAATTTAAAAATTCAACGATTGACTCAATTTCAAATTTTGTAGTCGGTCGTCACATCATCACGACGATTCAACGAATCGTACGTTGCAGTCACACTCACGTTTTCGTTTTCTAGGAGCGTCCGGTTTCCAGTGGCATCGTATGCGAATGTTGCCCTTGAACCATCGGGATAGCGTCTAGAGAGCAATTGAGAAGCAGCATCGTAACTGTAGGTTGTGCGATTCCCACGTGCATCAATTCTGAGAGTTTGACGACCAGCAGAATCGTAAGCTGATGTTGTCCGGCGATTGAGCGGCAGGGTGGCCCGGCCGACTTGTTCGGTTGGATTGGGCGTGGCGAGTACGAAGTAGAGACTCAATCATCGACAAGGTCTCGAATCAAATGAGAGTTCACGACTCAAATAACGACAAGACGTACTTTCGCAAGCAGCGTCGGCGATACGATCAGCGGGGTACCATAACGGCTTACTCGGATTGTTTGAATTTGTCCCCTTATCAGAGGCGTAGGGGGAGAAAATTTGAACAGCGATTTGGACCAGCTGAGACAGCTGTTGATTGGGAATGGTCGAGGGCTCGCTGGTACGCAGGAGAAGAAGACGTCCCGCTTCAAATGGATAGAACATTACCAATGGTGGAAGAATGAGAGCCAACACGAAATTCGCCACGCCCATCCTTACGCTACGCTCCAGTCTGAGCGTGCCACACAACGCCGTTAACTGTGTTTCTGTTCGGGTGGCACGACCCAGAACGGAACGGAGTGAAGTAATGGGCGTGGCGAGCGCGGGGGTGAGGTTGATGAATAGGTGAACGTCCATCGACCTGTTGCCTCGCCCACCGTTCCGCTTCACTACACTTAGATCGTGCACCCGATCCGCTGCAAATGGATAGAACATGACCAATGGCCGAAGAATGAGAGTCTACACCAAATTCGCCACGCCCACCCTTACGCTACGCTGCAGTCTGGGCGTGCCACACAACGCTCCAGTCTGAGCGTGCCACCCGCTGGGGCGGATGTCCTTGAATGCGGGTTCGATTCGTCATCGACGAATGGCTGGGCACAATCTGGGTTGTTTGATGTTAGAATTCTGGAAAGGTCGAAGCAGATTGCCCTTAGAGTGTTGGAGTTTCGATTTTCTGAGGGCAGATTGCCTAAGACGTACAAGCCAGAGGTGAACATCCAAACCAGCAACATGTCCTCAGCCACACGTTGCTTTTCTGTCACCTAATCGGCTGTAGCACTGGAATGCGATCACTCAGCTAAGAGTTCATCGATGCGGCAGTATCCCATCTCCATTGCAGCTCCCATTCCGGTCGCCAGGGCCTCATCGCGGGCCGTTGTTGATGCATACTCGATCAACGTGGTGACCGTCGTTCCCAGGTCCGTCTCCTGAAAGGTGAGGGTGACGACCGTTTCCTGGCTTGCGTCGTCTGGTGAATCGCCGATCAAGTGCTTTTCGTCTTGAACGATCTTGCTATGCGTTTCGATTTCGCGAAAGTGACCGACCATTGCAATCTTAAAACCGTCTGCTTCATTGCAAAATACGTTTTCGTACTTGCCGCCGACTCGAAAGTCCATTTCGCAGACGGGCATCGACCAGCCCGGCGGTCCGAGCATCCATTGACGAACCAAGTCCGCGTCGGTGAAAGGTTTCCAAACCGAGTCAACTGGCGCGTCGAAGCTTCTGACGACCTTAACCTGTGTGTCAGAATCGGAGTTCACGATGGCTGGTTTCACTCTCTTCTTCTCCATAATTAAAATTGCTCTTCAACGTTGAGAAAAGCGGCCATCCCAGAAGTTTTCGGACTGGTTCTGGTCGCTGCGCGGGTTTTAGAAGATTGCATCGAAATGAGTTGCCTGCCAGCTCTCGTGGTCGAGGGTCAGTCGGCATAGACACCGGGTTCTTTACCGGAAGTGATGCTGCCGATTTCCCAGCACTGTGAGCCGGTTTCTTCAATTCGTTTTTTGACTGCAGAGGCGGCTTCAGAGCGAACGACGATTGCTAAACCGATCCCCATGTTGAAGACGCGGAACATCTCTTCTCGCTCGATTTCTCCCAGACCTTGAATCCAGTTGAAGATCGCTGGCGTTTCCCAGGCACAGCGACGAATCGATGCCTGAAGCCCCTCCGGAACGATTCGCCCGGTGTTCTCGGCCAACCCACCACCGGTGATATGTGCGATCCCGGTCACGTTTGGTTTTATTGCTTCATCACCTAACAACGCGGCGACAAGTTTTGCGTAGATCTTTGTTGGAGTCAGTAACGCTTCGCTGACGCTCATTCCGAGTTCATCAACGTGAGAATCGATTTCCAGATTGGCGACTTCAAAGACAGCTTTACGAACCAGGCTGAAACCGTTGGAATGCAATCCATCCGAAGCTACGCCAAGAATCACATCACCAGATTCTATTTTCGTTCCGTCGATGAGATCCTCTTTCTCGACAACACCGACACAAAAGCCAGCCATATCCAAATCGCCGGGTGAGTAGAGATCAGGCATGATGGCTGTCTCTCCACCGAGTAAGGCAGCTCCCGCATCGACGCAACCGTCTGAAACCCCTTTGACAAGATTCGCAACGAGATCGGGATCATCCTTCGGGAGCGCGAGGTAGTCGAGAAAGAAGAGCGGCTCGGCCCCGATACATAAACAATCGTTGACGCACATCGCGACCAGATCAATCCCCACTGTGTCGAAGCGACGTGCACGAATCGCAACTTTGACTTTCGTTCCGACTCCATCCGAACCGGAGACCAGTACGGGATCTTTGTAGGAACGTCCCTCACCGAGAAGTCGGAACAGGCCTGCAAAGCCCCCCGCGAGCGGCATGACTCGGGAAGATTGTGTTCGCTTCAATAAAGCTGGAATTCGAGCCATCGCTTCTGCGTAGGAATCGAGATCAACTCCAGAATCTTTGTAGGAAATCGCCATGAATTTTCATCCGAGAAGGGCTGCCGTGCGTTCGTTCAGTGTGGAGTTTACGAGGTTTTCGAGGGAGAACAACTGAGCAAATCAGAATCGCTAGAGCAAATCCAAGATTGGCCTTCACGTTCTGCTTCGTGGCGAGCAGTCTATGATCTCATGAAAGTGAGTTTACGGGTACGATCAGCATCGAAAATGCTCCAGCATGGTTTGGAGTTTTTCTCTCGGTCCCGTAAGCTTTTATCTCGCATAATCAACTGAACATGTCATGGTGAGATTCTCCTCAGAAGCAGAATTTCCAATAAAACGGTCTGCCCCGCCCTGGAAGTGTGGGGTTCCACTGCAGTTTCCTAATTTCCGAACACCTAAAACCCGGACTTCCCCTGCCCCTCCCCGGATGATGAGCCCCCATGAATGATTCGAACGCTCAAACATCGTTGGACCACAAATTGGCGATGCCGATGTTTGTGGTCACGCTGCTTTGGCTGGGACTGGCCGGGATCGCGATGCATCTGCTCTCGGACATCGATGGTCGGTATATCCATGTTTCCATTTACTGTGGAGTCGCAATTCTCGTGCTTTGGCTCGCTTATTTCGCAGAGGCCATCACGCATTGGAGAAATGGATCTGCGCAGATGCGGCAACACCTCAAAATTTGCCTGTTCCCACCGCTGAGGCTCGGTTGCAGAGATCACCGGACAGGAACCACTGTCTGGATTCCCGGGCTCGGATGGCGGGTCGCGACCGACGATCTCGCGAACGAAATCGATTTCAAACTCAGCTATGCGATGATCGCCATGGCATTGCTCGTGCTCCCCTTGCTTGGCGTCGAATACATTTACACAGATCAAATTAAGGCCAATCGAACTTTTGGTCTTATCGTACAGATTGCGCAAGCTTTCATCTGGTTTGCTTTCGCAGGCGAATTTTTGTTGATGATTACTCTGGTCTCGAAGAAAATCCGCTTCATCAAGGAACACTGGCTCGACCTGGCAATCATCTGCCTGCCGATGATCGCGTTCATGCGTATCTTTCGACTTGGTGGGTCACTACGGTTAACGAGGCTATCAAAAACAGCGAAGGTCTTTCGGCTCCGTGGGACAGCTATGCGTGCCTGGAGAGCGATCCTCATTCTGCAAATCGTCGACCGCATCATTCACCGCGATCCACACAAACGTTTGCGAGTTTTGAAGAACCAGATCGCAGAGAAAAAGCTCGAACTGGAATCTCTTCAAGAACAAGCAGCATTGGTCAAAAACCGAATTGCGGAACTGGAAGAAAGCGAGTCCGCCGTCAAAACTATCTCAGACTCGTAACTCTTCTGCATCGAGATGGCTCCATTGGGAAGTGCATGACGTCCGCGAGTTCTCATCACTTCAAAAACATGGGCAAGCGTGGCTTTTGCTTTTGATACAATCCCCGTGATTTTTCTACCTCGTTCACCCGTCTTTAAGGGACGCACACCGTGGTCACACTGATGTTGATGCTTGGGCTGATTGTTCTGACACTCGGCGCCGAACTGCTCGTCCGTAGTGCGACCAAACTGGCGAGTGCAGCCGGAATCTCACCGTTGGTGATTGGCCTGACAGTTGTCGCATTCGGAACGAGCGCCCCCGAACTTGTTGTCAGCCTTCAATCGACGTTGTCGGGGCAGCCTGATGTGGCACTCGGCAATGTACTGGGCAGCAACATCTTAAACATCCTGTTCATTCTTGGAATCTCGGCTGTAATCGTACCGCTTGTGGTCTCGCAGCAGTTAATTCGTTTTGATGTCCCGCTCATGGTGGGGCTTTCGGTTCTCGTCCTGATACTTGCTCTCGATGGTCACATTGGAAGGCTCGATGGATTGCTGCTCACTGCAGGATTGATCTCGTATAACTTTTGGGCCGTCTGGAAAAGTCGCAAGGAACAAGCTGTCGTTAAAGCCGAACATGAAGCGAATTTTGGCGTCGCCGAGAAGGCTTCAGATCTTCGTGGCATTCTGCTGAACCTCGCCCTCCTCATCGCTGGACTCGCGCTGTTGGTTCTCGGTTCACGATGGTTTGTTGAAGCAGTGACGACGATCGCCCGGAGCCTTGGCGTCTCAGAACTTGTGATCGGTTTGACCGTTGTGGCAGCGGGAACATCGCTGCCTGAAGTTGCGACATCAATCATGGCTGCGATTCGAGGAGAACGGGATATTGCGGTGGGGAATGTCGTCGGCAGCAACATCTTTAATATTCTGGGAGTCCTGGGGATCTCAAGCCTGGTTTCCGCCAATGGTATTGGCATCTCCGACATGGCGCTTCGACTCGATATCCCGGTGATGGTTGCAGTTGCCTTCGCTTGTCTCCCGATCTTCTTTACGGGACACATGATTTCCCGCTGGGAGGGTGGCTTGTTCCTGGGGTATTACATCGCCTATACCGCCTACCTGATTACGGCGGCGACAATCCCTTCTATGCCCCGGACATTTGGGACAGTGATGCTGGGCTTCGTCATTCCGCTCACAACCATCACGCTTGCCATCACCGTTGTTCGTACGATTCGCCAGAACGCTCACTCTGAGAGAGATTCACAAAGCTCGTGAATGTGCAGAACGCTCGGATCTTTTCACAGTGCGGTGCAATCAGCATGGCTCAATTGCGTTTGAACACTCCTGACTACGAGGGTCCGTTTGAAACCAATTTCAGTCATGGTGAACCAAGGAATTTCGTGGATCACCAATCATCGACAGCGGACAGAGAGCGTCGACTCACCGGCTGGACTGGAATTTCAACCCGTAAAATGCCAGACTGAACGAACGACTTTTCGTGAAGATTCATTCATGTCCAAAATGACAAGAGGGGACATCCTTCCCTCTTCTTAGTTGCGAACACAATGCAGCATCGATGATCCGTGGGTGCTGTTCTTCGCGTGACATTTCAAACACGTTCTTCATCTCAATCATCTACCGCGTTTCAGGTGCCTCCATGATTCGAAAAGTGATGCGGACTCTTTCGCTGTTCACTCTCATCTTCTCTCTGGGCTGTGGCGGTTCAAGCTCCTCTGCTCCCTCCAATGACAACGCGAGTGACAATCAGTCAAGCCCCGATTCCCCCGCAGGTGAAGATGGGATGGGAGAAGCTGGGATGGATGAAGGCGGAATGGCCCCAGAGATGGCGGGTGCCGAGATGGGAATGGATGATCCGGGGATAGCCGGCGAGGCAGTGACCGACTCTGGAAGCTCGTCATCAGGAGAGCCAGGCGATCCCGAAATGATGAGTGCAGAGATGAATGAACCGGGCGCCGAAGGAGACATCGGTGGCGTCGATGGATTTGGTGGTCAACCTCGTAAACCACCTCGTCCGGCGAAAACGACAGAGTGGACTCCGGAACAGACCATTGAAGCCATCGCCGAAGGTGATGCCAAAGTTATCGAAATCATCAATACCTTCGCTGAGCAGAAAATCGGGCAGGCTTCAGCGGTCGGCCAGTTCACAACGTGGGTCGCAGCACTCACGAAAGCCCCACAGGCCGGAGGTGCCACTCATGGTGGCGAGGGTGGCAGCGGTGGAGAAGCATTCATCGAGACTGCTGGAGAGATGGAAGGAGCGGGGATGGACGGCTTTGGCGGTGAAGGGTTTGGAGGACAACGTGGGCCATCCGGAAAAGAAAAAATTGCGCGAGCACTTCTGGACGGTTTAGCGTTGAATGGAAGCAAAGGGGCGAACGCTGCGGTCGAGCAAGTCTTTCAAGGGAAAATCGACCTTGGAGTCCCTCAAGACAAGTCCATGGAATGGGCGATGGTCGCACTCATGAAGAACCTTTCGCCTGCGAACCAGTCGTCTCAAGCCTTGCTCTGGAAAGCCCTCACGGTCCCCAGTGCTTCTCCCCCGGAAGTTGCCACAGATCCAAAGGCTCCACCCAAAAAGAAAGAGAAATCACTTCAGGAACGTGCCAAGGATTTGCATCTTGGATTTGCAGTTGCAGCGATGAACAGCCTGATTGGTGCGGAAGCCCCGCCAGCCAATGCAAGGCAAAACAATTTCGGAATGATGGGTTCTGGGGAGATGGAAGGGTTTGAAGCTTCCGGTGGAGAGATGATGGAAATGCCCGGAGGCCCCGGAGCGAACGGAGCTCCACAGGGGAACAATCAACCGCCTGCGAAGCCTCTTCAGATTCCGCATGTCTCTCTCAACCAGGCTGAGGCCGAAGCAGCCGTCTCTTATTTATGGGGCGAACAAATGGTCGGCCTAGCAACGTCGATGCTCCAAAAGAATCCAAATTCAGCAGAAGCTCTCGTCTTCGCAGCTGCCATCCCGTTCCCGGAGACTCGCGATGCTGTGGAATCAGTCTTCAAGGAAAATCAAACGAAGTCACCAAGGCAATGGCTTCAGCAACAACTCTTCGAGAAACAACTGACTGACCCAGCGATTCACGTTTTCGCCAAGTTGGCTCCACGCGAACAACGCGCCGGCGGAAGCAACCGTGGAGCAGGCGGAAGTGGTGAAACTGGAGGAGCTGAAGGTCTCACAGGAGCAGAAGGCTCCGCTGGTCCGGCCCGCCCAAGACCTGGACGACCAGCCAAGAAAAAAGAAGAGCCAGATCCAGAAGCAATCGCACGCAAAGAAGCAAGCTATGACTGGATGGAAGCGAGCGAAAAATCGCTACTCTCGCTCATGGACCGCATGTACGAAGGAGCACTCAAACCGGATGCTCAGACTTATGTCGCTTCCGATCTTCCATTTTCAATTCACAAAGGTGCGGAAGTCACGACATCACTCCGATTCACACTCCCGGGTGAGTCGGGCGCCTTGCAATCAGCAGAGTCGACCATCGTCAATTACGTTCGGATCGAATCGAGTCGAATGAATCAGAGAACTGTTCAGCATTACCGAAGTGCCTTACGGGATGAAGACGTACTAACAATCCTCGGCGGCAACGGAATGTGGATGGACGGAAAAGTGAAGCCGAACAAAAAATCAGGCACTATTCGGTCGCTCGACATCCTGCTTTCCAAAAGTAACGCTCGCCCGACAAAGTCTAAACCCAATCAAAATGGACAAGCCGGAAACGGCTCGGGAAGTTCTGACCCTGGATCAGCGGAGACTGGCCTCGCTGAGGAAAACTTCGATGGTGGTGGCGGCGGTGCTGGAGGTGGCGCAAAATTCGTCGTAGAGATCCTCGTCGTCGAAATTCCAGATGGCGAAGAACCAGAAGAAGGTGAAGCCCCCAAAGTCTCCGCTCTGACCAACTCAGCAATCGAGTAGGAAGCAGGAACTCTACAGATTATTTCGCTCACTCCCCGGTGACTCACTGGAAGCTAGGAACATCTTTCGAATTGGCTTGCAGGTTCTACACCGACACACCTTGTAGAGCGAACTGTGTAGAGCAAACTTCTCTACTTTGTTGGGTTCTCGTACCAGATCAGCCCTAAATTGTCACGCTCTTCGCAGGTCACGAGATCCAAATCCCCGTCACCATCAAGGTCGAGCATCTGGATCAAATCAAATTTAACTCCGTGCTCGGTCCCACTGATGTCAGTTGGGGTCCACTTGCGATTCTGTACAGATTGACCAGCAGACAACCACCCGGCTCCGATTTTCTTCGCTGCATGTTCGCAGGTATAAACCAGATCGTTCTTTCCATCCAAGTCGACATCAGCAATGGCAATGCCTTTTCCGCTGCCGGTTCCTGCAGGCAAATCGACTTCGTGTAATGTCCATTTCCTGCCAGAGGAATCGACTCGCTCAAACCAGGTGATTGGGCCATCCTTCACAGTCGTGGCGATGTCGAGTAGTCCGTCCTGATTGACGTCCCCCAATGCCAGGAACATCACCTCTCGATCGGTTCCCCCTACCGTGTGACGCCTCCATGCCTGAACCGGCTCATTCTTCTTCTCTGTGTCCTTTTCCTCTGGGTCCTTTTTCTCTGGGTCAGTCTCGTTTTCTAACCAGTGCACACCACGAGTTTTTGATTTTCGGTCGCTGTAAAGAATATCCAGATCTCCATCGCCGTCCATATCGACAGTCTCGATCGACATCACCCACCCCACATCTGCCAGCGGTTGCCACTTCCAGTCATCGAGATTGCGTGCATCACGCGGGCTCTTCAGCCAGCCGATCTTTGCCCTCGGTCCTTTTGCAGCGACGATGAGATCGGTTCCATTTTCTCCATCAACATCCATCGGAGCTGCAAACATCCACATCGCGACCTTTTCCGTGGCGGGGATCGACTGAGTTTGCCACTTCGAAAGATCTTGGCTTCCCCAGTGAACAAAAACAGTTCGCGTTTTTCCTTCGCAACAGCTGATCACATCTACATTCCCGTCTCGATCAAGATCGACAAAGACTGCATCTTCTGGAGATTTCACCTGACCAACTGTCACCGCAGGCCATGCTTTTTTTGATAGCTGAGTTCCGGGGTGTGTCGCGACACGAATTTGCCCCCCTTCTTCCCACCCTGTCACCAAATCCGGAAGGCCATCTCCATTGATGTCCATCACGCGGACACCATCTGCACCGCGAGAGCTTTGATCAATCGTGTGTCGTATCCATTCTGCTTGAACAGGAACCACGAACCCAGCGAGGACTAACAACACCCAGCAAGAAACAGATCGCATTGTCATGAGTCTTTCTCCTGTCAGAATTTCGCCGGAGACTTGAAGTAACTGGCGAAACATTTCACTTGTCCAAAAAAAAGCCACGTCATCAAGATGACGTGGCTTGGTATCCTCAGAGATTTTCACGAACTCAAAGACTACTGCAGATTCTCGTCGGCGAAGTTGGCGAGCAATACGCCGACTGCTTTGAGAATACCCTGATGCATTTTGCCTGTCCCGATAATCTCACCTTTTTCATTCACTTTCATCAACAAGCTGATGGTGTCGTTTTCACCTTCCATTGTGCCGACAACCTTGTCGACCCAGTCAAAGGTCAGAAACGCTCCGGCAGCCTGCCGAGCAGGACGATCACCTTCTGTTTCGCCCGTTTCGTCTTCCCCTTTTTCTTTCTTTCGCTCCGCGCGGCTGGCTTGGCGTCGATTCACCATTTCCCCAATCACGCTCGATTCATCATTGAACAGATTGTTCATCGATTTCACGAGTGGACCAACCTGAGCTTCCATCGAAAAGACGACACTTGAACTTTTCACATCTTTCGCAGTCCGAACAGCTTTGATCCTCTCGGAAAGCTCATCTTTGGCAGTCGCGCCAAATGCCAACCAGAAAGCTTTATCACTAGCTGCCAGATAAATAATGCCGTGTGATTCACCATATAACTCGGCAAGAGCCTTAGGAGCTTTCCCTCCCAGGTCGAGCTTATGAATCTTCACGCCTTCAACATCTGCGATATCTTTCTCAATTTTCCAACCTTCACGAGACGCCGGAAGTTCGTCAATTGATTTCAGAATTTGCTCCTGCCCCTGACAGCGTACACCGAGCAGGAAAGTGTGAGCATCACCTGATGGAATGATATCGAGGAACGCATCGAGAACACCCAATTCAGCACTCTGTTGCAGGACTTCCTTCAGTAGCTCTGCAGACCGGATGCGAGATTTTTTCTCACCTTCCGAGACCGACTTGTCTTCTTCAACCTGTTCTTTCGCAACCGTTTCTGAAAGTTGATAAATCTCTTTCAAGCTGGCGACAACATCGTCGCTGAACATGAAGTTGACGCGAGTCGCCAGTAGCGATTTCTCGACGGTTTCGACAGGAGTAAAATAGCTCGGCTCGTCACGTACGCGAAGAATGTCTTCTTGTAGCTGCGTCTTTTCGATTGCAGAGAAGAATAGCTCGGTCAGTGCGACATTCTTTTCTCGATCAAGCTTTCCGCCCAGGACAGTTTCCTGACTCTCGACAAACCATTGTTGCAACACACTCAACTGTTGATTGAGGACAGCTTTTCGAAGTTCATAGGCCTTTTCTGTTTCGTCAGGCCGTTTCTCGATTCCATCCAGAGACGTTGTTTGCATCTTTTCAAATGCTGACTTGCGGGTCTCGAGCTTGCTCTTGGAATTATCCAGTTTCGCAAATAGCAAATACCCCTTCTTGACCATTTCTTCGTGCAATTTCGCGGGGTGCCCCATCCCTTTGGGAATGGCTTCCTTTCGCGGAAACATCGCAGTGTATTCCGGGTCTTTCAAGACACGCAGCCATCCTTCATAAACGGTCCCGCTGAGCTCATAAAGATCACGATCACGGCGATCCCTTTTCGATTCGATTCCGATCGGATCAAGGTTATCGTTCAGAAACTCATCCAGGTCCGAGATCGGAACAATCAGTTGAAGTTCCATTCCGTTTTTTTCACTAAAAATCGGATCAAGCCGGACTGCTTTCGTAGGGTCCACGCCGTACAAAAAGATATCAATGTTCGGAAAGATATTGTCTTGAAACGAATCATCCCGATCCGCAATCTTCGAAACAATGTGCTCCAGGTCTCCAATGAGCAATTCAGAACTGCCCAGCCCTGAAATCACTCGAATTTCGTCCTCCTGAGCAGCGGCCTCTCTGGGTGCAATGCCGGTCGCTCCTAAAGCAAGCGATAACAACGCCACAAAACAGGAGGTGGAAACATGACTATAGTATGATTGTGTGAAGAGTGGTTTCACTCCGTTCCCCTCATCGATGATTTGAAATCGCTTCTCATAACGAGACGCGAATGTAAAGTGTTTGAAAGATGTCGAATGTGACGATTATCACATATTTGTGAGAATAGGCAAATGCGAATTCATGAACAAGTTGGATGCAATAGGAGTTTTGTCGATCCAAATTCTGGGAGAAGAGAACACTGCTCATTCAGAAAACCTGAATTCGTCCCGATCAACGAGTTTCCGCTGATAAACTCGTCAAAACTAGCCCGGATCCCGTAGAATAAACCAACGGACTGAATGTTCAGGAGCTTCCGACCGATCCAGCTCTGACGCCACAATAAAAAACTTCCTCAGATCAAGGAACACCCATGTCTAATAGTACACGTCGAAGTTTTCTAAAGACGACTGCCACAGCAGCGTTGGCCACCAGTTCCCTTCCAACACTTTCAAAAATTGCCTCAGCACAAGCTGTCAACAAAAATAGTGAAATCGGCATCGGTGTGATTGGCCTTGGCGGACGTGGGAACGCGCTCGCTCAAGGATTCCAAAGTGCAGTTGGGGCAAACGTTGTCGCTGTCGCTGACCCGGATGAAAAGCATGCCAGCGATGCCGCGAAAAGATACGAGGCTGCTTCGTACAAAGATCTCCGAAAACTCCTCGATGATCCGAACGTCGACGCCGTCGCCATCGCAACTTGCAATCACTGGCACTGCCTGGCAGCGATCTGGGCCATGGAAGCTGGCAAAGATGTTTACGTTGAAAAACCACTCTCACACAGCCAATGGGAAGGCCGACAAGTCGTCAACGCCGCTCGGAAGTACAACAAAATCGTCCAGCTCGGAACTCAACAACGTTCCGACCCCATGCAGGCCGAAGCGAAGAAATTCCTGCATGAAGAAAAAGCACTCGGGAACATCATCTACGCGCAAGCCAATCGACTCGGCCCACGTGCCAGCATCGGGAAGCGCGACACACCATTGCCGATTCCAAAAGAAGTTGACTACGACCTTTGGCTCGGACCGGCTCAAGACGAACCGCTCTACCGAAACAAGTTTCATTACGACTGGCACTGGGACTGGAACACCGGTTCGGGTGAGATGGGCAACTGGGGCGTCCACGTTCTCGACGATGTCCGCAACGTCGCCTATCAGGATTCCGTCACCACACCAAAACGAATCCTCTCCTGCGGAGGACGTGTCGTCTGGAACGATGCGGGTGACTCACCCAACGTGCATTATGTCTACTTCGACACCGGCTCGTTCCCAACCATCATCGCACTGAGCAACCTGAACAAAGCTCCGGGGAAACGTGGTGGCTGGAGTTCCAAAGCAGACCGCCCGATGAACGGACCAGGTTCCGGCTACGTCGTCGCGTGCGAAGGAGGGTACTACCTTGGTCAACGTGGTCGGGGAGTCGCTGTCGATAAAGATGGGAAAGAGATCAAAGTCTTCAAAGGGGGAGACATCAACTCCCTGCACAAAAAGAACTTCCTCGACGCCATCAAATCCCGCGACCGTGACAGCCTCAACGCTGAAGTCGAAACGGGACATATCTCAACCGGCTGGTGCAACCTGGCGAACGTCGCCTCACGTGTCGCAGGAGCTTACGATGCAGAAACCGTCCGCAGTATCGCTCCCGATTTCAAACCCTGGCACATGCTTCAGGAGAACATGCGAGAAAACCTTAAGCCATTCGGGATTACTGTGAACAGCGGCGAAATCAAGATGAGCCCCATCCTCACCCATAACCCCGAAACCGAACAATTCGAAGGCGACCACGCCTACGGAGCAAATGAACTCCTCAAACGCCAATACCGCGAAGGCTACGAGGTGAAAGAGATCGGCTAAGGTCTAGCGCATCTTTCGTATTGGTCTTCAGGTGCTGCCAAGAATTAAAAATAGGGAGCCACCTCAATGGGTCGGCTCCCTGTTTTTTGTTGAAACGATTTTTTTGTTGAAACGATTTTTTTGTTGAAACGATTTTTTTGTTGAAACGATTTTTTTGTTGAAACGATTTTTTTGTTGAAACGATTTTTTTGTTGAAACGATTTTTTTGTTGAAACGATTCGACAGTTTACTTGGACGTCAATCGTAGATCGGCTCCTTGCAGTCCACTTTCCGGGACAGAAATTCTCAGCTCTGTTTTTACAGGATCGCTATACTTCGCTGGTAAAATCTGTTTGGGTGTTTTGGAATTGGTGCGTGCTCTTCGACTGACTGGCCGAACGGCAGCGGCGGCGGCCATTTGACCTGCGTCGAGTCCTTCAGTCGGATCGAACAGCGACAAATCCCCCTCCCATTTGGTCACATAGACTTTATTCACCCCCGGCAGAGTTCCGGCGATCAACTCGTAATTTCCTTCCTCATCTGTTTTCGCAGAACTCGATCGCTCATCTGTGAAGAAGTGGACTTCCGCGTTCTCCAACGGAACACCATCGACCAAGATTTTCCCGGCGACCGGGACCATCGACGAATTCCCACTAAAACCACAACCGGTCAGGACAAGAGCACAAAACGTCATTCCCCATGGCAGGTAAGTTTGAAACCGCAACATTGTAATTTTCCTCTTCGAATCGGGTATGCAAAATTTCATTGTGAATAAAACTAACGTCGCAGAGCGTTTAGAGCATCTTTCGAATTGCTTTGCAGGATCTGTCCCGTAGCGAACAGCATTTTCATTCGCTAGAGAACTGCCTTCTTCACGGGCACACCGCAGAGCAAACTGCTCTAGAATTCTCCAATGACTTCTCCATCGTGGATGTAATTGAGATAGCAGAACGTTCTATAATCCATATTCTCATTGAGAAAACGGGCTGAACCATCCCCCATGAGAAACTGACCTCCACCGGTATGCAGGCTGTTAAACACCCAGGCATAGCTTCTGCCTAGTGAGTCATTGTTGTAAGCAGCATTCAAGTGCCAGTTTGATGAGTAGGGTGTGAACGATGCCGGATCCCGCATGTCATCTCCACTCACAACGCGACCATGTACCGAGGTATGTGTTCCAGAAAGTCCCCAGGGACCGTAGTGCTCAGAAAGTTTGTTCTCGGGGCCGCCGACACCTTCTCCAATCAGAACCGTTTGTGAAGTCCCATCGGTAAGGTCACGCATTCGGGCAGCTCCGTTGTTTCCGAACGCACCAAGACGCGGATCTCCACTGTTTGCTCCATAGTTCGAGCTGTAGTCTGTGAAATACCCAGTCGCAAAGAAGTAATTCGCTCGATTCACATCGTTGCGTGAATAGAAGGTCGTCGTTCCTGCTCCGTAGTCTGAGGTCTCAACCCCCGCTGTCGGACATTCCAACACATTGAGTTTCGTACTGACGGCCTCTGCGTTGACGGCATCAGTCTGCTGTACGGGATGACCGTACGGTGAAGACATACTCGAGCAGGCATTGAAGTCGTACTGGTTGTACAAGCCAGCCTGATCAATATATGGCAAGAGAAACACCCAGCCCGTGGTATTCAGAACCCCTGGACGATTTGCACCATAGTAAGTCGCATCGTTGTAGCGCCCGGAATTCAGCAGAGCCGGTGGAAAGACATTCATTGTGTCGTGATAGTTATGAAGAGCCAGTCCCCACTGCTTCAAATTGTTTTTGCATTGAGTTCGTCGTGCCGCTTCGCGAGCCTGCTGTACCGCTGGCAGCAACAGTGCCACTAGAATCGCAATAATGGCAATGACCACCAGAAGTTCGATAAGAGTAAAACCACGTGATCGATGACGCGTAAACATTGAGAGCTCCTTCAGGAGAGAAAAGGTCCGCAACTGCGGAATGAATTCAAGGAGGGATCGCTTTCTTGAAGCATCAAACTCCGAAATCGAGATAAGCAAACGACGTACCAAGTCACATCCCCAGCCTCGAATTCAGACTTCTCCATCGCACGAAAGAAACAATATCTCGCACAATTCCTGTGGTATCATTGAAACTTTCACGAGCTCCACGCTTTAGAAATCCAATGTGTGAGAATGATTTCAGAGAGACTCTTACCGGTCGCGAACGCCCAGCATTTCACCACCCTGCACAAGCGATATGCTTAAGAATGTTGATGCGACGATGTCACTCAAAGCATCGCGCCACAAATCAACTTGAGAGCGTAGAGACTGAGAAATCAGTTGAAACAGCACAGGCACCAGCAGCCACGCCCCCCTGCCCGACCGGCACTGTGGAAAGTAGAGATGAACAAAACCATCGAATCCCAGCAGTTCATTAATACGCCAAGTCGTGTTTCGTCGAAGACTCTCCGGTTCTGCGGCAAGCTCCGCTTTGGAAAGCAGGGTTCGAGTCGCCAAGATGGACTTTAGGGCATGAAGTGGAACAACGTCGTAGTTGCAAGTGGTGATGTCACCGGTCGCCTTTTGCTGAAGTATGTCTTGCCTGTGGTTGAACGACTTGACTCTCTTCTTCGCTCATATGTTGCTGAATCATTCCACGTCAACTCGGCATTCGCCACGCCCATTACTCCACTACGTTACGTGCTGGGCGTGCCACTTAACGCCGTTAACCGTGTTTTCCGAATTGAAAGAAGTCTTGATGCAGACGCGTGGCACGCTCAGACTGGAGCGGAGCGTAAGGATGGGCGTGGCGAATTTCGTGTTGACTCTCATTCTTCCACCATTGGTACTGTTCTATCCATTTGAAGCGGGACGTTTTCTTCTCCTGCGTACCAGCGAGCACTCGACCATTCCCAATCAACAGCTGCCTCGACAAGTTCACTTCGTATGATCTCTTCCGAGAAACTCCGACGCACACGCCTGGGAGACTCAGCAGAACGATTGGACTTGGACATAGTGACTTCCTTCCTGAGAGTTATAAACTCTCTTTCAGCCGCCCACTTATCAGTGGGGATAGGGCACTGCTTGTCTGCGTACGTTACTGTTTGGGGACAGCTGTTTTTATCAAAAAGAAAGTGGCATATCCGAGCGGGAATGCGAGGAGATTCCACGGTGGAATGATCATCACGATCATCGCTGCGACGATGGCGAGTCGTTTTGATGATAAGAGATGTGATTGTCTTAAGATGGTCAGACCAGCGAGAAGAGTCACGATCAGGCAGGCGAGCAATGCTCCTTCGAAGGCGAAGCGGACCGGGTCGTCTATGTGAGAAAAATCAGGAAGAAAATTGAGATCCCACCCTGAGCGAAACAGTAGCCAGTCGACGGACAGCAGGCTCAAAAATCCGAATAAGGAATAGGCGATCAAGCCTCGGGAGCACCATTTCAAGAGTCCGGGAGACCGCATTTCAAACTGTTCATCGGACTGCGGTGTCATCCAGTAAGCGATAAAGATCACTAACAGGGAGACGGATCCAAGTAGCCAGGTGATGACAAAGGCACTTTGTAATGTTCTTTGCACTTCCCTGTCAGTGCTGACGGAATGACTCACGTACCCTTTGTCAGTTGCAGTGAAATACTGCTCATCAAAGAACGTGTCAACGGAGGGGAAAGTGACTTCGTGATTTCGGTCTCTCTCGATGCCTCCCGTTTCAAGCAAGAGGTGAACCTGCTGGTCAAGATGTTCGATTTCTGATTGGACCATTGGATCTTGAACATCGATTCCAGCTTCCGCCATCCATTTTTTCAGAAACTCCGGCGACAACAGTTCGTTTTCTCGCCAGATGCCGACACGGTTATTCGGCGGGGCAATTGAACTGTCGAGGTAGAATTCGTGTGTCAAATGGCGCTGACGTTTACTGGAGGGATGTGGAATGAGTTGGAGCCTCATGCCAGAGCGAGGACTTTTTTTCAATGGCAGCTTTTTCCCATAAGTCGTTCCAGACTCCGAGACAGTGACTTGAATGCCTTCATACGCACCTGAGTGTGGAACCAGTGTCCCTGCAGTTGTGTCACGTATGTGGTATGTGGCTGGGGCGTATCGCTCGATCCAATATTCTTCCACGAAAAATGCAGCCGATCCCCACATTGCGCTCCAGATGGCAAGGCCAAGAAAGAGCGGCAGGATCGCCTGGAACTTCCGAAGCAAGGATCTGAAAAGCCAAACGACTCCATCAAGAATGCGTGACTTTTCGTTCCACAATTTCATGAACAGTGAGACAACACTCCCCCAGAATGATTTGACCCAACTCCAGATTGAGGAACATTGCCGAGCTGCATCTGTCTCGTTCCAGGGAACTTCTTCAAACTCACTTTCGATCTCTGGTTTCCAAAGTGTGTCGAGTCTTGCGAACAAGAAGAGAACGATCCAGTTCGCGACGCACAACATCGACAGAGGAAGTGAGGCCACCACCGTCAGCCACTGTGCCAGTTGCAGGTTTTGCCGACGAAGAATCAAGTGTTTCAGAACATACAGAGCAGAGCCGCTGACCAATCCGAAGATGAACAACAGATTCACACCGGGAAATGGGAGCAGTATTAAGGCTCCAAGAAGATTGATGGTACACAAAAGGAAAATGTAAACGGTTCCATTGTGCAAGCTTTTGAGTCTCTTTTCTCGGGACTCTTCAGGTGAGTCTGCTCGGCTTGAGGTTGCCTTCAATTGTTGGCCGGTCAGCTTTTCGTACAGGTAAGAACCGTATGTTTTTCTGGACGAGTCAGCTCCTTGCTGCTGCTCTGGTGATGAAGAAATACCTTCGACCGCGGTTTTGACTTCACTGACTTGTTGGTATCGACTGGCTGGTTCTTTATGCAAAGTACGTTCAACCACGTCATCGAGTCGTTTGTCACCCGCTGTTTTCTCTGATGGACGCGGAAACCGGCCGAGTGGGAGTTCTCCAGTCAGCATTTCGTAGATGACGACGCCGAGCGAGAAAATGTCTGCACGGTGGTCGACTTCAGTCGGATGTTCGAACTGCTCGGGCGCCATGTAATGTGGCGTCCCCATAATCTGCCAGGTTCCGGTGAGTGAAACTTGATCTGGCACTCCCGAGAGTTTGGCGAGACCAAAGTCCGCAATTTTGACCCAGCCTTCCTGTGTGATCAAAATGTTTTCCGGCTTGATGTCCCGGTGGACAACTCCGCGATCGTGGGCGTATTGCAGAGCTTCGCAAATTTTTGGGACAATCATCAACGCCTCAGCCGGCTTCAGTTGAGCGGATCGCTCCAGCTGCCGGAGATTCGTTCCGTCCACGTATTCCATGACCAGAAAGTAGAGATCGTCTTTTCTTCCAAAGTTGTGAATCGTAATGATGTTCGGGTGGTTCAACTGAGCGAGGGTTCTCGCTTCGCGTTGAAACCGCTCTGCAAACGAGGGGTCTTTCTCGATGTCAGGTCGCAGAATCTTCAAGGCGACCAAGCGATCCAGCTCTTTTTGTTTCGCCTTGTAAACAACCCCCATCCCGCCATGACCAATGAGCTCGAGGATTTCGAAGTCCGGGAAGTATGGGGAAAGTTGTTCAGCTGTGGGGGCAATGAAGGTGGGATGGTACGGCCCTGTCTCTGTTCCGGGGTTGGGGACACTGTCGAAACCGAGTTGTAGCAAACACTTCGGACACAGTCCTGAAACGGCATCTGCGGGGAGTTCTGCTCCGCACTGCGGACATGCTGCGACTTGCTCACTCATTGCGGTCTCCCGGTACTTTGATGACATTGTTTATTCATCATGTACTAAGGATTTCCCGAGTGATGGTTACAAGAGAATCTGGAATTTTGTCCCGAAACGAATTTTACGCTCGACGAAAACTCACTGAATCGGAGCAGTTATCGCACGATGGCGTGTTGAATTGCAATAGAATCAAAAATGAGATGACATGCAGAGTGGTCTCTGAACTCCCTCTGTGCCTCGGTGTTGAATTCTTTCTTGATAATTTTCATTCACGGATCAGTCTGAAGCACCAATTTTATTGACCTAAGATAGAAATCAACCATTTGAGTTCGTCGTCGACATCTTCTTTGCGTTCACATTGAAGAGTCTCTGCGATTTCGGACCTGAGGATGGTTCGATAACGTTTTCTCATCCGGTAGGCAGCCACTTTCACCGCGGTTTCATTAATAGCGAGCGATTCTGCGATCTCAACATACGGACGCGCATTGGGGAGGTCAGTGAAGTGGGGGATGAGGCGTTCGTACAATTCATTTTTTCCGCTTGAAACATACTCTTGTTTCAGGCGTGAGATGGCGGTTTCAAGAAGTGCCAGCGCCCACTGCCGTTCGAAGAGTTGATCGGGCGATTTTAAATCAAACGGAGAGATCTGGTAGCGCGACTCGCCTTGTGACATATCGATCGACAAGTGTTGTCGGTTGCCACCTCGTTTGATTGCCTCTTGAGAACGATGTTGTCCCGTGCAAAAGTTTCGAAATGACTTTAAAAGAAACGAGCGAAACTTTCCTTTCTCTGAGTCTGCTTTTTGAAGAAACGAACCGCCAAGCAGTTCAACAAAAAATCCTTGAACCAGTTCTTGAGCATCGGCTGCCTGGTTTCCCTGCTTGCGTGAAAAAGCATAGAGAGGGAACCAGTAGATTTCACAGAGTTCCGCCAGGGCGTGATTCACCGATGAGGAATCCTCACCCCGATTCGCAGCTTGAATTAACGTCCAGCGAGTCGATTCAAACCGATGTTGGAACTCGCTCGACGTCATAATGTTCCGATCTGTCAGTGAAGGTAGGGCAGGGGCAGGTTGGCCTTGCTTACAGCGGACTGCGTGCCCCGATCTCTGTGAACCGTGCGAATGCAGTTTCAACATTCTACAATACGGGGACGTCCATCAACAGTGACGCAGGTTGGGTGAAGCGAATGAGAGCTTTCGGGTACTTTCAACACTGGAAACCGGCGCTGGTATGCAGGAGAAGAAAACGTCCCGCTTCAGATGGATAGAACATTACCAACCATGGGAGAATGAGAGTCAACACGAAATTCGCCACGCCCATCCTTACGCTACGCTCCAGTCTGAGCGTGCCACCCGTCCCGCAGCCTACATCACTGACCTACAGTCACTTTGACCTATTCCGCTGTTCAAAATAGTGCTGCGCATACGTCTCAACTTTCTCAGAATAATGATCTACTTCCATTGCTTCTAAGAACTTAGTTTCGAGAGCTTCGATCTGATGCAAATTATTTACAACTACTTTTCCTCTTACGGAGTCCTTCCTTGGGTATTTCGCACCAAACTGTCTAAGCAATATTTCACAAACTTTGTACAACTCCTCACACTCAAGTATCTTGAAACCAATTAACAACTCTGGCAAAGCACGACCTGAAACGAAGGTTAAGTAAGCTTCTAATCCACCATTTTCCAAATAATTGAAAGATATCGCGGTAATCCATACGCAAATATCTTCGAGACTTGCATCTACTCGACTTGGCCAAAACCCATTTTCTTGCCAGCAGTCGTGAGGGTCATCGCCGTTGCCAAGGCTATCCACAAATTCGTCTAAATAATCTTCCAAAATTATTACTCCATAGTGACGCTGCGTGCCCCGACCTCTGTGAACCGTGCGAATGCAGTTTCAACATTCTACAATACGGAGAGGTCCATCAACAGTGACGCAGGTTAGGTGAAGCGAATGAGAGCTTTCGGGTTCTTTCAACACTGGAAACCGGCGCTGGTATGCAGGAGAAGAAGACGTCCCGCTGCAAATGAATAGAACATTACCAATCATGGAAGAATGAGCGGACCAGATTGAGGCTGGTGTATTTCGTTTGAGGGCGAATTTCGAGTTATGCTATGGTTGGAGTGAACTGTAAATCAGTGGGTCTTACTGCATCCAACGGTTAACGTATTCGGTCCGCATAGCAGACCCTACTTTCGCTTTCATGACGCCGGGGTCGACAGCCCAGTAATCGTGACCGGAGAACATACCGCCTGTTTAAAATAAACGGTCTACAGCCTCTCGTGGTGAAGAAAACCCATCTGGGTGATGCGAATCGACAGCGATCAGTGTTGACGCCGTAGACATCTGTCTCGAAGAGCACAAGAAATGTCCATTTCTGAAATTTCAATCTAAGGTATCATAAGAAACCATTTCACCGTTTCTGTAAACAACATTAACCCAACCATTTATGCAATCAATTTTTTTTACAATCCCATCTCCATTATAAATTCTGCTTACCACCAGTCCATCTCTGTCGTAAGTCTCTCCACTTACAATTGTATATGGATTAATATCATGACTGCCCAACCCTAATGGGTCATCGCTGGCGTAATACCTAGAACGTCCTCTCATTACAACTGTTCCACCAGGGCATTCTTCACGAAATTTGCAAGTCCCATCATCTCTAAAATCTTGGCAATAGAAGGTTTTGTTGTTGTACTCGATAGTCACACTCATGAATTTATTCCCAACCCAGCTATCAGACACAGATAAACCTAGTCCACGATAATGAACCGTCACAACATGAGTTGCATCAAAGAACTCTTGTTTTCTCGTGCGCGATGCTGCGACAGCGACAATGATCAGGAATAAAACCACAATAAAAATATAAGTTTTTAGTCTGTGCTTGCTGTTCATTTTGCAACTTTTGTTAATCGCTAATCGTGTTGGGGTTAATTGAGGTATGATTAAACAGTGGAATCGACTTTATTGAAGCAACCACTGCAAGGTTGCGGATGAAGTTCCCCACGGATAGTGGGGAACTTCACTCCACCCATTCTACTAGCTGGCATTCGTAGGTGTAAGTGGTGATATCACCGGTCACCTTTTGCTGAAGTATGTCTTGCCTGTGGTTGAATGACTGGACTCTCTTCTTCGCTCATATGTTGCTAAATCATTCCACGTCAACTCGGCATTCGCCACGCCAATACTCCACTACGTTACGTGCTGGGCCTGCCACGCCCGGCAGATCATGAGACGTTGCTCCGCTCTCAAATCAGTTCTCGTGGTACGACGCCGCTGGGGAGTAAGTGGACTGGGCGGCCGGAGGGGTCGATGATGGTGTCGTCGACGTTGAGGCCGAGTGCGCGGTAAACGATGGCGCAGAAGTCTTCGACTCCGACGGGGCGAGAAGTCGGGTATTCAGCGTTGGCGTTTGTGCTGCCAATCACTTGCCCGTGTCGATAACCGCCGCCGCTGAGTAGAATGCTTTGAGCCTGTGGCCAGTGATCTCGACCGGCATTCCCGTTGATCTTTGGCGTGCGACCGAACTCGCCGGCAGAGATGACGAGCGTGTCATCCAGCATGCCGCGATCTGCAAGGTCCTGAATCAGCACGCCGACGGCGCGGTCATGCCGGGGCATTTTGGCGTCGAGACCACGTTTGATATTACTGTGATCATCCCAGTACCCGGTATTCAACGAAACAAATCGAACGCCCGCTTCCACTAAACGCCGAGCCAACAACGCCTGCTCGCCCCAGCCTTCACCGTAGCGGTCTCTTGTTTTCTGATCTTCAGCATCCAGGTTGAACGCCTCGCGTGTACGTCCCGACATCAAAATATCGAGTGCCTGAGAGTCGACGTCATCAAGCTGATCAAAGGTCGAAAACGTATCGATCTTTCGCTTCAGCTGGTCCATCTGATTTTGTAACGCAACACGATTCATCACCCGCTCTTGCGTTAAGCCGTCACTGAGTGAAAAGCTTTTGTGATCTCCGGTCGGCAATCTCCCTGCTTCGTTTCCGTAGCTGAACTCTCCGTATCGAAACGGATTCCGTGCAACACCCATCCACGCTCCGCCGTGATAGCCGAATCCACCATCGTTCATATTGACCGAAGTCAGCGCCCCCGGAAGGCGAGGCCCGAGCAAGTGCGAAGCGACCGCCCCCATTGATGGCTGACGCGGCGCACGGTCTGACCCGTTTGCCCCCAATCGACCTGTCAACATCCAGTGAGCTGCTGCCCAGTGATCTCCATTCCCGTGCGAGAAACTTCGAATCACCGAGCATTTGTCCATCACTTTGGCTTGTTCAGGGCAAAGTTCTGAGACATCTAATCCTGGAAGCGTTGAGGCAATCGGCTGCCATGGGCCACGAATTTCCGCAGGAGCGAGCGGCTTCATATCGAAGGTATCAAGCTGCGATGGGCCACCATGCTGCCAGATCATGATTACAGAACGTTTCGACTGTTGTTGAAACGTGCCTGATTCTGCAGCGGTCGCTTCATGCTTCAGCAGCCCAGACAATCCCAGTCCGAGGCCAAACGCGCTCAACGAACCAACTTCGATAAATCGACGGCGATTCATTCCATCGCAAAGTTGCTGCCGACCTGAGCTTTCAATTCGTAACATCGTTATCTCAATTCCAAGGAATACCGCATGACAACTCGGGATTGCATTCTATCTATTCCCTCAACAATGTGTATCGACTGTTGAGGTCGCTGACAATTGCAGAAATCCTGCCAGGAGGGTCTCCACATGAAGTGTATGACAAAAGAAGTGATGTACCCGAAAGTCCTTATCCCGCGATCGGTCCATTTTTCCTGGCGGATTCATACAACCGCTTCCACTGGTCGCTGCCGTCATTTTCAACAAGACGAGTGTCGGCACCATCTTCGAAGAATGGATAACGTTCGCGATTGGCGGCATCGAGCATAAAGTTGACCTTGCCGTTGCTCGCAGTGTAGATCTTTCGACCATCAGGCCAGCTTGTTTCAATGAGGCGTTGCGGCTCGGGCCGTCTTTTCGGTTTCGGTACTTTCAACTTCTCGACAAGATCACGATTGAGTTCGTAACCAATTCCGGGTGCATCGGGAACTCGTGCGTAACCCTCTTCGACCTTAATTGGCTGAACTAGCAAATCGTCTTCGTACAATTGATGACAGTTCACCGCTGGCCAGACTGCCTGCTCCAGTGCTCCCCCAAAGTGAAGCGAAAAGGCTGCGGTCATTCCTGATCCAACAAGTTGCAACCAGAACGGCATTTCTGTTTGCTCACAGAAACGTCCTCGCGAGAGGACTCGCGTTGCTCCACCTCCGATAACAAATCCGTCGCAACACTTCGAACGCACGACAGTTGTTGGAGAAGGCTTGCCATAATGCATCGCAACTTTCACATCGGTCTTTTTCGTGATTCGCTGATTGTCCTTGACCATCGTTTGCGGAATTGGTGACTCAAAGATGTCGGTTTGCGGATACTCAGCGAGACGTTCCAGAATTGGCATTGCGCGGTCGGCGTCGCGCAAGGTGTCATTAAAATCCATATCAATCTTAAATGATTCGCTGACGAGTTTTGTGGCAGCGTCCATTTGGGCGAAGACATCAAACCAGGGACGGCCCTTTGTTTTGTACCATCGGTATCCTGACTGCTCCGCCAACTGACATTCACTCGCCATGTCTTCAGCGATGGTATCGATGTTCCACCAGGAGAGCGGTGTCTTCTCATGAACCTTCTGTCCCATCAATGCATGCACCGGGACGCCTGCTGTTTTGCCGACGGCATCAAAAAGTGCCATTTGCAAGCCGGAGCCGAGCGTATCATCCCACATCATTTCAATGGCACTTCTGCCGATCACCCGCTTCACATCGAGCTCTGAGGGAACGCCCCAGTTATAGTAGAGCAGTGTTTCGCCTGTTCCGGTGACTTGCGACTTGAGTTGAACCTCGCAAAATTCGGTGTATCGCCAGTGTGGAAGTTCCCGATCCATATTCCGTCGAGGAGCTGGTCGATACTCCAGCTTCACCGTGGTTTGCTTCACGTCGACCACTTCATAGTGATGTTCTGAAACCGCACTTCCTTGTGCGAGCAAATTACTGCGGCTCAGCGATGAAAAAGCGAGAACAGATGTTGCAGCGGATTGTGCGAGGAAGCGTCTTCGGGAGGCAAGCATGGTGGGATCCTTATGGAATGGTGGGACTTTGAGTTTAACTTCACCCGAGAAGTCTGCAACCACAATCACTTTTTCACCACGAAGAGTGGCGTTAAGACTGACTTCGAACAGATGAAGTGTCTGCTGAAGTGTCCGGCGAAACGGGAGATTCAAGTCCGGGTGAGTTCAAAACTGTCAGGGTCAACAGCTATGATAGACGAGTGATTTCAGAGTCGTGAATTCAACCCAATGAACTGTATATGGCCACCAGCGACCAAAGCTCCCCCACCCTTGAAGACCTGAAAGAGTTGCAAGCTGCAACCGATCAGTTACGTGAGGAAATTTCGAAGGTTATTGTTGGCCAGAAAGATGTGATTGATCAGATTCTGATCTCGCTCCTTTCCGGTGGACATTCTCTTCTTGTGGGTGTGCCTGGACTGGCAAAAACAATGCTGGTCAAATCGCTGGCTGATGTGCTGGCTTTATCATTCAACCGCATTCAGTTCACTCCCGACTTAATGCCTGCTGACATCACCGGGACTGAAGTCATTCAGGAAGACCGCACCACCGGACAACGTGAATTCCGTTTCATTCCCGGTCCAATTTTCACACAGGTTCTTCTTGCAGACGAAATCAACCGAACACCTCCCAAAACGCAGGCGGCACTTCTCGAAGCGATGCAGGAACGGCAAGTGACCGCGAATGGTCAGCGACACTCTCTGCCCGATCCGTTCTTCGTGCTCGCAACACAGAACCCGATCGAACAGGAGGGAACTTACCCTCTCCCGGAAGCTCAACTCGATCGCTTCATGCTGGAAATCCAGGTTGACTACCCTGATGAAGAAGACGAGTTCGAAATTGTACAACGGCGAACGTCTCGTCAAACCGCAAGCTTGAACAAAGTGATTGATCCGCAACAACTTGTCCGCTTTCGAGAGACCATTCACAGCATGCCGATGGCAGAGCACGATGTCCGTTATGCCATCGCTCTCGTTCGTGCAACACGAACCCAAAAGAATGAAGCTCCTGATGAGATCGGCCAATACCTGAGCTGGGGAGCAGGGCCACGTGCATCGGAATGGCTGGTCCTGGCTGCCAAGGCACATGCTGCAGTCACCGGGCGTGAACTCGCCACCGCCATGAACGTCCAAGCGATGCTCCTGCCGATCCTGCGGCATCGACTCGTTTTGAACTTCAACGCCGAGGCTGACGGACTCACCACTGCGCAGATTGTTCAAAAGCTTATCGAGATTGTCCCCGGTCCCGGTGACGAAGCGTCTCAAAATTTCCTGAAACGCTTCATCACCAAAGTTGGATAAGCGAGTGAGCGCCGACCTGCTGACCCCCGAAGCCCTCGCGCAAATGGAGACACTCTCCCTGCGCGCCCGCTCTCTTGTCGAAAGCATCCTCACCGGCACACATCGAGGGAATCAACGTGGCTTCTCCGTCGACTTCGCAGAACACCGCGATTACTCCCCCGGTGATGATGTTCGTTTTCTCGACTGGAAGTTGTATGGAAGACGAGACCGGTTTTATGTCCGGCAATTCGAAGATGAAAATCAGCTTCAGGCTTGGCTGCTCCTCGATGTGAGTGGCTCGATGCGTTACTGTTCGCAGTCATCCCCGCTCAACAAATTAAACTATGCAGCCTGCCTGGCTGCAGCGATCGGCTGGATGACCTGTTACCAAAGAGACAAGGCCGCCCTGCTCTGCTTTGATGATTCAATCGAATCCATTATCGGTCCTTTGTACGGAACCGCCGGGACACAAACGCTGATCAATCAACTCGAAGCACTCCTTCAACTTCACCAAGCTGGCAAGACGACAAGTCTTGAAGACGAAAACTGGACCGGCCTTTTGAAAGCTGCCGAACGTGTTCCAGAGAAGTCGATTGTGATTCTCCTGACCGATGCATTTGGTGACTTGGCTGCATTCCGTCGAGCGTTGCGATTATTGCAACTCAAGAAATGCGACGTCCGCCTGCTTCACATACTCGACACAGCAGAGAAGACGTTTCCGTTTGAAGGCTCCGTTCTGTTTCGTGACCTCGAAGGTTCTGGCGATCAACAAATTCAGGCTCAGGCGATCCGGACGGGCTATCTCGAAGAGTTTCATCAGTTTTTGCACGACCTCAAAAAAGCGACCGGCGAAACAAACTGTCGTTATCACCAAGTCGACACTTCATCTCCTGCGGAAACGACTCTCCGTTCAATTCTACAGTCTGGAAGAAAAGCATGATTGAGCCACTTCCACAGAAAACAGACTCAACCAGCCGGCAACTTCCGAACTGGTGCGTCGGCCTCATTTCTTTCGGTCTATGCTGGACTATTTTTGTCGGGTACTACCATTTCAAATTTGACTTGAATGGCCCCCCATCGACCTCGGGAGATGAAGTCGACTACGACTCAATCGGTTGGGAACTTGCCCACGGACGCGGATTCGCGGTGAACACCGAAGACCCCGATTTCAGAGAACCGTATGATATTGCTGCGAAAACAGCAGAGCGATTCAAACTCACACCCCGCCCTCGCTGGGAGGTCACCTATCGACCGCCACTTTATCCATATGCCATCAGCTACTTGAACCGTCTTTTCGGAAGGCAGTTCTGGGCAACGAGAATCATGGATGCAGGCTTCATGGCTGGCACGCTGGCGCTGATCGTGATGACACTCTATCCCCGCTATGGTTGGCATAGCGTCGTTATTGCCCTCGGACTTTTCATCGTCATCGACGTCCGCACACGGCTTTACGGACGAGCAATCCTGACGGAATCGATGTCGTTATTTTTCACATCGATCATCTGTATCGCACTCTTGCGGCTTCAACGAATGCAGCGAGCCAAACTCCCCGAGATCTTACTGCACTCAGCACTCATCGGATTCACGTTTGGTTTCTCGATGCTCGCACGAACGATGATGATTCTCTGGGGCCCTGGAATGTGCCTGACACTTTACTGGATCATTCGGAAACTGAAATTTAATTTTCGCCAATCAGTTCTTGCCGTCACTGTTTTTCTGGTTGGAACCGGAGTGGTCCTCACCCCCTGGGCGGTACGGAACATCAAGCTGACTGAAAAGATGATGCCACTAGGAACACAAGGACTTGTCCAGCTCTCAGCAGGCTTTGGCGACTCGATCTGGGAATCAAACGGGCTGTGGCCTAACATTGAAACCGAGGGATTTTTCGACGGTGTGATCGAGCCACAAGCGTCACAGCTTGAAAATGAAATCGCCAAAGCTGAATACAGCAAAGCAGAGGCACTCAAGTGGATTCTAGCCAATCCGATGAAAGCAGCCCTGCTCGCACCAACCAAGATGTATCAAGAATGTCGGCCAAGAAATCCAACTGAGTGGATCATATCCGCATTGATGCTTCTCGGAATCTGGTCGATCGGGAGAACTCCGATCGGCAAAGTCCTGCTAGCAGTCTTTGCCATCAACCTGTTCGCAATCGCAGCCACCTGGTCTGTCGAGGGCCGCTTTCTCGTTCCAGTGCTGTTCCCGATCCACATCTTCGCATCGGTCGGGTTGCTCGTGGTACTCCAACCGTTTCTAAGAAAGATTGGGATCGAGTCAACCAGCGAAGCCCCAGCACTTCCATAAGATTCGCTGGCACTCAAGCCTGAATGATTCGCGGGGAATCAGTCCATGAAGATTCGCTGCCAGTCGTCGAAGATGCACTCCAACAGGTCGTGGCCTTCTTCAGAGGCTGTGTAGCAGACTTTATTCTCGCCTCCGCTTGTCACTGATGCGATGGCGATCGTCTCACCATCTTCAGAGAACAACCAGTCAGGTTTTGTGAACCAGTCCATGATCTCAATCAGGTCTTCGCGCCCCAGCGGGAGGAAGACTTCGCCATCCAGACGGAGCTGGTAGCCGTACTCTTCAATTTTCGGCCAAGGGAGATCCTCTTCAGATCCCTTCCAATATGGCAAGAAATTCGACTGTTCAGCCGGCTTCACATTCGGATTGTGAAGCATGTCGATGGCATTCCAGGGACAAATCGTGAGTTGGTAAACACTGGAACTATCACTAGGCGAGCGGTAGCACATCTGGCAACCAATACAGCGAGATGTATCGATCTGGTGGTAGCTTTGGCCAGGAATCGAGCTCGGAACTTCATAGATACAATCGACAGGACAAACAGTCGCGCAGGATTGGCAGCTGGTGCAGGAGTCCTTGTTGATCACGTTCAGATACCGCGTTTCTTTCTTGCGGTCGTCTTTACGTGTTGCGAAATACTCTTCAACCGAGATCGTCATCTCAGAATCTTCCTGGAATTAAATACACGACGTTTGATACGAGGTCCGGCACTCACCGAAGGTGACCCCAAGTGAGTGCAACTGGCTCAAAAGGCAAGTTGAGGCGTGTGATCCTGTTCCTCACAGAATAGTGTCGGAACTCAGTTCATGCCACAGCTTTGCGTTTTCGACAGAACCAATTCCCGCACTTGAGAGCATTTTGAACTGCCTGTCTTATAAAATTGACGAGAAACACCTTCTGCGGCCTGTTTCAGGGGACAAGTTTACCGAAGCGCTGGCAAAAAACAACGTAAGTCACACTAACGTAAGTCACACTGCAGAAAGGGCTTTTGGTTTCTCGTGCACCATCGTCGATGGCTCTATTGCCTCGACAGTTGGTTCTCCCTTTTTCATCGTGACACGCAGGATTAACGGAATAACGATTAAAGTGATTACCGAACCGGAGAGCAAACCGCCGATCACCACACGGGCCATCGGGGCCTGAAGCTCCCCTCCTTCGCCAGTTCCCATGGCAACAGGGAGCATGCCGAGCACAGTCGTGAGTGTCGTCATGACAATCGGACGAAAACGCCGGGTACTGGCTCTGCGAATAATCTCCAATGCCGGAAGCTCCGGGTGGCGAGTACGTAACTGGTTGGCATAATCGATGAGGACAATCGCATTATTCACGACCACACCAGCGAGAACAATCAGTCCGATGAACGACTGTACATTGAGGGTCGTGTCCCAGAAGACGAAGACCAGAATGACTCCGATGGCGGCCAGAGGAAGTGTGAACAGAATCAAAAGTGGATCACGGAGTGATTCAAACTGAGCAGCCATGACCATATACATCAACAGAACCGCGAGCAAAAAACCCTTCGTAAGCAGAACGAAACTTTTCTGTTGTTCTTCCCAGTCGCCGCTGATATCGACTTGAAATCCATCCGGGACTGGAACATTGGCAATTTCGTCGCGAAGGTTTCTAACGACACTCCCCAGGTCACGCCCTTCTGCTGAAGCCGAGATGATGATCACACGTTGACGGTCCAACCGGTCGATTGCCAGTGGCGTGTTCCCAAGCTGAAACGAGACAAGATTCCCCAGAGGCACAAGTCGTCCTGTGTCTGTTGTGACAGAAACCTGATCGAGATCTGCTTGCCGGGAGCGGTCCTCCTTATTGAATCGAACGAGGACGTTGTATTCGTCGCCATCTTCTCGGAAGACGGTCGCTTCAGTTCCCCGAAAGGTCGTTTCGAGCGTGTCTGTAATCGTCTGCACCGTGATGCCAAGATGGCTCGCCTTAGCACGATCAATTCGCGTCATAAGTTGTGGACGATCTTTGTCCATCTGTTTTTCAACATTGACAATCCCCGTCACGTTCCTCATTGCCTGCATCACGGCATCAGCCAGTTGATTCGCGGTGGTACGATCATGCCCCCGAATGAGTATCGCTAAGTTATCTTCTCCGTTGCTGTTGAACATCCGGGCCATCGGAAGCCCACTATAGACACGAGCGTTCACATTCATCCCGGGGATTGGCTTCAGGTGTTCCATAAACCGCTTACGGATCTCCTCTGCACTCGATTCCCGCTCGTCCCGGGGGACAAGTTGCAGAATCACCCGAGCTTCATTCCAATCTTCTCCGTCATCAGCTGAATCACCGATAAAGACCGAGCTTGTGAGGGTTTCTGGAATTGCAGAGGCAACGACTTCTTCCATGATCTTGGTTTGTCGATCCAGCGTATCGACTTGAATTCCGGGAGCCATCACTCCCGTAATTCCAATTCGACCATCATCGGTCTTAGGAAGGAAGTCCGTTCCGACACGAGGGACGAGCCCCAGAATCGCAGCAAAGAGAATCAGCAACAGCGAGGCTGTCACAGGATAAATCTTCAAAGCAAAATTGAGGAACTTCTCGTAGATGCGTTCGATGAACTGAAAAACAAATTCCGTGGAGGCATGCAACCACTTGGAAGGGATTGCAAGCAGATGCAGAATTCTCCGGCCCCGACTTCTCTGACTTACCGGTTCTGTAGATGTGGTTGTCTCTGACAGGAAATAAGCAGCAAGAGTCGGCGTCAGTGTGAGACTCACAAACAGAGAGCATATCATCGCCCCGCAGACGACGAAGGCCAACTGATGAAGCAGGACGCCAGTCATCCCATGCACAAACGCCAACGGGAGAAAGACAATGAGTGTCGTGACGGTACTCGCTGTAATCGCACTGGCAACTTCATTGGTTCCTTCAATCGCAGCTTCCTTGCGAGGGAGTCCTTCATCCCGTTTTCGAAAGATACTTTCCAGCACAACAATGGAGTTATCAACAAGCATCCCGATCCCCAAAGCGAGACCGCCAAAGGAGACCATGTTCAGAGTAAAACCCCAGAAGTAAATCAGAACAAACGCTCCCAAGACCGAAAGCGGCATGGAAATCCCGATGATCAGAGTACTCTGAAAGCTTCGCAAAAAGAGAACCAGAACCAGCATCGCCAGCCCCATTCCCAGCACGGCTGAATACTGCATATTCGAGATGGAATTGCGAATATAATCTGACTTATCGAGCCGGATGATGAGCTCGGCTTTACGAAGTTCGAGATTCAAATCAGCAACGGCTTTATGAACGTCGTCGCTCACTTGAATCGTATTGGCACCGGCCTGTTTGAACACGTAAACCATCACTCCCGCACGTCCGTTCGTACGTGTCCGTTGAGTAATTCGTTCGTGACTGTCGACCACTTCCGCAACATCTTTAACGCGAATCACCGTTCCGGAAGTCCGTTGAATGACAAGGTCCCGGATCTGATCCAATGTTTGAAATTCACTTCGACTCCGAATGAGGCGATGCAGATGCCCTTCTTCGAAATCGCCAGCTGGCTTACTGACATTTCCTTCTTCAAGTGCCTGAACAACCTGGTCGACACCAATTGAGAGTGACTCCAGTTTCGCACGGTCGATATCGACATGAATTTCCCGTTTGACCTCTCCCCGCATGCCAACACGAGCCACGCCATCGAGACGTTCTAACCGTGGAATAATCGCTCTCTCAGCAAACTGAGTCAGCTTTGTCACTTCCAGTTCACTGTTCAGACTTAAATAGATGATTGGCGAACCGTTGGCGTCGTAGCGACGCAGGTACGGCATCTCGACATCATCAGGAAATGCCTGTCGAATTTTATCAATCGCCTGTCGCATTTCATCGACGGCAACATCCAAATCGGCTCCCCACTTAAACTGGACGCGGACACTGCTGCTCCCCTCCAGGCTCCGGCTGGTCAAACGCTCAAACCCGCTTACCGAACTCAAAACCTGTTCGAGCGGTCTGGTGATGAGCGTCTCAACTTCTTCCGGCCCGGCGCCCGGATAAAGTGTGGTGACAGTCACTGTCGGAAACTCAAGATCAGGCATCAAGTCGACGGAAAGTTCTGTCAACGAAACCCAACCGAGCAGTGCGACAATGATACTTGCCATCATCGTGCTCACCGGACGATGCACCGCCAGACGAGGAAGATTCATAGCACCCCTCCTTTTTATTCACCAGCCAGTGGAGCACTGTCTGCAGTTGGGTCGATTGGTGGATCTGTGACGAGATCACCTGCAGGATCACCGATTGGAGCCGCTGACGGTTCCATTCCACTTGAAAGCGCTCGTTCATCAAGTCCCCAGGGCTGCTGCTGTTGCTCTGCATTGACCAGCTGCCCTGGCTTGACGAGCCGATTCCCAAGCGTAATGACGTTTTCGCCAGCTTCAACCCCCTCCAAGACTTCTGTCACCAAACCATCGCTGGAGCCGAGGCGAACTTGCCGTAACTCAGTCTTACCAGCAGCGTCGACGAGATAAACCGCCTGGCGCCCGTTGATTTCCAACACCGCTGACAATGGTACAATCACGCTCGACTTAACCTTTTCTGAATTCAGCGAGACTCTCGCATACATCCCCGGCTTCAATAACGAATCCTGATTCTTGATTTCAATTTGAGCAGAAACTGTGCGTGTGTCCTGATCCAGCACTGGAGAGATACGTTTTACCTCGCCAACAAATGTCCGTTCAGGATAGGCATCGACAGTCACCATCGCAGCCTGCCCGACTGCGACTTTCTGATAGTCTTTTTCGATGATATTGACGGTCGTCTTGACCGTCTCCAGATCAACAATTTGCATCAACGGGACATCCGGCTTTGCCAAGTCGCCGATATCGACCATTCGTGAAGCCACATATCCAGAGATCGGTGTCGAGAGACTAAAATCTTCCAGCCCGATTTCCAAAACGTTCACATCTGCTTTCGCTTCAGCGACGCGAGCCTGTTCCAGTTCGACTTGGGCCAGAGCGATTTCGTTGTTCGAGTAAGCGGTCTCGAGTTGCTCATCCGTTCCAGCTCCTCGTGAGGCAAGTCGCTCTTCCCGCTCAACACTTTTTTGTGTGAATCGGTACTGAGACTCTTGAACACGTAATTGAGCTTCCGCTGCTTTCAGAGTTGCTTTCGCTTTATCGAGTGCTTCCAGCTGACCCGAGTCATCAATACGGCAAAGCGTTTGAGAACTGGAGACGCGGTCTCCAACATCGAAAGGGAGTTCGACAATATATCCATCCACCCGAGAGCGAATTTCTGTTTGAGCGACGGGGAGCAAGTTTCCGACGAGTTCAATGCGTTCTTCAATCATGTCCTGCTGAGCAGCGACCACTTCGACAGCGATCACCTGTTCTGGTTTTGGCTTCTCGCCCTCTGCAATTGCAGCATGAGATTGCAGATAAATCACATACCACACACTCCAGGCGGCAGCGATTGCACAGCAGCCGAATAGGACACGGCCGAACCAGTTCAGGAAAACCATGGGCAGGTCTCCATAAGGTGGGAATAGGTATGATGTTTGGGGAACATCAAGTGGGGAATTCAATACATTAAAGCGGGTTCTACTGGCTCCATCAACACCAAGGGAGAATGGTCTGTGTAAAAACGCAAGTTCACAATGAACGCCTTCGAACAAACTGATACTTCGGGGAAATTCGGAACATTGCCGATCATCCAACCCAAAAAGAACTCGAGGCATCAATCTGCAGCGCCCTGTAAACCACTACCATGCAACAGATTAAGACCCTCGCTGGCGTCACAAAACTTGTCTCGACACGTTATCCAATATCCGCTAGAACAGCGGCTCAACTTGCCAATTCCCGGCGAGTCCCTCCCCTCCCGCCCATTCCGGGCTAAACAATCACATCCAGAATTCAAATCACTACTCAATTCTCAGCCTGATGCTTCTGTGTGAAGAAATCGGTCAGGGATCGAGTAAGGGCACGATTCGGCATTGCCGAGGTCGATTATGAAACCGACAAACAGACTCATTCTGTTTTCACTTTGTCTGACGATGGGCTGTCGGACAGCGGACACGAGTTCATTCTCCCTGAAGTCACTCCCTTTCGGCTCGAAATCGTCGAAGGCAGAGATGACTGAAGAGGAGATCGAGGAGAACTCACGCAAATTTGTCGAAAACGTCAAAAAGAAAGCTGCAAGAACTGAACAGGAAGCTGAAGCGAGCATCAAGCTAGGGCAGCAGGAAATCATTGCCTGGTATCAGGACGAAGATGATCGTCACATATCGAAAGCGCGAAAACATTTCCAGAAGTCTCTCGAACTTCAGCCGACACAAAATGTTGAAGCTCATCATGGATTGGCGGTTGTGGCTGATCTTGAAAAGAACTTCAAAGAGGCTGAGAAACAGTATCAGTACGCATTGGCTCAAGCCCCCAGCGATTCCAAAATTCTCGGCAACTTAGGTTATTCCTACCTCCTTCAAAATCGACTCGCGGAAAGTGAGCGATATCTTCTTCGATCGACTCAGGTCGATCCAACCAATACCGATGCCGTCAAACATTTAGGCGATGTCTATGCCGCTCAAGGCCGACCGGGTGAAGCACAGGCCACCTACAGCAAGATCATGAGTTCGGAAGCGGCGCGACAACTCGCCAGTGAACAGGTCAAGCCGACCCCAGAGAAACAAGAAGAGTCGCTTCTCGGGAAATTGATGCCTGGACATCAGCAGCAACAGCAGCAGGTCAACTCTGAAACCAATCCGAAACAACCAAGCATCGCAGAGTTGCAAAACAGAGCTGCCATGAGCAGAGTTCAACAACCGACCCGTGAAGAATTCTCCGGCCTGCCCAGTATCCGCCCCGACATGCAACACCAATCACACAGTCAGCTCAACCCTGAGCAACGACTCAAAGATGAATTGGCTGCGATTGATCGTGAGCGATACCAGAACCACCAGGGCTCAGCGATTTCGATGAACAGCTCCACCGGAGCCATCGAACGATCCTCGCTTGGATCACAACAAACTCGCTCGCCCCAACCGCTCAACGCTAGAGAGCAATACGCACAAAACTTCCAGCAGCAGCAGTCTGGTGCCTCACGACAGGCCTATGGAGGCAACGGGAACCGACAGCAGGGAACTGCTCTGTTCATCGGTCGTGAAGGGGAAATCTCAAACCTTCCCAACCAACAGCAAGTGGTGAGACAACAGCAACAAGTTGTGCGACAGTCTCCCACTCAACTCCCTCAAATCTCTTCTGGGCAATCGGTCAATTCCGATTTCAATCCGCAACAACCTCCAGAGAACAGCCGCTTTCCAGCAGGCCCGATCTCACAATCTCAATACCTCACTCAACAAAACGCCTCCCACGACCCGCTGCAAAAACCGTGGAGCGGTACATCAACACCAGAGCAACAACACAACGCGCAGACCAACCGCGCACAGCAGGTCGGATACCACCCACAAAACTCTGCTGCACAGCTGAATGAGACGCGTAATCTCGGATACGAATATCCGACCAACGACCAATCAGTTGCAACGCCATCGACCTCCGCACAAATTTATTCAGGTCGAAGAAACGTCACTGCAACTCCCAACGGAAATCCAGAGGGAGCCCCAGCAACATTACGGCAACCGTCGCAGCAGTACAGTAATCCAGCGCAACAATTCAACAATCATCCTGAGCAGTTCAATCACTCGAACCAGTATCAAAACCCGCCCCGACACCAACCTTCGCCAAACAACATCAACTCACCAAAAGAGCCAAGCAGTCGAAACGCATTTGAGGAAGCGAGCCTCGAAGCAGCCCGCATGGGAATGGGTCTCGGACCGGGATCGATGTTCCCCACAATGAACCAAACTGCTCCACAGCAACAGCCCGGAGCGAATTCACGATGGAACGGGAGCAGCTACTCGCAACCGAACCGCGTCCTCCCGACCGACATGGCTCCGCTCGATCTTCAGCAAGCTTTCGACAGACCAGCTGTGAACTCCATGGGACAACAAGTTCCCACTTCAGAAGTCACCAACAGACCGGAACAATTCGGGACAGCCTCTCGGTACGATGCGCATCTTCAGCAACAAAATCATCAAACGCCGGGACAACAGCAGCAGCTCCTTCAACAACAAAGAAGGCAGCAACAGCAAATGGAGCAGCAACTTGGTCAACAAAGAATGCCTGCCAGTCAGCAGTTGAACCAACAGATGCAGGGAGCATGGAACCAACGGCAGATGAACCTCCATACGCCTGCTCCGAATGCCCCTGCCTTACGCTCTCCTGCAGAACATGGTGGAATGCTCCCTTACGAAACAACCTCAGACAACAAGCCTGAGCGTCCACAGGGGCAGCAGCAATTTCAAGAGCAACAGCAAGAACAGCAATACCAGCCACAGCCGCAGTCACAACAAAACTTCTCAGCTCAGCGGCCTCTCAATCAGAATTTCTACGGACAGGTCCAGGATCGCAGTTCCGGAGAAAATCGTGGAACACAACAGATACCAGGGGCAGCAGCTTCGAACCAGAACTATATCGAACCACCTCCTTACCACTCATCTTTGAATCAGTCGAATCAGACAAATCCTTACCAGCAGCAACCGATCATCCAGAGTGGCTATCAGGAGACTCGCCCAAGCCAAAACGAGCCAGCTTCAAGAAGCTACAACCCTCCGCATCCATCCTCCTATGGTCAGCTCCCTGCGATTGTCCCGGGAGAAAAACAGACGACGACACTCCCGTAAGCTCTTCAGCGAGCAGCAAAGAAAGAATGGCAAACCTCACAGGACTTCGGCACAAACGTCGCGAGGTACTGACAAGTCGTTCACTTATTTCCCTCTCGCCATGGTGATTACCCTTAAACAGAGTCGCCAGATATGGATCTCGGTCTCTACTTCTTCTTAGAGCAGTATGCTGTACCGTGTGACCGTGAATCACGCGTTTCATCAATAAAACTGCTGTTCGCCACGAGCCAGAACCTGAACACCAATTCGAAAGATGCTCCAAACAGAGTCGCCGGAGATTGATTTCAGTCTATACTTGTATTGTGTGACGAACAGTCAATGAAGTTACGCAAGTGAACTTCGCGAGTTTTACAAGCATGTTATCGTCAGCAAAGAATTTCGGTTCATCTGATTCAGAGATCGGAATCGAGAGGAACAGAGACAATGAAGATATACATCACAGGTGCCAGCGGACTTCTCGGACAGAAGCTCGTTCCAATGCTCGAAAACAGCGGTCATCAGGTCATCAAAATGACTCGGAGCGAACCGGCTGACGCGAATGAAATTCAATGGGACCCTCTTGCAGAATCGATGGAGGAATCGTTGCTGAAAGGTTGCGATGTCCTCGTTCATCTTGCGGGCGAAAACATTGGTGAAGGCCGCTGGACCGAGGCCAAAAAACGTCGCATCCGCGAGAGCCGAATTCAATCGACGGACTTACTCGCCCGCACAATCGCCAACATGGACGATACTCCACAAGCGATGATTGTCGCTTCGGCAATCGGCTTTTACGGTGACCGTGGAGATGATGTTCTGACCGAATCCTCAGCGGCTGGAACCGGTTTTCTTCCAGAAGTCTGCAAAGATTGGGAACTCGCAGCCAAGCCGGCACGTGATGCTGGCATCCGCACAGTTCACGTCCGCACAGGGCTTGTTTTGTCGAAAGATGGGGGAGCACTCCAGGCGATGCTCACTCCCTTCAAGTTGTGCGTCGGCGGAATCATGGGAGATGGAAAACAATACTGGAGCTGGATTTCTCTGGAAGATATCGCTCGACTGTTTCACTTTGCCATCGAAAATGAAAACATCTCCGGTCCGGTCAATGGGACCTCTCCGAACTCTTGCACCAATCGCGAGTTCACGAAAACGTTAGGGAAAGTCCTTTCACGCCCGACCATTTTCCCGATGCCAAAATTTGCAGTCAAACTCGTTCTCGGTGAAATGGGCGAAGCTCTCATCCTCCCTAGCGCGAACGCAATCCCGGAAGTCGCAACGTCAAACGGATTTCAATTCAATCATCCGAATCTTGAAGAGGCACTTCAGGCGGCTCTGAAAAAATAACAAGACTGCACCGATCATTTTTCCATCCGCACAGCAGAGCGTTTGCAATACTTGTCATGCTCGCGAAGTCACCTTCAGGACTTCATAGACGGCTCGCCACACGGCAGATCCTGCAAATCAATTCGAAAGATGCATTAAAGTGCCCGGCTTAGCTTGCCTGCTGTTCAACTTCTGGTTTCGTTTCCCCAGAGACGGCTGTCCGCAGCATCAAGAATAGCAGGCCGCTCACCAGCATCACGCCCGCTCCGGTCCAGTAAGGTCCGAATGGATATGTTTCTTCGAGCGTCAACCCAACCATCGGGCCAAGAATCCGGGCAAGTGACGACAAGCTCTGTCCGACACCAAGGACTTCTCCCTGTTGATCATCGGATGCTAATCGAGACAACAGCGACTGCAGCGACGGTGTGACAAACGAAAACCCAATGACGCTCAGCGGTAAAACCCAGTAAAGAGCAGCCGTTGAGTCCCACGATCCTGACAGACCAATCAGTGCCAGACCGATGGTCATGAGAACCGCACCGCTAACGGCCATCTTGTATTCACCAAGCTTCGGAACCAGCCGACGAACCAAGACTCCCTGGCTGAGTGTCAGCACGAATCCGATATAGGCAAAGACATAGAAGTTATATCGAGGAGCCATCCCCATGCGGCGAGTCAGCAATGACAACGCACTCTCAAACTGGGCGAAGGCAAATGTTGAAATGAAAATCCCGATCAAAATAATCGCGATCGTTTTTGAACTCATCAATCGTGTGAACTGCCCGACGTTCAACCAATTCCTCGCTACGGACTTCGACTCTGGAGTCAATGACTCCGGCAGTATGAAGATTGCAAAAATCAGAGCAATCGCTGAAAGGACCGCAGCGACGTATCCCGGCGCGGCACTTGGAGTCGGATTCACTTCGACGTCAGGATCGGACATCACACTCCGCAGCAAGGCTTCGTCGTCACCTGTCAACGGAGCGATCTCTTTGATCTCGACGACCACATCATCAATTGAACCACCCTCTTCATATCGCTGAAGAACGGCAAATTGATCATTCGACAAGTTCACAACCGGGTCAGCTGAGACGAATCCGGCACCAATGAGCGGACCAAATGTGAACCCGATCCCAAACGCGGCTCCAATGAGTGCCATTCCCTTCGCACGATCCTCTGGTCCTGTGACATCCGCGATATACGCTTGAGCGGTGGCAATTGTCGCTCCGCCGATCCCGGCTCCAATTCTGGTGATAAACAACCAAGTTAAGGCACTCATCCCTAAGAGAGTCCCCTCGCTGCCGAGCGAAGTTGCGTACCCAAACAACGCATAGGAAATCGTTGAACCAACCAGGCCGATAATCAACACCGGTCGACGTCCAATTCGATCGGAAATGCGGCCCCAGATCGGAGCAAAAATGAACTGCATCGCTGAGAAAGAGGCCATCAACAGACCGAGCTGCAATCCGCTGGCCTGAAAATGCCGCCCATATCGCGGCAACAACGGCATGACGATCCCGAACCCGAGAAGGTCGATAAAGACCGTCACGAAAACCAGAAACAAACCTGCTTTGCGAGTTTTAGACACGGTTGCACATCTTTACAGTGAAAGAAAAACTGGGAAGTGTGACACGATAGAGAGATCAACAGAAGATGTCGATTGTGCCCGAGCAAATGATGTCACAACTTCAACGACTTTTGCCGGAGAGCTCAAGTGACCAGCTAAGCTTGGCGTGCTAACATCGATGACCTACATTCCGTAAACGTCTGTTGCAATGTCAACAAATCCTCTCAACGGCTACGAAAGTCTGGCGATGGCGAAAAAAGCTTCAAAGAAGAAACAATACTGGTTGTTTAAATCAGAGCCGAATTCCTACTCGATCGACGATCTCGAAAAAGACAAAAATCAGACCACCTGCTGGGATGGCGTTCGCAATTACCAGGCGCGAAACCTTCTTCGGGACGACATCAAAGTCGGCGATCAGGTCTTCTTCTACCACAGCAACGCCAAGCCCATGGCAATCGTTGGGACCGCTGAAGTCGTTAAAGCGGGCTACCCTGACCATACCGCCTTCGACAAAAACGACCATCACTATGATGAAAAAAGCGATCCCGAAAACCCCAGATGGTATATGGTGGATATCAAACTCATTCAAAAATTCGAGAAACCTGTCACCAGAGAGGAACTCAAAGCAGAAGAGAAAATCGCCGATATGATGCTGCTTCAACGTGGTTCGCGCCTGTCCGTTCAACCGGTCACTGCGGCACACTGGAAGCACATCCACAAGCTCGCCGGGGCGAAAGCTTAGAGCGATCGCCGGAGTATAGCTCAAGAAAGTTTGAGATCAGCCTTGTGAAATTGCGGTTCGCAACGAAGCAAAACGCGAACACGATGGCGAAAAGAGTGACAGATAAGTGACAGATACAAGTTGCGAAGTATTGTGATTTCAGTCCGATGACCACTTCAAGGGTTCCCATGCAATGGCCGGCAAGACGCCGTTTTACAAGACGAAAACATTCACACTGACGGCCGGAATCCTGATTGCTGTCGTTTGCATGTGGCTGGCAGTCCGTCCACTGTTCGATAATGAAGACGCCTGGAATCAGGTCGTCAACGCTTTTCAGCAGGCGGACTATCGCTCCCTGCCACTCATCTGGGGAACGTTGATTGTCTTCTACTGGCTCAAAGCCTGGCGCTGGCGAATCATGCTCGCCCCCGTCGGTAATTATCGCCCGGTCAAAGATTTGCTCCCGCCGATCATGATCGGATTTTCGTTGAACAACGTATTGCCTGCCAGAATCGGAGAAGTCGCTCGCTGCTTTGTCTTTTCGAAACAACAGAAAGTTCCGTTTTCGGTCGCTGTGTCGAGCCTCGTCCTCGAACGTTTCTTTGACCTCATCGCGGTGCTGTTCTATCTCGGCATCGGCTTGGTTTTCATCGAAGGTGTCGACCCGAAAATCCAGCAACAGGCCTGGGTTCTGGCCGGACTCTCCGTGATCGGCGTCTTCACTGGTCTGGCTTACGTGATGTTCACAGCGCCGTTTGTGGCCTTCGTGGAAAAAGTCGCGCACTCGCTGCGCATCATTCCTCACGGGCTGACAGACAAAGTCTGCCGGCTTCTTGAAAAAGGGGCGCAGGGAATGTCCGCACTCAAGAGTGCTCGACTGGTTTTCTTTATGCTGGGAATTTCCCTCGTCAAATGGGGCCTGAACTGTTTACTGATTGGACTCTCCTTATGGAGTTTCGGCCTTCCGACGAATCCGACAATCGCCATGGTGCTGACCGGTGTCGTCGCGATTGGCGTCGCGTTGTTCCCTTCACCCGGATACTTCGGAGTCATGCAACTCTGTTTCGCCGCTGTGCTTCTGTTGTTCGTTAAAGGCGAAAAAGGAGAAGCTGCCATCTTTGCCTCATCGATTTACTACCACATGACGCAATATGTCCCGGTCACGATCGTTGGGTTGATCTACTTCGTCAAATCCGGCCTGACGCTTCACGAGGTCGAAGAGAAAAAAGAAGAACGCGATTTAGTCAAAGCTGCAACTCCAGAGATCGCCTGATTCTTGGGCGGAGACTTCAAATATCCGACAAACCGTCCACCAATGAAACTGTTCACCCGTGAAGTCTCCAATTCAAACTGCTATTCTCCGCCGCTTGGCAATTCCGCCAAACGTTTGAGACCTGACCAGTTTGAAATCAATGACTGCTGAACCCCAAGTAGAGACCGCCGCCGAAAGCCGCTTTGTCGTTGGAATTGACCTCGGCACTACCAACTCCGCCCTCTGTTTTGTTGATACCCAGCAAGACAACTGGCAGGTCGAAACCTTTGCTGTGCCACAACTTGTGGCTCCGGGGCAAGTCGAATCCCGCGAAACGCTGCCATCGTTTCACTATCAGGCTGCTCAGGACGAATTCAGTGAGAACTCGCTCTCGATGCCTTGGGACGACAGCAACGCATCTGAAGTCGTCGGTCTGTTTGCTCGTGAGCAAGGCAAGCTTGTTCCCGGTCGAGTCATTGAATCCGCCAAATCCTGGCTGTGCCATGCGGGGGTTGATCGAACTTCTCCCCTGCTCCCCTGGCACGGTTCCTCTGAAGTCGAAATGCTCTCGCCGGTTGATGTCAGTTCAAAGTATCTGAGCCATCTTCGAGATGCCTGGAACGCCGCTCATCCCGACGCTCCACTTGAAGCACAGGATGTCGTTGTCACGCTGCCCGCATCGTTTGATGAAGTCGCCCGGGAACTGACCATCGAAGCAGCCAGAAAAGCAGGCCTCAACCGCGTTCTTCTCATTGAAGAACCACAAGCTGCCTTCTACGCCTGGATCAATTCCAATAGTGAAAACTGGGCCGAACTCGTTTCTCCCGGCCAAACAATTTTAGTCTGTGACATCGGTGGCGGAACATCCGACTTCACATTGATTCGCGTGCGCAGCGACGAAGATCAAAAAGTTCAGTTCCATCGCGTCGCTGTCGGAGATCACCTCATCCTCGGAGGAGACAACCTCGATCTTGCTCTGGCTCAACATGTCGAACAGAAACTCGATCAGACAGGCAAGCTCTCGCCCCGTCAGTGGGGAAGTTTGATTCGCATTTGCCGACACGCTAAAGAAACCCTCCTCAGCCCCGATGCTCCTGAATCTTACTCCATCTCACTTTCCGGCGGTGGATCAAAATTGATCGGCGGTGGACTGCAATGTGAATTGAAGCGAGACGAAGTCCACGAGCTTCTGATCTCCGGGTTCTTTCCCGAAGCAGCCCTGTCTGAAAAGCCGCAACAAGTTCGCTCCGGCTTTCAGGAGTTCGGACTCCCCTACGCCGCCGATGCTGGGATCACTCGTTACCTGGCAGCCTTTCTTTCCGATCATGTTCAAGAGGATGCCGACCAACAATTTGGAGCGACCCGCCCCGATGTTGTTTTATTCAACGGTGGAGCATTCCTCTCACCGCTCATCCAAGAGCGAATCGTTCATCAAATCAAGACATGGTTCCGCGGCGACGACAGCGACTGGGCTCCTAACATTTTAGAGAACGAACGGCACGACCTCGCAGTCTCGCGCGGAGCGGCATACTACGGCATGGTGCGACGGGGCAAGGGTGTCCGCATCGCAGCTGGGCTACCTCGAACATACTATCTGGGAGTCGGCGTCGAAGAAGATGGCGAAGCTCAGCTTCAGGCACTCACACTGATGCCAGCAGGTGCGGAACCTGGCTTCGAAGCAGAACTCGACGATTTCGAATTCGACTTGCGAGTCGCCTCTCCAGTCGAGTTTCCACTCTTCTATTCGAGCACACGGCTCACCGATTCCCCTGGTGAACTGATCGAAATTGAGCGAGAGCAAATGTCGGCCCTCCCGCCGATTCGAACGGTACTCCGTTCGCGAAAAGAAAAAGCAGCGGTCACCATTCCGGTGGTCGTGCATGCCAAGCTGAACGAAATCGGAACCTTGCAACTCTGGTGCAGCGAAGAAGAAGGCAGCCGCTCCTGGCAATTGCAGTTCGACGTCCGCTCCGCCACTCAAACCGATCTGGAAGGCCATACCGGTGAGGGTGAGGCAGCAGGAGTTCTGGATCAACAAGTTCTCGATGCCGCCGCGATTGTCATCCAGAATTCATTCGGTCGTAAAGCATCTGAAAAGCCAAGCGGGATCGCGAAACGTCTCGCCCGGACATTGCAGATGTCGAAGGAAGACTGGCCTCCGTCACTGCTCCGAAAAATGTGGGACGAACTGATGGAGTGCGAAGCTTCTCGCAGCCTGAGTGCGGACCACGAATCCCGTTGGCTCAACCTGCTGGGCTACTCGTTGCGTCCCGGGTTCGGTGTCGCCATGGATGACTGGCGTGTGATGGAAGTCTGGAAGGGGCTCAAGGGAAAACTCAATTTCACCGGCTCCACTTCGCTCACCGAGTGGTGGATTCTCTGGAGACGAATCGCTGGCGGTCTGCCAACAGGACAACAAATCGCTCTCGCGTTGCCTGTGGTGACGAACATGCGAGATAAAGTCAAAAAGTATCAGCGCGCCCTCGAACTCGAAGCCGAGATGGATGAAGCTGACAGGAAAAAACGACCCGGCAAAAGGAACAAAAGGCGACTCCTCGGACGTGGGAACACTCACGAAGTTTCCGAATCGTGGAGAATGATCGGCTCTTTCGAACGCTTGCCACTGAAGATGAAAATTGAAGCGGGTGATCTCGCCCTGGCAACGCTGGAGGAACACGACAGCAAGGCAATTGAACCGGCGCTGCTGTGGACCATTGGTCGACTCGGAGCACGTCAACCGTTTTACGGTCCGCTCAATGGAGTTGTTCCTATCGAAGTCGTTGAAAACTGGATCAATCAGCTGATGATCCCGAGAAAAACAACAACCGAACGACGCTTTGCCGTCATGCAGCTCGCACGCAAAACTGGCGACCGCTACCGCGACATCAGCGATTCATTGCGGGAAAAAATCGTTGTCTGGCTCACCGAACAGAAGTCGACAACACACTTCATTGAACTCGTACAATCGGGTGGTCAACTCGGCAGCCGTGAAGAAGAAATGGCCTTCGGCGAGTCGCTTCCCGTCGGGCTGGGACTTCGAAAATCAATCTAAAGCAGTTTTGAAAAAGATGTACGCGAACAGTCTCGTGGCAAGCAACCGTTGAAGTTGCGAACAACAACTTCGAACAACAACACCAACGGTTGCAGCGTGCTCTTCATAGCCACGCTGTCGGGCAAACTGCGATAAGAAATTCTAGAGCATCTTTCGAATTGGTTTGCAGGATCTGCCTCGTGGCGAACAGCATTTTTACCAGGGAAATGCGTTCTTCACGGGCACACGGTAGAGCAAGCTGCTCTAATTCATGAGGCTGGGGAAAATTCGGGTCTCTCGCAATTTCTCATTCAATTCTCGTTTGCCTTCTCGGTAATCGATTTGCAAAGATACAGTCGTCGTCCTTTCTGGATCGATTCCAAACCAGACTTGTCGACACTAGCTTACACTCGTAAGATCGTTCCTTGAGATACAAACCTGTACTCTGCATTTCAATTGAATTCATTCAACGCTTCATAAAGATGGAAATGAAGATGTCATTGCACTCCATCGGTCTATTCGCCTCCCTGTGCCTGATCCTTTGCCTTCTTGGATGTGGCAGCGGCGGTGACTCCTCCGATCCATATGGTCGCGAAGATGCCCCACCAGCTACGGCCGAATCTTCTGGAGGAGGAGGAGGAGGAAGCAGTAGCACTGGCGGATCAGCAAGCAAGTTCGATTCCGCCAAAGCGAACGAATACATCCGCAGTACAGTCGAATATCTGAACGGGATGAGCAACGAATACGAAAGCCTTGCCGGGAGCGGAGAACAGCAAGTTGAGCTGAAGCGAACCGAGCAACTTTACCAGCTCATGAATCCTCTTTCTCGAAAAGCAATGGCGCTTCCAAGTCCAGATGTGAGCGAAGCTCAAAAGCTGAAATCGAGTTCGCTGGAAAGTCTCCTTGAAGCGATCAAGCGTGCTCAAATCGCAGAACTCCACTTCGCGAGGAAATACAACACGAGTGGTTTTGGATTCATGTCATTCGGTTCAAATCGGGGACATGAAATCAGCCACGGGATAGGCATCGCCAAGAAGCTTCTCGTTCACTTTCAGACAAACTTACCAGTCGCTGAGAAGCTCACAACAGGCGCACCACCAACAATTGGTGGACCTCCTGCGACAAACCGCTCCTTCGGGTACCTGCACAGTGTGAAACTCGACCCCGCAGAATATCGGAGCGTCCATGATCGCACAGGATCTGCAGAAATGATTCCGTGGCGATTACGCGTCGACGCAGCTGTTCAACCGTACGAGATTGACGAAGCGACCGTTGTCGAAATCGATGCCCCTTCAGCGGACGTGACAGGCACCGCCTTCTACACTCCGATGAAAGTCCTCCATCCGCTGATGCCATCACTCCATGTGGGACTCGGACTCAATGAACTCCCTTCGCACAACCGACAGATCTGGAGCCTCGAACCCAAACAGCGTCGCGGGATTGTCAAAAAAATCCAGTTGCAAAAAAGCCAACTCATGGCTCTGAGTGCCGATGGATTGCTCTTTGCTGCACGACCCGAAAACACTTCGATCATCGGCCTGTTTGACGTCAAGAAAGGTAGTGCGATTGGACAAATCGACAAAGAGTTCGCCCCCGGTGAAACCGGGTCACTCTTTTTCGCAGCGGATAATCGACTGGTCTACTACGACCGTTCAGAACTCTCAGTCTGGACGACCCCGGACTTAAAGTTGGAACGAACGATTGAGATTCCGACCTCAGCAATTAGTCGCTCGTGGAACCCCGGACATCCATTCGCAATCAGCCCGGGTGGCCGTTATTTCGCAGCCCCGGGAAACAAAAATTTCCAGAATGATATTCGATTTTACGATCTGACCACGGGTGAGACAGCCGCTCAGATTTCATTGTCCGGGATTGGAACGATCCGATTTATCGCCACCAGTTTTTCTCTTGATGGAAAAAAACTGGCTGTCCTTCTCGAAGGCCCGTGGAACACCTGGATTCAAGTCTGGGAAGTCGCGTCTGGTCAGCTTCTCGCCTCTTACACTAAAGATGCACAACTGAGCCGTGCTGTGGATGGAGACACCAAGTACCAAGGCCCCGCAGTAGACTGGTTCCCCGATGGGCGTCGCATTCTGCTGTACGGGAAAGGAATCTTTGATACACAAACCGGACAGGGAACCCGCCTGATTTCATCCACGGTTCGCTACCGAGTTAAACCAATCGGTGGCGATAAAATTGGCGTCTTGCAGAAGAAGCAGTTCGTCGCATTCGACCTCAACGAAATCCCTGCGAATCCAACTCGCTGGGAAGCAGAACAAATCAAAACAGAAGTCGTCGCGGCCGACAATCCATTTGCAACCGTCACCGAAGGAGACAAACCTTCGGCACTCAAACTGAAACGAGAGAACTCAAAACTGATCGAGCCAGTCTCCGAAGCGATCTGGGACGTTACTCCCGACCCTGCAGAAATCGCTGCGACTCCGCCTGTGAAAATCGATGGTCTCCCCGCTGAGAACCTGCACCACGCTGTGATCACTCGAAACCGCATGAGCGCTGTGCTGGGGTATACCGATAAGCAGATGAGAATCTGGAACGGAGAAGTCCGAGATTCCGACACAATGAAAAGCTGGGTCTTTGCTTGCCCACTGAATGGATCGGGAACGAAGAATCGCTTTGATTTCTCCTTTCCATCTGGCTTCATGGCAGCTTCCCCCACTGGGGAGAAAATCCTGACGCGAGACTTCGATGGCTTCAATCGATTTGACATCTGGAATACGAACGAGAAAAAACACATCGCCGGCTTCATCCCTTACGGTCAGGGCCGCAGTGATGGCGGAGCCCCAATTCTCTGGGCAGACTTCATTGATGAAGACCGCGTATTGACCGCCACAGCAGGTCAGATTTCCTGCTGGAATGTTTCCACACATGAATCGCTCTACGAAATCCCAATTCGCTCTCTGAATTCCTGGCCAGTCTTCAGCCCGAACGGAAAATATCTCGCCGTACTTGGCAAGCAATCCTTATCGCTGATCAACACCGAGACTGGAAACATTGAAGGCTACTTGCCTTCCTTAGGCTTGAATGGCGAGCTCACCTCAATTGCGTTCAATGCACAGGGAGACAAAATTGCGGTCAACAGTTCACCGAATGGTGGCGGCGAAATCGCAATTCTCGGCGTCGACTCCGGAGTGGTTGAAACGACGTTTCCAATTCCTCTCTCCGGAAGCCAGTTGACCTGGCCGCAGGCAGACTTCCTGCTCGTCGATGGTGGTTACTGCGTTTCAATTGAAAAACAGGCCGTCGCCTGGATTTACCAACTCAACGGAGTTCGCGTGCAATCCGGCCCCGGTGAAATGCAGTTCTACTTGTCGCAAGAGAAATACCGCGAACCGATGACCCTTCAATCAGAAAGTCTACCGACCGCGGAAACGATCAATGCTCTGGCAACCAAAGATCCACCGAACGAAATCGCCCTTTCTTCGGGCGGGACCATCGCAATGGATATTCAGGTTCTTGTTCCTCCAGGAAGCAGTAACTTTGCCGCTGACGTGAAAGAATCGCTGCGGTCGAAATTTGCGGAAAACAATATCACCGTGGATCCGTCCGCCAAGCTGAAATTGGTCGTCCGAGGAAGCCAGGGAAAAACGGGTGGCGGCATCAGCATTGGAAGAATTGGCCCGTCGTTCAGCGATCGTTCAGACATCGACGAAGAACGAGTCACCTGGACACTTTCTATCATTCAAGATAACCAGACTCTCTGGCAACGATCTATCTCTGCCAACAACACAGGAGGCATTGATCTCGACGAGGGCGTGACGGGGGAAGCTGCCATCAATCAGGCCACTCAGCAACTCAAAGCCAAGATGTGGGAGAAGGCAACTTCCATTCTGTTGAATTTCAACGTCCCCAAATACGTCTTCGGACCAGAATCCGGAAAAGGACTCGGCAGCACGCAACTCGGAGCAAAGTAACTTCGTCGCATTTTCAGATTGACCAAATCGGGATCAGACTGGCCAGATTGGGCGTCCGCGTCCATCAAGAATCAGTCCGACTGTTCCACCGCGAACAGTCGCTTCGACACTCTTACCAGCTCCGTTTCCAAGATCAAATCCGCGCGACGGATTCAGCTCGACCTTTGCCGTATGATCAAGCCCCAATTCGAACACCACGTAATCACCAACAGCGATCTCGCCTGACTCGTTCAAACTTTCGCCAGTGATTCGGTAGCTGAAGCACTTCTTGCCCGGCTTTCCAGTCCCCTTCGGAGCAATGACTGTCCCCAATTGAATCAGGCAATCTCGCTCGAAGACTTCAATCGCTGCCTGCGGATGAACGGACGCTAACACACCCAAGTGCGGCATCATGAAGATGCTATCCTTCGCAAGTTCCGTGATCCCCTCTGGCTCGAAGGAGTCGATCATCATCTGAGCGGTCTGTGACATTTGAGGAGCATGAGAAAGGACTCCTCCTGAAGCGACGAGCAGATTCAATTTCAGATTATTGACAATCGAACGCCCTCCTCCTTCCTGAGAGAACGTATCACCAACAGTCCGTTGCTGCTGAATCCCTTTGAGAGTTGTCGCAAATTCCTTGTGCTGTAAATACGCCAACCGCAATGCTTCGCGAGCGACAGCCTGTTCAAACTCAAGAGCCTCTGCCGATTGCGGAATCGTCGTCGGGCGAATCATTTTGTTCTTCACCCGATTCCGCAGCTCACGTTCATCCATCGCCTGCCCTACCCAGCGGAGGACATTCTCCATCCCCGTTTCTGAACAGACATTCGAGATGGAATAGCTCATCCCCAAATTCGCACTCACCGTACGGTTGAAGACTGGCTTACCGTCAGCTCCGTCAAACACGCTGAACACATCCGTCGTCGCTCCTCCAATATCGACGCCAACGCAATTGATCCCTTTTGCCTTAGCGATCTGCTGCAAGATATTCCCCACAGCTCCCGGCGTAGGCATGATTGGAGCATCGGTCAGTTTCATCAGTCGCTCATAGCCCGGAGCATGAGCCATCACATGTTCGAGAAACAGATCGTGAATTTCATCTCTGGCTGGCTCCAGATTTTCGAACTCCAACGTTGGCCGCACATTGTCAACAATTGAGAGTGCGATCGATTCGTCAAAGGTTTCCTGAACCTTCGCTGCCGCTTCTTTATTCCCTGCGAAGATAATCGGCAACTGATAGGTGTTTCCAAAGCGTGGCTTAGGTTTCGCCGGTGCAATCAATTCCGCAATCTGAACGACATGTTTCTCGGTTCCGCCATCGGTCCCGCCAGCCATCACAACCATGTCCGGACGCAGCTCACGGATTCGCTGAATCTGCTCATGTGGACGACGCCGATCATTCGACGCAATCAGGTCGAGCACAATGGCTCCCGCTCCCAGAGCAGCCCGCTCCGCACTGGCTGCCGACATTTCACGGACCACGCCTGTCACCAGAACCTGCAGACCACCTCCGGCACTCGAAGTTGAGATGTAGATATCGCAGCCTTCGTTTTCAGTCGCAGGCCGAATGATGTTGCCGTCGTCGTCAACGAGTCGCCGACCCGCCAGTTCACCGACTTCCGTGGCAGCATTCATGACGCCGACTGTGACATCCGCAACCGGCTCTTCAACCGTCGTTGGAGCTTCGCCACGATGAGTTTGCCTGTAAACTCCATCGACTTTTTGAATCAGAATTGCTTTCGTCGTCGTGCTTCCGCAGTCGGTCGCAAGAATGACATTGATCTCATCAGGGTTCAGTTGAGCCATGTGGAATAACAATCTACGAAATGTGAACGAACGACGCGGATTCAGCGCAGATATTCAAATCATCGTAGAGAGGAAGGCTCAGCGCGCGAAGCCAGAACGATTTCGCACATCAAGATTCGTAGTAAGATTCACAGTTTCGCTGAAAAAGAATCAGCAATTACACCCAGAATTCTTCGCCGCTCCAGTTCATCGGCGGAGTCGATTCCACTTCGCAGTCACCCATAACGCGGGTCTGACATGCGAGGGTCATCTCATCTTCGTGTCCGATTCGAGCGAATAACCACATCGGGTTAAGCAGCAGCAAGACTTTTTCCCACCACTTTTTGCGTTTCAGGTTTTCTTCGCCGGAAACAATGCGAACTCGGCAACTGCCACACATCCCGTTGCCATGGCAATTGAGGACCTGGTGAATGCCTTCGTGCATCGAAACACCGTTTTTGTGAGCTTCACGGCGAAGATTCGCTCCTTCTGGGACGACGATTTTCTTCTTTTTCAGATTCGTGAATGTAACGGTGGGCATGACTCGAAACCAATCCCTCAACATAAACAAAAGCACTGATGACAAATAGATACGTTGAGATACTAGTTTGCCATTCGAAGAGTTTCCAGCCGATTTGAAAGCGTTCTACGACTTAGGAATTCCGTTTCGCTGTATAGATTAAGTCCACAGCGAAAAGATCTCACACAGCTATGAATTCCACTCGATTAAGAGATCAATCCGCGACGTTTCAGCTCGGAAACAACGGTCCCGACAATCTCATTTACGTCGGGCTCATTCGCGCCAGGAGAACCTGACTGCCCGGCCGGAAGTGGACATCCGCCCACCGGCTGATCGGTAAATCCATGTTCAGACAACATACACTGCAAGGTTCGGCTGAGTGTCGAAAGGTCAGCGAGTTGTTCATCGGAGAGAGGTTGCCGTCCACGCCCCATCTGAAACCCACGCAACTCGACAGCTGCGCGGAACCCATCGGGAAACTCCGCTTGATAGATCATCGTGTCAAACAGCGTGACCAGATCGTACTGAATCTTTCGTGCCTGTTCGATTTGCCCAGAGAGGGTTAGATCGTACAACTTGCGAGTCACTTCCGGCACCACTCCGCTCGACGCGTTCGTACCGCCATCACATCCGACAAGAAGCATCGGCATCAATGCGGCATCCCAACCGGTCAGGAAGCTGAACTCAGGTCGATTCGGACGGACCGCCTGAATCATCCTGATCATATGGGGGATTTCCCCCGAAGAGTCTTTAATGGCGACAATTCGCTCGCATTCTTCACTGAGCCGCTGCACAGTCGGGACATCAATCGGGCTGGCAAACATCGGAATGTTGTAAAGCGTGACATCGATCGGCGTGTTGCGACCAATCTCCCGAAAGTACGCATAAACAGATGCAGGGCTGAGCTTGTAATAGAACGGAGCCACAATCGCGACAGCACGCACGCCCAGGCTGGCGTAGTATTCGCAGGCTTTTAAAGTTTCCCGGACATTCGCCTCTGCGGCTCCTGCCAGAATCGGCACTCGACCACGAGTTTGGTCAGCGATGATCGCGACGATCCGCTTTCGCTCTTCCAGGGTGAAGCGCGTGAACTCGCCGGTCGAACCGTTCGGATACAATCCGTGAACGCCCCGCTCGATCAACCAGTCGACGTACTTACGCAATTCCCCTTCGTTGATCTCCTGATTGGAGTCGTAAGGAACCAGATTTGGGGTAAAAATCCCTGCAAGTCGCTGTTGAGCCATGGCAACGGGTCGTATTAAGTGACGTTGGATTTGAAATAGAACCAGTCCGGAAGCTATTGGAATAGTCGCTTTTCTCAACGTTTGAGAGAGCAATTTCAAGTTTCAGGATCAATTCTAAACAGACAATAGTCAATAAGATAAGCTACTCGATCAGATCGTTCGAGCAAACGCAAACAGATGCTGCGGATTCTTTTGTAACAGTATTTTCAGCAATGAGAGTGAATCAAGGTCATCGGACGAGCATGGTGCTGCCCTGAATTCTGCGGAAAAATGCTTGCCGTTCCTGATACGATGGTGAACGACCGGCCCAGTTTCGGGCTCTCCCTGAAGTGAGTGATTCCCTCACTGTCAGAAAGGTCATCTCCTGATCTTCGGATCAATTTCAAGATTCTCTTCGACAATTTTTTCGTTCTCGGAATTCCCAGAAGAATCACAAAAAAGTGAAGTTGTGCCATCCCCATCGCACACTTTGACTGAAACTGATAATTTCAGTCTGTTTTCTATCTGTCGGCATTGAAATCCGGCTCGCTGAGGCATAAATCTCAAGATAGACTTATGTTTCATTCCTTGTGCACATTTTGGAGCACTCATCGTGTCTTCTCCAGTGATTCCGCTCAACAGCCAAAACCTTGTATTTGTTGAGCAACTTTTCTCAAGTTATCTCTTTGACCGGGATTCCGTCTCGCCAGAGTGGAGAGAATATTTCGACACAGTCAAGAATGGAGATGACCGGCTCACCAGTGGATGGAGCCCCGAAAGCCCCTTCTCTGCGCGGAGCATGTTCAATCCTCCCGGAGCAAAAACACCCATGCTTGGGCACGAAGCCCCGGCAAGTCGCCTCGATGAAGCATCACGACAGGAACGATTGGATCAGTTGATCCGAAATTACCGTGTGCGCGGGCACATACTTGCATCGATCGATCCACTCGGCTCCACTCGCTCCAGCCCGGCTGAGCTTGACCCAGCTTTCTACAATTTCCAGGAAAGTGATTTTGACAGAGATGTCTCGACCTCCTGGGTGGGGGGACCAGCAACACGAACTCTTCGTGGCATTATCAACTGGTTGAAGCAAACCTACTGTCGCAGCATCGGTGCGCAGTTCATGCACATCGACAGCCTTCAGGTTCGGCACTGGCTGGCTCAGCGAATGGAGGAGTCGGGTAACCGCATCAAACTCGCACGTGATGAACAAATCCGCATCCTGCAGCGACTCTCCGACGCCGTCGTCTTTGAAGAGTTTCTCGCCAAGAAATTTGTCGGAGCAAAGAGCTTCTCACTCGAAGGAGCCGAAAGTTTGATCCCGCTGCTCGACATGGCTATCGAGAAAGCTGGCAATGAAGGTGTCCGTGAAATTGTCATCGGCATGGCCCATCGTGGGCGTCTCAATGTTCTCGCGAACATTATGAAGAAGTCTCCACGAACCATCTTTCGCGAATTCGACGATGCCGACCCAGAACTCTACATCGGTCGTGGTGATGTGAAGTATCACCTTGGCCACAGTGCAAACTGGGAAACTTCGCGTGGAAATTCAGTCCATCTCTCCCTCTGCTTCAATCCGTCTCATCTTGAATTTGTAAACACTGTGGCCCTGGGCCGCATGCGTTCCAAAATGGATCGCTATCGCGACTTCAAACGAGAACGGGGAGCAACGATTCTGATCCACGGCGATGCAGCCTTTGCCGGAGAAGGAATCGTTCAGGAGACCCTCAACCTGAGCGAACTGGCCGGTTACCGCACCGGCGGAACGATTCACATTATCGTCAACAATCAAGTCGGCTTCACGACGACACCCAAAGAGGGACGTTCGACCACTTACGCGACCGATGTCGCGAAGATGTTGCAAATCCCGATCTTCCACGTCAACGGCGAAGATCCGGAAGCCGTCGCACAGGTCGTGACCCTCGCGCTCGACTTCCGCAAGAAATTCAAACGGGATGTCGTCATCGATATGTACTGCTATCGTCGACGTGGTCATAACGAAGGAGACGAACCGGCATTCACCCAACCGGTGATGTACAAGGAAATCCGTAAACACGCGACCGTTTACGAAGGCTATCTGGAAAGACTGCTCAACCTGCGCGGCATCACTCGTGATGAAGCACAGCGGATCGAAAAAGAACGTCGCGAACGTCTCGAAAACGAACTCAGCGAAGCTCGCCGTGACGATTTCATTCGCTGCGTAGACCACTGGGGCGGAGTTTGGGGAGGTTACCAGGGTGGTCCAGCCGAGGAAGCGGACAATCCTGTCACCGGAGTCAAACGAGAAAAACTGACGGAGTTACTGAATCAAGTCACTCGACTCCCGGAAGATTTCAAACCACATCCAAAAGCCAAACGTCTTCTCGAAACACGACAGGCGATGGCTCGTGGTGAAGAACCTCTCGACTGGGGCGGCGCGGAGATCATGGCGCTGGCGTCACTCCTCGATGAAGAACGGCCACTCCGAATGAGTGGACAAGACGTTCGTCGCGGAACCTTCAGCCATCGGCACGCGGTCCTGTACGACAATGACACCGGAAAATCCTTTATCACGCTCAAAAACATTATTGATGAACGTGGTTACGTGAATATCCATAACAGCCCGCTTTCTGAAGCTGGGGTTCTTGGTTTTGAATATGGCTACAGTCTTGACTGCCCGGAAGGCCTCACCATCTGGGAAGCTCAGTTCGGCGATTTCGTCAATGCCGCTCAAGTGATCATCGACCAGTTTATTGCCAGTGCGGAAGATAAATGGAATCGCTTGTCGAGCCTGGTGATGCTTTTGCCTCATGGCTTCGAAGGCCAGGGTCCAGAGCACTCCAGCGCGAGGATCGAACGCTTCCTGAACTTGGCAGCAGATGACAACATTCAAGTTTGCCAGCCAACAACGCCTGCTCAGATGTTCCATCTTTTGCGTCGACAGGTCTTACGTCGCTGGAAGAAGCCGCTCGTCGTAATGACACCGAAAAGCCTACTGCGTCACAAAGAGTGTGTTTCGACTCTTGAGGACTGTGCAGAAGGTCGTTTCCAGGAGATTCTCCCGGATCGACTCGAGCTCAAGACTGAAGAAGTCAAGCAAATCTTATTGTGTACCGGAAAGGTCTACTACGAACTGATTCAACGTCGAGAGGAACTCGGCATCCGCCATTCAATGATCGTCCGCGTCGAACAGTTGTATCCATTTCCAACTCTGCAGCTGGAAAAACTTCTCGCAGATTTCCCGGCAGAGATCCCCGTGAACTGGGTCCAGGAAGAACCGTCCAACATGGGTGCCTGGGGCTTTTTGCGCATTCGCTTCGGAGAGAAATTCCTGGGCAAGTTCCCCTTCGAAAGAATCAGCCGCCCCGCCTCTGCCAGCCCCGCAACAGGCTCATCGGCCACTCACAAAATGGAGCAAGACAAACTGCTGACAACCGCATTCGAGTTGGAGTAAACCTCTCTTCTCAACTGAATCCGCAGCACGTCCGCAGCCTGCGGCAAAACCGGTGCACCACTGCTGGCTCGTCCAGCTTGCTCTTACCCACATTTATGGGGGTGGGTTTGCGGGGCGGGTGGCACGACCCAGAACGGAACGGAGTGAAGTGATGGGCGTGGCGAGCGCGGGGGTGAGGTTGATAAATTAGTGAACGTCCATTGCGCAGTTGCCACGAGCACCGTTCCGCTTCACTACACTTAGATCGTGCCCCCCCCGTCCGCAGCAAATGGATAGAACATTACCAATCATGGAAGAATGAGAGTCAACACGAAATTCGCCACGCCCATCCTTACGCTCCGCTCCAGTCTGAGCGTGCCACCCAACGCCGTTAACCGTGTTTTCTGAATTGAAAGAAGTCTTGATGCGAATTGAGGTTGTGGCGATTCTTTTGTTGCGAAGCGAAAGATCACCCACTCTCAACCCGAAAGGAATCGGGAATGTCGCATCAAGACCGGCACGCACGAGGCGTACGACTCAATTCTGTCGATTTATCCAAAGCCTTGCAATGGCTGACGCGGGGTGTCGATTGGTCGGCGATTCGAATGCGCAAAGAAGCAACCTGGACACCACAGTGGCTGACCTGGATGGCGATTCTCTGGGCGTGGTCAAACGAAGCGACGTTGGGGGAACGCTTTCTCTGTGCGCAGCGACTCATCCAACATTTACAAAACGAATCGGCCAAGGTCTCGACATCGTATCAGGCGTTTATGAAGGTCTTGATTCGCTGGACCGAACCGCTGGTTTTGGCATTGCAGGTTACGCTGCGAAAGCGAATGGAAGCACTCTCTCCGGGCGATTGGACACGGCACGGATTCGTGGTTTTTGGAGTCGACGGCAGCAAGGTGTCGCTGCCGAGAACGAAATCGAATCAAGCGGCGTATTCCCATGCACGACAGAACAGCAAACGCAACCGCCGCAAGAAACCGAATGACCGAGCCGCCACCAAGAAGATTGAACAGTCGCAGCTCTTCCTGACAACTCTGTTCCGTGTGGGGCTGAACTTGCCGTGGGACTGGAGAACCGGTCCCGCCGACAGCAGCGAACGCTCTCATGTGCTAGAGATGCTCGACAGCTTGCCTCAGAACGCGTTGCTCACTGGTGATGCTGGTTTCGTTGGCTACAGCTTCGCCAGTACTGTTCTGGATCATGGTTCGCAGCTCCTGGTGCGCGTCGGAGCGAATGTGAAGTTGCTCAAGAAGTTGGGCTTTGTTCGTGAATCGAACGGCATTGTCTACGTCTGGACTGACAAAGCTGCACGCAAGCAGCAACCGCCATTGGTGTTCCGCTTGGTGGTTGTGCAAAGCACGCGTCATCCGGTTTACCTCATTACGAGTGTCACGAATCAAAGCAGGTTGAGCGAGAAACAAATCGCCGACCTGTATCGTGCTCGCTGGGGTGTGGAAGTCTTCTTTCGACACCTCAAGCAAACGTTCGGACGTCGCAAGCTCCGCAGCCACGCTGCTGCGAATGCACAGGTTGAACTCCAGTGGTCGTTAGTTGGGCTGTGGTCGATTGGTCTGTACGCATCGCATGAACTGGTTTCGCAAAGCATCCCATTAGAACGCTTGAGCATCGCCCAATCGTTGAGAGCATTTCGCAGGATCGCCAGCGACTATTTACACCCCCAGCAGAAAAAGGATCGCCTCCATCACCTGCTCCGCAAGGCACTACTGGATGAGTATGAACGTCAGGACAAAACCAGTCGCGACTACCCCCGAAAGAAACAGGAACGCCCCGCCGGAAAACCCAAGATCAACAAAGCCACCCCCGAACAAATCCAAACCGCCCAAAATATCAAGCAATCAAAAAAGGGTTAACGGCGTTGGGTGGCACGACCCAGAACGGAGTGAAGTGATGGGCGTGGCGAGCGAGGGGGTGAGGTTGATGAATTAGTGAACGTCCATTGCGCAGTTGCCACGAGCACCGTTCCGCTTCACTACACTTAGATCGTGCCCCCCCGTCCGCAGCAAATGGATAGAACATTACCAATCATGGAAGAATGAGAGTCAACACGAAATTCGCCACGCCCATCCTTACGCTCCGCTCCAGTCTGAGCGTGCCACCCAACGCCGTTCAGGCACCCAACCGTCCCGGTCCACTCAGCGTCCCTAGTGAATTAGTTTGCCGGGGCGGGTTTTGAAAGGACAGGCTCCTCGCCACTGATCGTTAGCTTGCCTCTGTGAACAACAATTTCTGGGCCGAGAGCCACGCTGACTGAGGAGGTCCATCTTGCAGCAGGGCGCATTCTAATCTCAAAAAGATATTCTCCAGGGCCAAGTGGACCGGGAGTTATAAAGCTCCAAAGTCGAATTTCTTCTTCCCCCCAATCCTCTTGTTTTTTTGGTTCTCCGGAATATCCAACCTCTTTTTGCCAATACTGCTGACTTGCAATAGGTCCTACACGTCTGATTGATGGTCCCCGAGTCCGGAATGCGAATCGTGATTGATCTCGTTTCGAATGCCTGAAAGGGTGCTTCACTGAATGTTTTCTTGCCACGTCGCGAGCAGAATAAATTTCCACCAGAAACGACCAGCCTTCCGCCGCTTGCACTTCCTCTTCATCGAGAGACTCAGGGAGATTAGAACCTGGCGTGAATGTCATTTCCAGATAACAACCTGTGTTGACTGAAAGTTCTAAGGCATCCTCGATTGGAAAATCGTCCTCGGTTGAATTGTCATCATCTCCGCGACGAACCAGCCTGAAAGCATTAATGAATGGCTCCCGGACAACAGGCGCCTCAATTGGCGGTGTTCTAAGAAAAAACCACCAGATTATTAACAGCAGTAGAACCAGCCCGGTGGCAATCCCTAGACGCTGATAGTCATTTACACCGATCATCTACGATAGCCCTCAGAACTCAGAGATGGTCTCGTTTCCGTTTCTTGATCCGAGCGATTGCCAAACAGTTTCGTCAATTGAATCACTGATAAAGTGAACGCTTCCGTCGGCGAATAACGAATTGACACCACCGTGGTGTAAGCTGGACGCGGCAATTAATGCGAGACTGAAATCAATTGAAAAATCCTCGGGACCGTTGAAACAACTCGGCGAGTTGGGAGTTAATAAATGTTGATATCCAAAAGCAGCTTGATAAGCAATGACGTTTATCCCGAATGGTTGAGGAGCCATCACAGTTCGATGGTTTTTGCAGTTCTCAACTGCACTCGCTTCCTGACTGACTCCATAGCGAGTTTCTGTCCACCAGAAAAACCGCCTAGGCTGTTTCTGTAAATCCGCTTCTTCAATGACTTGATTCACGAGTGGTTTCACTAATCTTTCCGAAGCTGCGACGGTCAGAGAAAGTCCATCAGTAATATCTCGCGGTGCAGTGTCGCTGAACTCATCGCTATAGAATCCATTGAATGCACCAGGGGAGTCATCAAATAAGGTTCCATGGTTTAAGTAATAACTGGAGTCACCAATTTTTGCCATGTTGACATGCACGACAGGATCGCTTGGGCAAGCAAACGTTGGTACAACCCACGAATCAGGATCCTTCCCTTCCTTAAGTACCGCTGCAAGCGGTGCTGCATCGAGATAGGGCAGCAATCTGTGATGAGTTGGCTCTGGCTGGGATGAAGTCGGAAACTTCCCATCGGATTCGACAATATTCGTCATTGCAAGGCCGATTTGTCGAAGGTTGTTTCGGCACTGCATAGTACGTGAACTCTCGCGCGCTTGTTGAACTGCCGGAACCAGAATTGAGAGCAACAGCCCCACGACCCCGAGTGAAACCAACAGTTCAATGATGGTCACTCCGGAACGAGATTGAGTCTTCATGTTGCCTCCGTGAGGAGCTAGTAGGTGGGTGGAGTTCGTCGATCTATGTTAAATGGTGGGATACGCAATTTACTTCTGAAAGAAATAATGTCTTTTGAACATATTACGACGAGAACGTAACCCACCAAATCATTGTTCAAATTTTCACCTCCTACGTCTCTGGTAAGGGGGCGAATTCAAACAATCCGAGTAAGCCGCTCTAGTACTCTGCGATGTTGGGTTCCGCGAATCTCCATTTGAAACAGAGTTGCCAGAATCGACTCAAGCCGTTTCTTGCAAACACATCAAACTCTCATTCGCTTCACCCAACCTAACTCACTAAGACAGCCCTCAGAACTCAGAGATGGTCTCGTTTCCGTTTCTTGATCCGAGCGATTGCCAAACAGTTTCGTCAATCGAATCACTGATAAAGTGAACGCTTCCGTCTACCATCAATGAGTTCACTCCACCGTGGTGCAGGCTGGAAGCGGCTGTTAAGATCGCGGGGGTCGAGACCAAAAAATCTTCTGGGCCATTATAACAACTCGGGTGATTGGGGGTGAGCAAATGTCGATACCCATCACCTGAATAATAATTCGTGTTATTCGACCCATAGAACTGCGGCTCCATGACTGTGCGATGGTTTTTGCAGTTTTCAACAGCCAGCGCTTCATTTCCGGCGCCTAAGTAACGAGTTTCTGTCCACCAATAAAAACGTCCTGGAGACTTTATCATCGTCGGTTCATCGCCGATTACAGGGAACATTGTTCTGACAAGCCTCTCAGACATTGCCACAGTCGAAGAAAGTCCATCTGTAAAATCACGTGGACTCAGATCGATATACGATGATCGAAAGAACCCGTTCTTCCCTCTTCGAGCAGATCCAAAGATTGATCCATGATTCAGGAAGTAACTGGAATCGCCATGCTTTTCCATGTTGACATGTACAACAGGATCACTGGGGCAAGCGAGAGTCGGAACGACCCACGAATCGGGCACTTGATCCGCCAACAATGTTTCGCCGATTTGGGCAGCATCGAGATAGAACAACAACCTTCGGTGCGTTGAATGCGGCTGTGATGCTGTCGGAAACGCTCCATTGGCTTCGACAAAGTTCCCCATGGCCAGACCAATTTGCCGGAGGTTGTTTCGGCACTGCATCACTCGAGAGCTTGCCCGCGCTTGCTGCACTGCCGGGATTGAGATGGAGAGTAAAAGACCGACAATGCCGATTACAACAAGCAACTCAACAATAGTCACTCCAGAGCGGACCTGTTTCCTCATGCTTCCTCCTTGACTCAGAGAGCCACAATCTCTTCCTTGAAAATTGTGGCCCGGAGACCTGACTCATCAGTGTGAAGAAATCACTACGCGACGATCGTTCACGCTTGCCGCAGATTACGTTTCGCCAAATTGAACGTCCCTTGGCACTACTGAACAAGCCAGCAAGTGGCCCCCGGCAATAGCCCTTTTCTGAGTGTGACACGCTTGGATCATCAGGCGCCGTGAAAAGGTTCAGTTTTCCCCCCCCCCCCGTAAAAGTCAACATCAATCTTCGTTTATTTCAAATCGCTTGAGCGGCACAAGTTGGGACTCATCCCTGTGTTTTAGTTGTTGGGTGCAGATTTGCTGGGGCACGATCCCAGCCTACATGTTCTTCATGAAATGATCGACGACGCAATTTGTACACGACAAACCATTCCCTGTGGTGGCACGACCCAGAACGGAGTGAAGTGATGGGCGTGGCGAGCGAGGGGGTGAGGTTGATGAATTAGTGAACGTCCATTGCGCAGTTGCCACGAGCACCGTTCCGCTTCACTACACTTAGATCGTGCCCCCGTCCGCAGCAAATGGATAGAACATTACCAATCATGGAAGAATGAGAGTCAACACGAAATTCGCCACGCCCATCCTTACGCTCCGCTCCAGTCTGAGCGTGCCACCCGTCAGAGTTTTTCGGACTGGTTCCAATTTATTGAAACGACCAAAATGTTGGGTTACGCAATCGCTGGGAAAACAAGCCAGCAATTGAAATCTACAGCGGCAATTGAAATCAATATCCAGTCTTGATCGCCTTCCCCCAACCGACATGGCTGTGGTGATTGACGTCGTCGAAAGAAAAAATGACAGCAGGAACGCTCTTTGGCTCCTACTGTCATTATTGAAAATAGCGCTGCGGTCTAGATGCCTGCGGGCCAACATGCCAGATCAGCAGGGGCACACTAGACTTCAGAACGAAGGACTATTCATCCACTTGTTGGTCAGCTGGGAGTGCTGCGTTAGCTCCACCCTCTTCAAGCGCAGCTTCAGGTCCTTCAGCAGGTGCATCGTTCCCAGCTGGGGCGGGAGCTGGAGTGACTGGCTCTTCGCCACCACATCCAGAAAACCAACAGGCAACAGTTAACGCTAACAGCAGATTCATTTTCTTTAACATGAAAGTCTTTCTTAATTGTTTGCCAGGTTGTGGAATTTGTTCGACAACCTGAAAGTTGTCATTGGTAAAGAATTCGAAAGCAGCAATACTGGCAGCCTTCCAGTCGTTTGAGTGGACAGAGGATCTTAGAATTCTCCAAGAGGCTGACCATCAGCCATTCGCCCGAGGCGGACACGGGTCGTGTAATCTGTGTTCTCACTCACAAATCGAACGGAGCCATCGCCAAGGCAAACCATCACGCCTCCGGTATGCTGGCTTCCTGCACGTCCCCAGTGAGCGACTCGCCCAGCTGTCGTATCGGCGTATGGAGGAGTCCGCCAAGAGCAACATGGCCAAAAGTTAATGCCAGCATCTCCATAAGCACCACCTCTTCGCCATGTGATATCAACTCCTGCACCAGTCCAATTCGTGTACCCCCAAGGAGCTGTGTACCCGTCTTTGACATCCAGTGTAGTCTCAACCAGCATGGCTGTGTTTGTTAATCCGTCTCGAGCATCACGTAATTTACAGCTCGATTCTGTGCCGAACATATAGCGAGTACTTCGCGATCGGCTTCCCCAGTTTGTGCAGCCGCTCGTTTCGAGGTGTGCCTGGAAATCGTATGATGTCTTTGCACCCTGCAAAGTAGATCCACCACCGATCTGATAGGCAGAGCTTGTGGTTGTGATCTTGCGGTTTCCATCATCGCTGGGGCAATAAAACGCGTCAATGATTGCTGAAACAACCACATCGTTTCCGCTTGCAAGAGGTGTTCCCGTCACTCCGCTCCCCGCTCGATCATACCCACCCGAAGCTTGAGTCGGGTCAAATTGATTGTAGAGTGGTGCCTGCTCAATAAAGGGCAAGACCTGAACCCATCCACGGTGGTTTTTGACAGTTCCCGCAGGAGGTTTACCACTTCCGGTTTCGCAAGATCCTTTTGCACTCGTTGAGAAAGGGAGAACGCTGTGCGTATCGTGATAGTTATGCAACGCAAGCCCAAGCTGCTTCATATTGTTTCGGCACTGCGAGCGACGCGCGGCCTCACGGGCCTGTTGTACAGCTGGCAAAAGTAGAGCAACCAGGATCGCAATAATTGCGATCACAACTAGTAGCTCAATCAGGGTGAACCCTCGTGCTGGTTTCACCCGAGGTGAAGAAATCGAAATTTTACTCATCACGTCACTCCGCAAAAATAAGGAAAAAAACACGTCAAAATGTGATCAAACAAATGGTTCCAAGAACTCAAGATTGGCATTGGCATGCAAACACTTGAGGCATCTCAAACCAGTTTTGGATACACGAATTTGACGTAGAAAAGGTAGGATATGATGGGGAAACAGAAGTACATTTCGGCCAATATTGTATAATAAGTAGTATTCTTTTTTGCAAAATAGAATTCAAGGCCAAATCAAAACTTACTTGAACTTGGATGAAGCTGACCAGTGGTCCGGTCGTGAGGGTTTTCCGGAAGTTCTGCCAGATTTCGTTGAGGTTCTGGGGGTGATGGCGGTAGCCCCGGGGGAATCCAGTTCGTGCCGGGCAGGTGTAGCAGACAAAGATGAGTCGTTCGCTCCTCGGACTGAAGTTTCAATCTGAACGATCGTCATAGCTGTTCTCGATTACGATCACGTCGCGTCGGGCGAAAAGAGCTTAGCCTATTTCTTACGAGTGGCTGTATCACAGTTCCTCATCGCTTCACTTCTCCTTCAAACCTTTGCTTGTGGCAGTCACATCTCGTCAGTCATTGCAATGGTCGCAGCCCCCCAATCGTCCGCACTTTCCTGTGCCTTCCTCTCAATGCTTGATGATGAGTGAGCGTGATTTTCTCGCCACCAGATTGCTCCCTCTTTAGTTCCCCATTGATTCGCGAACGAGCAATGATCAAGGGCCTCCTTCAACTCGTTCGCATTTTGAAATCGGTCGCTGGGAGACTTGGCCATGCACTTCAAGATGATCTGCTCAATGTCATCAGGAATCGCTGGATTGAGTTGAGAAGGTGCAGGGACTTCCGCATTCTGGTGAGCCGACAGTAATTCCAAGACGTTTTTGCTGGCGAAAGGAGTCTGTCCGGTCAGGAGGCACGACCCAGAACGGAACGGAGTGAAGTGATGGGCGTGGCGAGCGAGGGGGTGAGGTTGATGAATTAGGCCAGGCTGTTCACAATGTTTTTCGGGACAGACATGTGGCACTCCCAGCGACAGCACCGACTCTCTATGTCGATGCTGACTTGAGGTGAAATAGAACAAAAAACGGTCATTGCGAATTTCTTTTGCAGATTGTTTGTCACAACTGCAGCAGGTTTCCGCTGAGAAGAGTGCACAACGCTGTTTCCCTCAAATCCAGGACAATGCAATGACCAGTTTCGCCACAAAAATCATGTTCGTTTGTCTCTTCACCGCTTTCAGTTCCATCGCCACGGCTGGTGATTTTGGATCTCGCATGTCGGAGGAAGAATACTATTTTCTGGTAAGCATTGGCGTGATTGTCGAAGACTTCGCACCGATGGATGAAGTCCCAGCTAAGAACCAAACCTCAAAATCCTATACCACCAACACAACGCAGGCTGATGTCAAAGGTGTCTCCGGATTAGATTTGGGCAGTGGACGAATCAAAGGGCTCGCTGGTCTGGACTTGGGGAGCGGACGAATCACAGGGGTCTCCGGTCTTGATCTCGGAAGCAGTCGATTCAAATAAGAATTTGCCGCAAGATCGAATTTCCGAACGCCACTGTTGGATCAGTCTGACAGTGGCGTTCTTGCGTTGACCACTCCCCTCCTCTTTCGACGTTCAGGCAAGTTGCCTCGGTAAGATAATTTCCCATCAAGGGAATTCTCTGAACAATGCGAGACTGATCGAGGAGATCATCGCCGAAAGCTCTTCAGGATTCGGTGAGCGACCGAATGACATCTGAAGTTCGTTCAAGAGCCACCGCAATCTCTTTTTCGGGCTGCCCGATTCCAAAGCTCAGGCGAACAACTCCGGACTCCTCTGTCCCCAATGTTTCATGCGCCTGCGGAGCACATTGAAACCCAGAGGCAGCGACAATTCCGCGAGCTTTCAGAAGATTTGAAACCGTGGCACTTGAAATCCCTGCAACTGAAAACGCCACTGTGGGAAGTTGCTGAGAAAGATCGTCAGCACCGAACAATGTCACGTTTGCGAAAGCCGAGAGGAGATCACGAAAACGTTGCACGCATTCTCTTCCAATTGCGAGGCGATCTGCTCGAGCCTTCTCTTCTAACCAGTCAATCGCGACTTCCAAACCTGCCAATGAAAACTGATCGACCGAGCCGACGTCACAGTACCCGGGTCGCGGGCTGAGAAGAGGTTCGTCGTCCCCTAACGACAACCCGCAACTGGCTGTCACACATTTCATGGGAACATGATCAGCGATGTAGAGCCCTCCGATTCCCCAAGGCGATTGCAATCCCTTGTGACCACCGAAAGCGATCAGGTCTGCCCCGAGCTCCGAAAAGTTCAACGGCAGCCAACCGACCACCTGAGCAGCATCAACAAGGACAAACGCATTGTACTTGTGAGCCAGTTCGATGATCTGCCGCATAGGCAAGATTTGTCCCGTCACGTTACAAGCTGCCGTGATCGCAACGAGTTTCACACCTCCCGCTGCGAGCGACGATTCAAAAAAAGTGAGGTCAAACGGACTCGATGAATCTGGAGGGACGACAACGAGTTCAATTCCGTCGCCCTGCAGTTTCTGCAATGGGCGAGAGAGCGCATGATGCTCCCAACTGCTTGTCAGAACCTTGTCGTTCGGCTCCCAGTTGAAATCGGAAATTGCGACCGAGATCGCAGAAGTACAACCGGGCGTCAACAACAACTGAGCCGGATTTGAGATACCAAAATATCGGCAAACTGAATGATGTGCCCGCTCAAACAGAGAAGGCCAATGACGCGGCGAAGTCTCCATCGCTGCCGCTACCGCTTCTGTCACGACTGACGGCTTCGGCCAGCTTGTCCCCGCATGATTCAGATAGATGGTATCCAACAGATCAATCCGCCATCTTCATTTGCGTCCCAAAGACGTTACGATTTCCCTCACCCCATCAGGCTGCTCTGCGTCGCTGATGATGCTGGTCAGGGACGTTCAAAATTTTCTTCGAGGCATCTTCGCTGAACTTTCGTTGCAGCTTATCAGCCCCCTTACTCCAGCCGACTCCGATCACTGAACCGACCAGAATCGAAGCCAGAAATGCACCGATTCCATAAGAAATCAGGTAGGCAATCATCAAATTCAAAGCTGCGAAGACGACCGAGCCGAGCAATCCAAAGCGGTCACTCGGAAGCCACTCGACCGCAGCGACAACGGCTCCGTGCTGAAAAGCATGCCCCAACCAGCCACCAAACAGGATCAACGCCGCAGAGGGAATGAGCCCTGCTTCATCGAGCCAACCTCGATGGCAGGCAAAAGAAACCAAAATCACTGACCAGATCAGCGGAGCTGTTTGAGCGAACAATTCATCAAAGCCGAGGGCCATGGAGTCGCTGAGGAATTGGCTGAGAGCAGATTCAAACGAGGCTGGGAGTCCAGTCGTCAGGATCGAAACGAATCCCCAGACGACGATTTTTTTCCAAACCTCGGGCTCGAACAGGCCAATCATCTCACGGATTGAGATCATCTCACGATTCGAATGAGAGTGAGGATTTTCCGACATCAGGCGTCCCTGCCTCATTGATTTTAGCTCAACGACACATTGTGATTCTTCCAAGAGAATGATGATCCCAACTTTGTGACCATCACGACATATTCATTCATATCGTCTTGCAGCCGAATAAGCGTGACTGAGTCTTGCGTTGGCGGTACGACCGGTGCGAAGCAACAACTCTTCCAGCCACGCCCCACCCTGGCCTTCGATCTTCGCGCGCTGGCTGAACTGAAAGATCTTGGCTTATCTGAAAGATCTATGAAGGCATTCATATGAGCTTCACAGACACAACTAGCATCAATGAGGCTTTTTTATAGATGAGGCTTTCTCTGACTTTCACGATTCCGGTCTGTGTGAAGAGAGCTGTCCATGTGATGAATCACTCAGATTCACGAGACAGGTCGCGTACATCTATTTCACGACTGCTCACATCTTCCACAAGCCCACAAGCCCACAAGTCCACAAGTCCACAAGTGCTGTCGATTAGGGTGCTTCCAGAGCTTTTCTGGCAGCGGACAAGAATGACGAGTTCGAAGTCGGTGCTGAAGGTGGCGTTGAAGTTGGCGTTGAAGGTGGCGTTGTCACTGGTCCCACTGGTGTTGATGGGCCAGCGAGGTCGTCGTGTGTTTCGACGTTTGGCGCGTTTGGGAGAAATGGATCTTCGGAGGCACCGAGATCAATATTTACACCGGCAGGATCGACTCTCGGAGTCGGTAGTTCAGAGGACTCTTCCTTGTTTTCTACCGGTTGTGCCTGCGAAGTTCCTAACTGGACGTTCCGATCTTTGAATTCATCAAAAGAGATCCGCATGAGGACCGGTTTGCGCGTGGGGGTATTCGCTTCCTTGGCAGCCTGCTCACTACTGTAATACAAAGCAGAAAGCGACAGTGCGAAACCACACCAGAAGACTGGCTGGTAGAGATCCTTCATCATCGTCGTCCCCTCCTTGTGTGGAATTTTGAGAAAGCTCTTCCGCCTCAAAATTCCTGTCGACTGTAAGTCTGCCGATCAACAATTGTTGATCAACCCCTGACTTAACTCCTTCGAAACTCCTTCATATCCAGATTCTTCGGCTCAACATGGCTGGTCGGCAAGAGCTTGAATCACAATTCGAACCGGATTGCGAGTGAGACTTTAACGGTTCTGCCAGTCAGGGAATATGGGGAATGGAAGAGCAGAAGATTTTCTCACCACACAAAAATGGTGAGCACAATTCCCTACGCCGAGTTCTCAATGTTCGGGTTCGAGAACAGGGTGCACAGATTCAAGATCGCGCACAGATGTCGATTTGAGTGAAAGGACTTGCTTGTGAAGTCTTTGCATCGATTGTGAAAGGGATTTCTAGCACTGGTCCTGAAACTTGAAATTGCTCTCTCAAACGTTGAGAAAAGCGACGATTCCAGAGGTTTTCGGACTGGTTCTAGCTTGCCCAGCCGATCATGTCGCCATGGAATCGTTCGTAGAAGAGCCAGCCGATTCTTTCGCTGAGCATTGATAAATACTCTTTCTGAAACTCGCCCAGGGAAACATCACTTGAAGTTCGCGGAACACGAGTTGGGTAAGCGAAATCAATTTCCTTGGTGAAGATTCGATCTCCGTAGCCTTCTTCATCAACTTTGATCACGTTGACATACGCTTCGGTTCGGCCCCGGAACAGAGTTGTGCTCGAGCCCTCATGGAGAGTGAAGTCAGCGAGTTCCACTTCGATGACATAGTCTGCTTTGAACGCTTTGCCGATCTCTGCAGCCTTCTCCCAATCGGGATGTTCGTCTAACCACGCTTTCACATAATCAGGGTGGATCATCGTGATGTGATTTTGTCCCAACCGATATGCAAGGTGCGTCGCAACTTGTTCGTCGAGTTGTGGAAACTTCCACTTGAGCTTCGTCGGAGCATAGCAAACGACTGCAACCGTGACCCCGGGATTGCTCATCGACTCTCCAGTTTCGGCGTCGAAATCAGGCTCGATCGTTGGCGGCCCGTGCAGCAGGTAGCTAATGATCACGAATTGCTGGCATCCCGAAAGCGAGACACTTACGAGCAGTGCTGTCAGCAAAACACGAAATCGATTTGAGAATCGAGGAGTGAATATTGTTGACCGAGATGGGATTGAACGAATCATCTAAAACTTCCGCAAAGGAATCAGTTTCAAGAGTTTTTATTGAGCGAAAAGTTCGCCAGTGTGAACGCTATAGAACGAATGGCCGAGGTCGTCAGCCAGTTTGTCGATGAAGCGTCGAATAAAGACGCTCTTCGGCATTTGATCCGAAGGAATCGGATGAGTCCCCGGATGTTGCGTGCTGAACTGTTGGTCGTAAACCTGCACCGAGTGCCGGCCTCCCTCTTCCCCACGAACTTCGTATCCGATGACCCGACCTTTCGTGCGACCACGGAACAGGTTCGGGCTGTTGTCTTCGCGAAAAGAGAAGCTGTCGACTTGAATGTGGAAGATGTAACCCACATCCTCCATCTCCATCGCGAGAAGCTTGGGATCGAATTGCCCGGAGTAATTGTCGAGGACATCCGCAGCTGCGTCGGGCGACATGACTAAGAGCCCATTGCGCCGCATCCGGCTAATCAGTTCTAACTGCAAGTCAGAAGTGAGCGTATCGTGTTCACTGCTGATGTAAGACGGAGCTGAACAGTGAATGAGGATTTGCTTTTCTTCCTCAACCAACGATTTTCCAGTGGCGACTTCAAACCCCGAGGGTTGTTTCGGATCGCCCAAGATCACTTTGCCAGCCATGACAAGCGAATTCAAACAGCCGCTCTGAGAAAGGGCCAGCAGGGTCAGCATGAGAAAGCAGCCACCAGCGCAGAACGCCGTTGACCAGGTGCGATGTTTTATCACTCTTACCGATGACATAGTGTGATCCCTCACATCGTATTGAAACGTCCTGTTTCACGATGTCCGGCCATAAAGTTAAATTTCGCTTCAATTCAATAGTCGCCACCCCCACTGCACAACGGCGATCACACTCAAAGTGACTAAAATCGTCGCTCCAAAGTGGGAAGGAGTTACAACTCCAAGAAGTCGTCCTGCTTTCAGGCTGAGCAGCGACCACGGTAAATACACCAAACCAAGAAACGCGAGTACAAACACAGCTGTGTTTGATTTCAATGAACTGATCCATTGACCGCGCACAAAGTAGGCGACACTCGTAGTCCCACCACAACTCGGGCAGGGAACTCCTATAAAAACTCGAAAACTACAAGGGGGGAAGCCAAACTGTTGATGTGTTCCAAACCCTCGCGGATCGGGATCAACGGTTGAAGCTGTATAAAATCCACCCAGAACACAAACAGACCCTGCCAGCAAAAGCCAGCGAATGGATTGAGTTATGGGATAGGAACGTGTTGAATTCAATGACATGAGAGAGAAGGAAGGGAGTTGCGTCTTATCCGTCAAAAGCGAACCGGACAAGTCCAATTTTTAGTTGCATGGATGATGAAAAGCTGCCAAATTGTACGATGACTCCGTTCATCGAAACGAGTCTGTAGTCGGGAATTGTTGAGAAAATGCCGTGTCATCTCAGCAATCTCTTCGCCCTGGAATCTTGCAGAGAGGCTTCGATTGAGAACTTCCCCACTGATGCCCGTCCTCTTTTTGGCTCTCTGCCTGACGTCCACATTTCTCACAGAGACATGTGCTCAAGAGACAACACCCGGGGCCGATGAGGATCATTTTTCGCTCATGCCAAACAAGATTCCAAAGCTACAAATCGACATGAAAACCATGGGCGGACGCCAATTTTGGGGGGACGTCCTCTTCTTTCGAGGCTATCGCATTCAGCAAAACGTTCTCACACAACATTACCGATTACTCGACCCGGAAGATATTCGTCGCGAATGGGGAACCGAGCAGGATTGCGCTCAAGCCCTCCAGAAAATCATCGACGAAAAGAAACTTTCTGCGATGTCAGGCAAGGCAGTCATCCTCATTCATGGAATCATTCGCTCTTCCAAATCGTTCTCAAAAATGCAGGTCGCTTTGGAGAAAGATGGCTACACCGTCATCGGTTTTGATTATCCCAGTACTCGCATGACAATGGCAGAATCTGCCGATTTTTTGACGAAAACGATCGCCTCACTTCACGGAATTCAACAGATCGACCTGGTCTGTCACAGCATGGGTGGCCTGCTCGTTCGAACGTATTTGAGGGAGAAAGGAAAAGATCGCGACCCCAGAATTCAACGTCTGGTGATGATGGGGACACCCAATCAGGGTGCCCGGATGGCAAACCTCGTTGAGAACAATCTCGCCTACCAGTGGATCTTCGGGCCAGCCGGAAAAGAACTCAAAAAGAACGAACAAGGTGTGATTGCGTCACTTCCGATTCCAGACTTCGAGTTTGGGATCGTGGCAGGTGCTCGCAACACCGAAGATGGCTGGAATCCATTAGTTCCCGGAGATGACGATGGAACGGTTGCTGTCGAAAGTGCGAAACTCTCTGGAGCCAAAGACTTTATGACAGTTTCATCGCTTCATTCATTTGTCACGGAAGATTCCGAGGGGATCGAGGGTGTACGCCGTTTCCTGAAAACGGGCTGCTTCCGGGAAAACGGGATCTGCCAGCCGATCGAGTAGCGGAAATCAATATCAGAGAGCCTTTGTCGCCGATGAAACAGTGATTTCCCCGAAAACAGCCATCTTTCAGGCGTGACTCCACACTTGAAGTATGAGCCAAAAGCACGTAAACTCCCCCGCTCACTTGAATTGCTTTCGAACGCGGTTTGACCGGTTCTTCCTAAGATAAAACACACACGGAACTTACGATGAGTGTCGACAAAAGTCTCAAAGGTGGCGGACGCCTCGCTCGTTCTCGAAATGTCCTGAAACGCGCAGAACGTATCGAAAAATTAAAAGAACTTGACCGCTGGGTCGACAACCAAAGCCCCTACGGACTACCTAAAGTCCGTATCCTGAAGGTTGCCACCGGGAAAAAGAAAAAGAAGAAGACAGACGACGACGACTAAATCGCCCGTCGACCCGAAATTTCAACAGCCGAGCATTTGCTCGGCTGTTTTTTTTGCTGCCTTCAAAGTTCTGCGAGACCAAGATGTTCCGCGAGATCAAGGCTCCTGGGGCATCTTTCGAATTGGCTCGCAGGATTTGCCCCGTGGCGAACAGAGCTTTTACTAGAGAAATGCTTTCTTCACGGGCACACGGTGGAGCAAACTCCTCTAGAAATCGAGCCTCTGTAAGACCAGGATCGGACCTGCTCTATCACCAGTTCACGATTGGACTACAGTAAAACCGAAGTAATTTCGAAGTAATATCACTGCACGCTGGGTGGTCGTTTACCTTCCCCGATGACTCACCGGGGGCTAAATCAACCACTGAAGACGAATTCGAAAGATGCTTTGGAAATCGTTCAATTCGCAGCCTCTTTCAGCAACTCTCGAGTCGCTGAAAGTTCGCGGACCAAGCCATCAACGAGGCTCACTTTCTCCTCATTCGGGAGCACGTTCCAAGTGTATGTTTCCACTTCCAAGTGAGGGGCATATTCTAACTTGGCCACTGCTTGAATCGCTGCCTTCAAGTCGTCTCGTGTCGTTTTCAGCTCTCCGACAGACTCTTCATGAACCGGCACATGATAGTGAATCCGCCACTCATCAGCTTCTCTAAACTCTTCTGGCGGGTCGCTGCAAAACTCGTTCGACAAGTCCACAATGGAAATCGTTCTTTCTTCGCTTTCAGCAAAAGTCTGGTGGAGATACCGTGGCTCGACGAATTGTGCCAATTGATTCCGAGCATCAATGTTCTCGCCGGGGGACTCTAACCGTAAAGCACACGTGATGTGGACTTTATTGATTCGGATGCCTGTCGACGACAGATCCGCAATCGACTGTTTCACATCTTCGAACTCAACCGCTTGATGACAGACATCGTAACAAACACCGAGATGACGCTGGACGATATCCAGTTGTTTGCGTGTCATGGCTGTATCGTACAACTTCTTAAAAAAACCGATCGTCTCGACCGTGGTTTCCAAGACACACAACGGTTCCGGTTCAATCGCCAGCCTCAACACTCGACCCGTTTCATCATGTAGTTCGTCTAGCTTCACGGCCAGATTCAAGAGCCGGTCAAAACATTCCGGCAGAAAGTCTTCACCCTGCTGGAAACCTTTGAAGCCCAGTGGAACCGTCGAAAGGCTTCCTTCGACTCCTTCTGGCATCAATTCTGCCAAAACTTGAGCAGACTGAAAGGTGAAATCGAAGCGTTCCTGCGTCGACCAGTCAGGCAAGTAGACATTTTCTTTCACACGCTCACTATGAAAATTCCCATAGGGAAATGTGTTCAATGTATAACAGACCAGATCGCCTTCGGCCAAAACCTGCTGAAGCTCTTCGAGTTTCGCCCGGTCTCCTCTGACTTCTGAAATCGCAGTCGCCGGTAACCACAAGCCAGCTGCGACTCTCTCACCAAGCTGCTTCCTCGCAGGAATTGTGTACTCAGTCAGCCCATGAATGACTTCCGAAACCGTTTGTCCGGGGTGGACATTCGTGCAATAACTGAGTGGGAGTGTACTTAAAGACATGACATCCTGATCATCTGAAATTCGTTCGCGGCTCGGTGGGTTTCTTCACGAGATCCTAATTGGTCGCAGCCAGATTGCGAGGGACAGGCGAAATTCGTTATCTTATTGGTGCCTGTAGCTCTGTCTGTCAGATTTCTCACAGACTTACACTGCGAGCCTCAGCCAACATTGTTAGCTGAGAGTGATCCCGTCTGCAACGAATGAACCGAAACACTTGCCTCGATCCGGGGTTTGAATATGACACGTCAATAATCAACACGCGTCTAACTCAAGAAAGCCTTTGTGTCACGCTGGATCACTTAAGAAAGATTTGCGTAAATCTATCTTGGGACCAGAGAGCATTTCATCATTTGAAAAGCGGGCACGACACAAAGTCAGGATATACGAATGCCTTCTAGAACTGATCCCAAAATCGATTTGCTCTCATAAACGTTGAGAAAATCCAAGAGTTTTCCGGACTGGTTCTAGCCCCCCATTTGTTCCGTACAATGGTTTTTCGATTCGAGAAGAGCAGACAAGGGACACTCATTGAAATCAAAAATCGACATCAAAAGTAAAAGTAGAGCGTAAAGACAATCGTGGTGACCTCATCATTGAGTCCGTCCCCCTATCTTCGTGATCCTGATGTGCAACTGATGTTGCGGGTCAAGAATGGCGATGACAGTGCGTTTGCGCAAATTGTTGAGCGATACCAAAACCGTCTCATTGGAATTTTCACCAGTATGTTTGCGGACTCCGCACTCGCTGAAGACCTTGCTCAGGAAGTCTTCCTGAGAATTTACCGCGCCAAACAGGGATACGAACCGACAGCAAAACTGTCGACATGGATCTTTCAAATTGCCAACAACCTGGCGAGTAACTCACGACGCTCGAAAGGACGAAAGAAAGAAGTTCAGTTTCATGTCGGATCGAGCGGATCACAACCGGTTCAAGTGGGCGAGAACAATGTTGCCGAAAAATCAGCGTTGATGCCGACACGGCAACTCGACAAATCCGAACTTCAGGAATGTGTGCAATCCGCACTCGGCGTTCTCAATGAACGTCAAAGAATGGCGATCCTGCTTCATCGCTTCGAAGGGATGAGCTACGCCGACATTGCCGAATCCATGCAGCTTTCACCACAAGCCGTTAAGTCTTTACTCTCAAGAGCCAGAGAAAACCTGCGAGAAGCTCTCGAAAGCTTTATCACTTGATTATGAAATTTCCCGATTTGATTTTCCCGATTTGAATTACACTGCGGAGAATTGACTCCGTCAACCATTATGGAAAAACTCAGCCGACTCACGAGCGAAGATCGCGACAATCTCCCAGCCTACCTGGATGGAGAGCTTGACGAAGCGCAGACGCGCCGCATTGAGTCCCTGCTCGTGCAGAATTCTGTTGCTCGAAACGATGTTGAGTTACTTTCCAAAACGTATGACCTGCTGGACGAACTTGAACGTCCCAATGCCCCGAAAGATTTCGTCGAGAAAACTTTGGCGACTGCCAAACTCGAACAAATCAAAACGCCTCTCTCGGACCAGCCATGGTTCCAGGCAACTCAAAAAGTCGGCATTCTGCTGAGCTGGACAGTCGCTTTCATTCTTGCTGCAGTCGCTGGCTTTTTAATCACCAACCGATTTGTCACGGACGGCAGCGACAAACTTGTTCGAGAACTTCCGGTGATTCAAAACCTGGACCGGTACGACGAAGTTCAAAGCGTCGAGTTTTTGAATCAACTCACTGCGGAAAAAGCATTGTTGGAAGAAATGAGGAAGGCCACCAGACATGCACAAAAATAGAGTCCGCATCTGGCTCCTTTGCTCAATGCTCCTGGCACTTGGATTGGCCCCGTTTATTGCGAGCGGTGACCAGGAGGTCGAGCAGCAGCTTGACCACAACCGGCAAACCATCGCTCGAATGTCTCCCTCCGAGCGGGAACGTCTCGACAGAAACTTCAAAGCTTATCAACAGATGAGTCCGGAGAAAATCGAATCGCTCAACACTTTCCACACCTCGCTCGAAAGTGACTCTTCCGGCGATCTCAAAGTCGCTCTCGACCTCTACGAGGAATGGCTCACAACAATCGAACCACATCAACGAGATCAGCTCAAAGAGACAGTTGATCCACTTCAACGAATCGAGCTCATTCGTGAAATCCGCAAAGGGCAACGCCAGCGTGAGGCAACTGCTGCGATGCGCTCGATGCCAAACTATCGATGGCGAGGGGGCCCCCTTCACCGTACTCCAACTCTCAAACCTGAAGAACTCGCGAGAATCATGGAGAAAATCGAATCGCTCGAAAACCATAAGCTTTCTGACGAAAACCGAAGTGAACTCAACCGCAACGAAGGGCTCAGCCGGTATTTGACTCTGATCAAACTTCTAAAACAAAACACGCGCATTCGAGAGCAAGATCGCTCCAAGATCCCTCCTCATGTTGTTCCCGAATTGTTCCAGACATTTGAAGCGCTCACCCCATTCCTCAGGGAAAAAGGCGAAAATGAAATCGTCAAAAATTACCTGCTCGACGGCAAAGAATGGAATGGAAAAGACATCACCACGCTGCGAGTTCAGGGCGTTCTCATCAAGTCCATGATCGAACAAGCCATCGCAAGCCGAAAGCAATCCAAGATTCCGAATCAGGCGGAGATCGAAAGCTACTTCAACTCACTCGATGAAGAGACTCAAAATTCACTGATGGAGCTTGAAGGGATCGATTTTTATACTGCTTTGAACACACAAATTAACCCCAAGGAAGACCCGGAATCGATTGACCTTCGTTCGATCTGGGAAACGTTCTACCCGAACCGTGGCGATTCAAGAAGATCGGGAGACAGAGGACGATCAGGTGGACCACGAGGTACACCACGAGGAGAAAGACCTCCTGGCGAAGGAGGTCCCAGAGGACCGGGCTCCGAGAGTGGTGAACCTGAGCCCCGTGGACGTGGTGAGAGAAGCCCGGATGAGAGAGGTCTAAGACCGCGAGGCCCTTTAGACCGGGATGACGGCCCTCCACCATTCAGAGAAGGTTTTCGACCGCTACGCGATGACAAACCGACCGAGAGTTTGAGTCCTCGACCTGACGACTCGGGAACTCGCCCTCAAAGACCAAGCACCGAAGACAAGCAATAATGAGCGAAAGTTTAAGCGTTCAATCTCTCTCGAAATCGTTTTCCACATCCGCAGGCGACTTGGAGATCCTGCGCGGGACAAACCTGTCAATGACTCGGGGAGATTCAGTCGCCATCACTGGTCCTTCGGGATCTGGCAAAAGCACCCTGCTCTACATCATCGGGCTACTCGATGAACCGACTTCAGGAGAGGTCGAAATCGCTGGCGAGTTCCCTCTGAAATTTGATCAAGCCGCTCAGGCTCGGTTTCGGAACCAGAAAATCGGATTCATATTTCAGGACCATCACCTGCTGCCGCAATGTACTGTTCTGGAAAACGTCTTTCTCCCCACGCTCGCCACCGGAGGACAGGATTCAGATGTCCAATCGCGAGCGGAGCAACTTCTTGAACGAGTCGGTCTTTCTCAACGACTGCATCACCGACCCAGCCAGCTATCAGGCGGAGAACGTCAGCGCGTGGCTGTCTGCCGGGCTCTAATCAACCAGCCATTGCTTCTGCTCGCCGACGAGCCGACAGGAAATCTTGACCCCAAAACAGCTGAATCGGTCGGCTCGTTGCTTCTTGAAATCGCCAACGAGCAGCAGGCTATGCTCATTTGCGTCACACACAGCCGCGAACTCGCAGGCCGATTTCCGACACATTATGAGCTCAGTGATGGCCAGCTTGTTGATGCGACAAATGCGGGAATCAAGTAAGATCGCACAGCGACCTGAATAGATAGGTTGCTTCTCATTTGACCTTTCATCAACAAGGGCCACTGCCCAATGAATACTCCTCCTGCTCCGAATCGCCCCCCATCGCTGAAGCTTTCTCCACCTGTCTTGCTCGTGGTGATCATCTCGATCGCCATCTTCCTGATGAGACAGGATCAGCAAAATGCCGAGAACCCGCCCGAGGGCCTTTCTCCGACTGCGACAGAATCCACACTCTCTCCCGGTTCAGATGAAGACCCCGTTGATACAACATCTTCAAGTATTCCAAATACTGAATCGGAAGAGGAACCGGCTGAGTTCTTCACTGAAATTGATCGAAACACTTTCAAATCTCCCGCAGGATTGATTTATCGCTCAGGGAGCGCCGACGGTCACCGCATTGATCACATTATGCAACATGCCGAAGACAATCCTCAGAAACCGATTCACGGAGTCTTCGCCGGAAACCGTGAAGAAATCTTCGCATTGATTGACGAAGCCTGGACCATGTCTCAAAAGCGAGGTCCACCAGATGTTCAACAGAAAACCGAACGAGGCCGGACCGTCATTACGGTCAACTTGAAAAAGAAAATCGGCTACGTGGGTGGAGAATCCGGGCAGCGAAAAGGTCATCCGGCATGCACAAAAATTCGACTCGTTCTGGAAAAAGAGAGCGTCATCACTGCCTATCCGATGCAGTAACACTGGCCTGCAGTAGCACTGGCCGGAAGTAACACCAACCTGCAGAAGCACCGGCTCTCAACATTCCGAAAAACCATCCGAACCCGGAGAACGGATGGGGGGAGGAGACAGAACGCTGGAGCCGGCGTGATTCAGTTCTTAACTGGCAACCTCGGAAACGTCGGAGATCCTGCGTCTTCGAGAGACTAAGAACCTCGAACGATACGATTGAAACCGCTCCGAACCACTGGGATTCAGAGTCATCTCTAGAGCAGTTTGCTCTGCCGTGTGCCCGCGAAGAACGCATTTCTCTAGTAAAATGCTGTCCGCCACGAGGCAGATCCTGCAAACCAATTCAATAGATGCTCTAGACTTCCACACTTAACAATAGGATGCGAAACGACGGTCAAGCGTGAAATTCTAAAAACACCACGCATTCCAATCCTGTGAATCGCAACGCAAAACCGGTTCTAACGGTCGCAACGATTCCTCAACCAAGGCTTATTCCCCGGCGGGCTTGCGTCGCTTCAAAATCGCAAAATAGCCATGCGTCTCATCTGGCAACAAGTCCCACTTTTCGGGCTCCCGCTGCAGTTCTCGAATCAAATCCAGATCATCGTACTCGCCCCGGCTGTACTTGTGGCGACGATCGATGACGATGTAATCCGTATCGTCGGGGACTTTGTCTTCGTAGTCTGCCACGGCTCGAGGGTACTTGCTGTAATCATAAGATCGTTCGTAGTGAGTCAGATACGAATGGACATAGTCCGTCGAAGCAATTCTGGCACTCTGAGGGAGTTTCTCCAGCACCTTTCGGAACTGCCTGGCACGCTCATCCTGAACATACTGGTTCCGCCAATACATCTCCTGCCCCGGATCCCAGAACTGAATGCTCAACGGACTGAAACTGAATAAAAGCGAAGTCGAAAAAGCACAGCTGAAAATCCAGACGGCTCTCCGATTCATCGCTGAGGCACTCTCAATGGCCGAGCCAATTACCACACACTTTGCCCAGACAAGAATCGGAACCAGTGGAGCATGGAAATGGTGATACGGTCCGGGCGGCTGCATTGCGAGGTTGTTGAGACACAGCAGAATAAAAACCGGGGCCCCAACGAGAAGTTGTGACCACCCCCGGATCGGCATCCCGAGCGGGACAATGAGACGGAGAAAATAAATCACCGCTCCGACCGTGACCAACTCCATAAACAACAGCTGCGGATTGGTGATCATCGTCAACACAATTTCGGTCGGTGTTTCCCCAAAGGCCTCAAAATACCGGGCATAGTGAACTGTCTCTCCATCACGAAACCACGGAATTGCCAGCTTCACAACGAACAACAAGTACGCTGTTGAAACGACTGCTGTCGTCGCACCAATTGCGAGTGTTTTTCGATCAATAGATGTCCCTCTCTTTCGTGAATTCGTCCACTCATTCCAGATGCACCACACCCCCATCGGGGCAATCACGATGGCATAGTCTTCTTTGCAAGCCAACGCGAGCACAAAAGCCGTGACCATTTGCTTCCAATGTTTTTGCTCCATCGCGTTGATCGCCCACAACATCAGCGGGACCCCAAACGAAATCGGCCGAAATGTTTTGAGATCGATTGAGATGTCCAGATAGTGAACCGGGAAATAAAGCAGATAGGCGCAAGCGATCAGCAATGCTACATGGGAACTTCCAGAACGCCGCCGCGCGATCAAGTACGTCGGCACTGCTCCCAATGCTAATGCCACTGTTTCTGCAAGTTCGAGCAGCAAGTGTGAAGGCCACAACCAATGCAACGGGACCAACAACACATGAATCACCTGAATGTGTTCACCCAGAAAAAGCCCCTGATCGAGATAGCTCCGAAAGCCTTTGCCGTGCGTGAGATTCCAAAGATGCTCTTCGTACATCACCGAATCGCCATGCGGAATTCGGACGTTGTACCAAAGTGCCCAGTTCATCCAGACAAACGTGACGGTGAAGAGAGACATCGCCAGCAACAGAAATTTCCAGTCCCTCCGCTTTCGTTCCGGGCTCGTATCAACTTCAATCTGGACCGCTTCATTCGGCAAAAGCAGGACCTTCCCCCAGCCAGCCAATGTGATCGCCAAAACGATATTCACAACCCCAGCTGTGAAGATCGCGAAGGAAGTTGAAACCGAGCGACTCAGCCACATGCCGATCCAGACGAAAATCGGCAGTGTCCATAACGCATTCAGCAAAACAATGTGAGATAGTTCCTGTCGCCGCCCCAGCGAACGAAGTCGGTTCGCGCCCCAGTTCAAACCGTTCAAGAGTAGCGAAACAAGCAGCGACGCCAAAAACGCTCCGGGTAAGGAGACGACCACTTCAGTCCCATCCGGGAGACCGCGCACCGATCCCCCCAATAAGTGGACGAGGGAATCTCGAAGTTGATCGCTGATGAACGCAGAGGAGAGCATTTCCGTTTCCAGAACAAAAAGCGCATAAACCATCAACACAAGCACCTGCACGAACAGCCCGAGCATGGCTGTCGCCGGAGAAGCAAAATCGGAGAGTTGACGTTTCACGATATTCTTGAACTGAAAAAGGTTGAAGGAAATGAATTCGGTGACGAGAAACTGACTCGCATTGAGTTCGTCGATTCAAGATCATAACGTAGTGGTCCCTCTATCTCTATTTGTCGGATGAGGCAATTGTTGTGCAGCGACAACGAAGTGACACTTGCTGTCGACAGCAAGCCACTCGAAGCTCGCTTGAACGGTCGAGACCACAAAGAAATAAAACGCTGGCTAACGTATTGACGAACATGCTCGAAAGGGACTTGATGCGAACTCTGATTCTCCTCTCCTTCTGTCTACTCACCACTGTTCAGCTTCACGCGAAAGAATCGCCAACGAAAACCGATGTTCTCGTCTACGGTGCGACACCCGCAGGGATTGCAGCGGCTCTAAATGCCGCGCGCGATGGTCAGAGTGTCGTGATGATCACGCAATATCAACAGATCGGCGGTCTGGTCACTAACGGACTCTCAAACACCGACTTCCACACCTTCGAAGGTCTGACCGGGACCTTCGGTCAGTTCTCGAATCGCGTTCATGAATACTATGTCCAGAAGCTTGGCGAGGATCATGAGGATGTTAAAAACGCATTGCGCGGCACCCGGGGAGAACCGCACATCAATCAAAAAATCTTCCACGAGATGCTCAGCGAGGAAAAATCGATTTCTATCCTCACTCAAACCCGTCTTGTTGAAGTTCTTCTCAACCCGGCGGAGAACAAAATTCAGCTCGCAGAGTTCACCGATCGGAGCGGTCAGAAGCATCAATTTCAAGCCCAAATCTATATCGACGCCACCTACGAAGGGGACCTGATGGCAGCCGCCAAAGTTCCATACCGCGTGGGACGTGAAGGGCGAGACGAATTCGGAGAATCGCTCGCTCCGGAATCTGCCGATGATGAAGTCCAGGGCTATAATTTCCGATTCGTGATGACACAGAACCCCGAAAACCGCGTCCCTCTCGAAGCTCCTCAGGGCTATGACGCGGAAATGTTCGCCCCCGTGATTCCACTTCTCAAAGATGGAACCATCAAGACAGTTTTCTGTTCGCGAAAAGGAGGCCTCTACAAAGCTCATCTCCCTCCCCTGCCCAATCAGAAGCACGATATTAACGACGTTTCTCGAAACGCTGTCAGACTCTCACTTCCGCAAATCAACAATGCCTGGCCCGATGGCGATGAAGCAACACGCCAGGAAATTTTCGACCGGCATCTCCTGCACAATATCGGGCTGCTCTACTTCGTTCAGACCGACCCGCGAGTTCCGGAAGTCTTTCAAGAGGAAGCCAACACTTGGGGTTGGTGCAAAGATGAATTCGAACAGACCGACCACATCCCCGAACAACTCTATATCCGCGAAGCTCGCCGAATGGTGGGACAACACATTTACACTCAGCAAGACTGCCTCAACGAAAAAGAAGAGGCCCGCGCCCGATTCCATCCAAACTCAATCGCCATCGGAGAGTACAGTTTAAACTGCCACGGAACCGGCCATGAAGGCCCAATGATCGGCGGAAAACATACCGGTGAATTCTACATGTCTACACCACCGTATCAGGTTCCCTATGGAGTCATCTGTCCCAAGGAGATGCAGAACCTGCTGGTGCCGGTCGCCGTCTCTGCCTCACATGTTGGATTTTGCTCGCTCCGTCTGGAACCGATCTGGACCGGACTCGGTGACGCAGCTGGCACGGCTGCTGCACTGGCGATCAAGACCGGACAGCCGGTGCAAAACATCAAACCACGCGACATTCAAAAAACGCTTCATCAAAACCAAACTGCAACAATCTATGTCAGCGATGTCCCGACTGATCATCCAGACTTCGCAGCTGTCCAATGGTGGGGCTCTCTCGGCGGCTTACACGGTTTGGAAAAGAAACCTTCCGGAAGCCCGCGCGGCAAACATCGACTCGGCCAGTACTATGAGTATTATCTCGGTCACGATGTCAACTTGGATCAGCCACTCGATTCAGAAACTCGCCAGCGATGGAAAAAAATCTGTGTCGAATACGAACTCCCGATCAATATCGACAACTTCAAAGGAACTCGAGGCGACTTCATTCGACACGCCAACCAAACCTCAAACTAAAACATTTTCAATGTTTTTTGTGCCCGTGAAGTTCACTTTTATGACTTCATAGACTGCTCGCCACGAGGCAGAACGTAACAGCCGATACTGGATCAACGCGAAAACATTTTCAATGCTTTTTGTGCCCGTGAAGTTCACTTTCATGACTTCACAGGCTGCTCACCACGAGGCAGAACGTAACAGCCAATACGAAAGATGTCATCAGAATCTAAGGACAATCCCCTCGGACCTTTCCGAGGTCCGAGGGGATTCAAAATCAGGGTGAGGGTAATTTCGATTGGGAACTAACCCGCGAGATTGGCAACAACTTTTTCCTCGTGGACGAAAAGCGAACCAGGATCGAGATCCGCAACGGAATTCACAATTCGGTCTGGCTGATAAGCAAAGTTCGCTAAGTCTTCTCGTTGAGTTCCGCCAGAGAGGACAAGAATCGTGCGATACCCCAGTTGAACACCGCCCAGGATGTCAGTTTCCATTGTGTCTCCAATGATCGTTGTTTCTGAAGCGGTCAGGCCAAGTTCTTTTCTCGCAGCCCGAGTCATAATTGGACTCGGCTTCCCGACACTAAACGCTTTGACTCCGGTCGCGGATTCAAGCAACGCGACGATCGCTCCGCACCCTGGTCGCAATCCATGCTGCGTCGGACAATTCGGGTCCATGTTCGTTGCGATGAGTTTCGCTCCCCCTTTCACCATGTTGCATGCTCGCTCCAACATCTCCATGGTGAACGTTCGCCCTTCCCCAACGACGACATAGTCGGGCTGAGTGTCGACAATCGAGTAACCAACATCATGCAATGCGCTGTGCAGACCACCTTCACCAATCACATAGGCTGTCCCAAACGGTTTTTGATCTGCCAGAAAACTCGCTGTCGCCATGGCACAGGTGTAAACATGCTCATCCTCAACTGACATCCCCATGCGTCGCAGTTTCGTTGCGACATCTCGACGGGTTCTCTGGCTGTTATTTGTCAAAAAAGAAAAAGGAATTCCGTCGTTGATGAGCTGAGATACAAACTCATCAGCCCCGGGAATGAGTTCACTCCCGCGATAGATAACGCCATCCATGTCAATCAAAAGACCGTGATTCTTGTGTACGGTACGGTTCATTATAGTGTTCCAAAATTTCAACTTGTTCTTCGAAGTGAGAGACATCACTTCAGCAGAAAGGTGTTAAAGTAACGCGAAGGGAAAATGAAAGTTTAGAGGTGTTTTTCACCTCGCCACGTCACAGTGAATTGAACGAGAAGCAAACGTTGTGCCTTTCGCCTCAAGTCATCGCTGTCACGATAGCCGGAACGACAGAAACAGCTTTAAAGTTGCAGGCAAAACCGTCTCAATCAGCGAACGAATGCACGAATGAAAATACTGAAAAACAGAACAGATAAACGCAACAACATTTGCTATTGTTCAAATTCAGAGCAGCAAGACTGAATCGATGCGCAGGTGGATCATAATATGAAATCGACCGGAGTGGTTTTGAGATCGTTTCGGACCTGTTCCAGTTTCCACAAGTGCAGCCCAAAACTTGCTTCGCCGTACGAGAGAGCAGACGAATTCAACAGAATCTTGAGGTCACAAATCCGATGAAAATTTCACTCGCAACGATTCTCTTGTTCACCACCTGCGTGCAAACCCTGCATGCTCAGGAACTTGAACTTCACCCAAAGCTCCAACCACTTCCATTCAAGCTGATGGGGCCATTCACTCGTACCAAAGAGGGTGACATTCTCGCCATCGACGCCAAAGCGACCTACCTCTCAAAAGACAACGGGAAGACATGGTCAGAGCCGCGACCGATCTTCGCTCCGGGAACGAAGATGACCGTCAGTAATGAGCGGGCCATTCTCACCACGCAGGATGGCACAATCATTGTTGGATTCATGAACTTGGACGAGCGAAAATGGACCTGGAAAGACGAACTCCACGACGCCCCCGGAGCGGTCCTGCCGACATACGTCATGCGTAGTACCGACAGCGGAAAGACATGGCAGAACATTCAGAAGATGCACGACGACTGGAGTGGATGCGTCCGCGATATGATTCAAACTCAAGATGGACGTATCATCTTCACTGCCATGAAAATGCTGCACAATCCGGGACGCCACACGGTTCTGACTTACTCTTCAAATGACGATGGCCTCACCTGGACCGCCAGCAATTTGATCGACCTCGGCGGGCAAGGCCATCACGGAGGAGTCACCGAACCGACTCTGATCGAACTTGAAGATGGTCGTATCTGGCAACTGATCCGGACCAACTGGGGCGAGTTCTGGTCAGGCTACTCAAACAACGGAGGTCGTCACTGGCAAATCCTGCAGCCCTCAGGGATTCCCGCGAGCAGCGCCCCCGGCATGCTGACACGTCTCGATAGCGGTCGGCTGATGCTGCTTTGGAACCGCACATTCCCAGAAGGTCAGGACAACTGGAAATTAAGCGGTGGCGACGGCCTGTGGTCAGAAGTTCCCGTCAGCAACTTCCGCGAAGAACTCTCGCTCTCCTTCTCCAACGATGACGGAAAAACCTGGACACCACCGACCGTCATCGCTAGCCACAAAGGCAAATGGCTCTCCTATCCCTATGCCTTCGAATCGACCCCGGGCCAAATCTGGCTCACCACCATGCAAGGCAACGTCAGGGCCAGCTTTCGTGAAGCGGACTTCGTCAGTGAGAAATAAAGCGAGAGCAGATGACTCGACCGCCTCCCCGTGAAGAACGTGTTTCTCTCGAATCGATTATGAAACTTGAAATTGCTCTCTCTGAAGTTGAGAAAAGCAGCTACTTCAGAGGTATTCGGACTGATTCAAACAGACGAGCTGTTCGCCACGAGGCAGAATCTCAACACCAATTCGATAGATGCTCTTATTGCAAATAAATTTTGAGGGATGGGCCGGGCGACTCGGTTGAGTGATTGAAATCGTCAGGAACGTTCGGGCAGTGCCAGCTCGTTTTTACCCACAAAATTCCCGGATTAATGGTAGACATTGGTGAGTTTTCCCTGATGATTAATAATTATCATTGCATTGTCGTGCAGAGCGACGATAGCTGAGTTCTTCAGAAAACGAGAGCGTGAAGCAGGAGAAGAACCTGGCTAACCGGAAAGACTTTACGAAGGATCGACATAAAGAGTGAAGGAGAGTTTGCAGGGGGCGATGAATCGTTCCGAGAATTGAATTCGATGCCAAGTTTATGATCATGTCAATCCACTCAGAGGGCTTTATCGTAAATCGATGATTGAACATTAGGTCCTACCGGGTGGAGAGCAGTCTATGAAGTCATAGGAGTCATCATCAGAGGCGAGACAAGCATTGAAATTGCTCTCACTGACCAGGGTGATCGACTTGAATTGAGACTTTTTCATCTCACATCGAAAGCGATTTCATGTCTGAGACGGGTTCTTCGCAAACGTATACCATTGGGATCTTAAACTCCATTTCTGGAGTGATGTCGGGCTGCGAATCTCTCGTGGCTAAGTCGACGGAACTGGCGGTCGAGGAGATCAACGCGGCGGGCGGTGTGCTGGGACGAAAAATTCTCACAAAGACGCGAGATGGCGCATCAAACGGCGAGATCTTCGCCCGAGAAGCTGAGAAGTTTCTGAAGGCCGATGGAGTTTCAGTTCTTTTTGGCTGTTGGACATCAGCCTCTCGCAAAGCTCTGTTACCCGTGTTAAGTCGAAACAACGGGTTGTTGTTTTATCCACTTCAGTATGAAGGACTCGAAGAAAGTGTCAACGTGATTTACACGGGCAGCACCCTCAATCAACAAATTGAACCTGCCATCGACTGGGCGATGGATCAAGGTTGGAAAGATGCCGCGATTGTCGGATCAGATTACGTCTACCCACGCACAGCGAACACGTTAATGCACGGCGTCGTGGAGAAACGTGGCGGAAGAGTGCTCGCGGAATGCTATTTACCTCTCGAGGATTTTGACGTCCGTCCTGTCGTCGAGCAACTTTTGGAGTCCGAGCCGGATGTCATCTATAGCACGCTCAACGGGCTAGCCAATATCGAGTTTTTCCAACTACTTGAAAAGCTTGGCCCGGGAAGCGAGCAACTGCCGGTACTCTCATTCAGCTTTTCCGAGACGGAGTTGGCATCAGTCCCAGAAGCGGTCGGTCACTATGCCTGCTGGGATTATTTCTCAACTTGCAAGAATGAAGTCAATCAACACTTCTTACCAAGAATTCGAGAGTACGTCGGTTACAAATGTCCCGTTTCATCCCCAATGGCGAATTCGTATACCCAGGTCTATCTCTGGAAAGCGATCGTCGAGCAAGTCGAAAGTTTTGAAATCGATGACTTAGAGAACCATAGTTTCATCCTCGTGAATGGTCCTTGCGGGGTGATGGAGCTTCGTAGAAATCGGCATGTTCGCAAAAGAGCCATGATTGGAAAAGCACGGACCACTGGCGACTTTGAAATCGTATGGCAGTATCCCGAGATGATCGACCCCGAGCCATGGTTCGGGGTCGACACCCTGCTGCGTGGCCGAATTATACATCAGGCACTTGAGGCCTTTCCGACAGTCGTCGATTTGCATAGCACGCTCAGGCGGGAAAAAGAAATTCAGGAGAAACTGATTCGCGAACTGAATGCCAAGCAGATTGAATTGGAAGAGGCCCGAGACGCAGCTGAAGCAGCGAACGAAGCCAAGTCAGACTTTCTCGCAGCGATGAGCCATGAAATCCGCACTCCCATGAACGGAATTTTGGGAATGGCGCAGCTTTTGGGAGACGGTCAACTCTCGGCAACGCAGTCCGAACAACTCTCGATCATTCTCTCCTCGGGAGAATCATTGCTGACGATCATCAACGATATTCTCGACTTCTCCAAGATCAAGGCTGGGCGTGTTGAACTCGAGCAAATCGGATTTTCACTCCAGGACCAACTCAGTGAAACGCTGCAATTGCTCTCGCCAAAAGCACACGACCGAGGGATGGAAATCGAATTGGACTTTGACCTCGAAATGCCGGACATTCGCAGAGGTGACCCCACGCGAATTCGCCAGGTCGTCATGAACCTGGTCAGCAACGCCATCAAATTCACTGAAGATGGACGCATCGTGGTGATCGTACGGCCTGGCGTGGAGGCAGAACAGACCATTGAACTGGAGGTGAGAGACACCGGGATCGGAATTTCTGAGGCAGCACAACAACGACTCTTTAAGCCCTTTATGCAAGCGGATTCAGGGACGACTCGCCAATACGGCGGCACCGGATTAGGTTTGGTGATCTGCAAACGCCTCGTTGAACTGATGGGTGGAAGTCTCACTCTGGAAAGCGAGCTGGGAAAAGGAACCTCGTTTTATGTCAAGATCCCACTTCCGCCCGCTACGAAGAACGACCTCATCCGATCACGCCAGCAAGTCGATCCACCTCAAAACGTGCTTGAAGGCAAATGCGTGATGCTGGTTGATGACAACAAAGTCAATCGTCGTGTCGCAAAGGGGATGCTTGAAGGTTTTGACATCCATGTTGATATCGCAGTGGACGGACGGGACTTACAGCAGCAATTCGAACGCAACCCAGATTTACTGCAAAAGTACGATGGCATGATTTTGGACGCAATGATGCCGGGAATCGATGGCTGGCAACTGGCAAGCTGGATTCGTGATCAACCGCACGGCAAAGACCTTCCGCTGATTCTTGCCTCGTCCTCAATCGCTGACAACGAGGAACAACTGAAATCGAAACACTTCGCAGTTGTCCTCCCCAAACCACTCAGAAGAAGTACGCTGTTTCGAGAACTCGCGATCTCAGTTGCAGGCTGGCAACCTCGACATCACGTTCAGCCAACAGAACCAGTTGCACCGCGCCGCGTCCTTGTCACCGAAGACAGTCTGGTCAATCAAACCGTTGCCAAATCGATGCTGAGCAAAGGGGAGCACGAAGTCACGATCACTGAAAACGGGCAACAAGCACTCGATGCCCTGACACACCCTGACGCATTCGACATCATTCTGATGGATGTTCAAATGCCGGTCATGGATGGTCTGGAGGCCACCCGACAAATCCGTCAGCGAGAGCAAGAAAACGACTGGCCACGCTGGCCAATCATGGCGCTCTCAGGCAATGCCATGAAGGAAGAGCAAGACGCGTGCATCGAAGCTGGGATGGACGGCTGTCTGACGAAACCCATGAACATGAACGAAGTGCTATCACTGGTCGCGAGCGTGCCAAGAAGAGGAAATCCAGTCGAGCCAACCCCAGTCTAAGACTTCCGACTTCCGACTCCATTTCATGTTTCATGTTTCATGTACTCTGGGTGACTCTCATCATATGTTTCCGAAGTTCATATGCATCCGAAAAGTTGTAAGCCTGAACCCAGAACGACTCAATCACCGTCGCCCGGTTCCGAATCCCATCTTGCGAATGGGAGTAATGACATCAGTGACCAACTGCCCGGAGACAATTGCGACGGAGGTCATCAACATCGTGGTGAGTATGCGAACGCCGCTGGGGAGGTCTTCTCGAAGCATGATCTGTGCCAGACCCGTAAAGCCGAGAGTTCCGGGAACCAGCAGAATGAGTGAGGGGACCAACATTACGGCGGCAGGTAACCTTAAATGATTCGAAAGTAGACGACTGGTCACACCGGCGACGACGGAAGCAATCCAGACCGCTGCAAACGGACTGAAATTCTCACCAGCCAATCTCAGCGCCCCGTAGACGATGAGTGTCGAAAACAAGAGCCAGGGAACGTCTTGGTATCGAGTACGAAATAAAACAGCCAGGCACAGCCCGATGGGAATCACTACAAACACCGATGCAATCAACGACGGAGTGTGCGGTGCTACCGAATCTGGAATCGGATGCAAAGCGGCGACAAAGTCATAGCCCATATACACGCCGAAAATCAGCGTCAGTAGTGTTGTCATTGCTCCGGCAAATCGCGCCGAACCGGAGGCAAGATTTTTCGTCGCCAGTTCGTTGATACTAATGGTGAGGTGTAGACCAGGCACGAGTACGATCAGTGCTGACAATGCAGTCAATTCAAAGTTACTCGGGGCAACCCACGATTGAACCACACAGGCAATTGCACTGGCTGTAAAACCTGCGATGACATTCGTCAGGTGTGACGGAAAGCGAAGGCGTGACAAACCAAGGACCATCGCCCCGACGAGCAGACCAATCGCTCCGGCAGAGGTAATGACAGTGTTGTTCCCCCCGACAAGCACCGCGACGCATGCACCAACAATTCCATACGATGCAATTTGCACAGATGTGACGTACCCGCCTGGCATCGCCAAAATCGCACGCAATTGAGCCAAAGCGTCTTTGACTGTGACGCTCTCGTCCTGAATCGACTGTTGTAGTCGAAAGAGTTCAGCATAGCGTCCGAGGTTCGTCCTACTTGGATAAACGCGAAGCATGCGTGTTCCGTCCCGCTCGTCATCAAACGTCACGAACAGGGCCGTCGGCGTCGAAAAGAACGTGGCTGGCCGACCGATCGCCTCAGCAACCTGCTCCATCTGACTCTCAAGCTCATACGCAGGAGACCCACTGGCGTGAAGACTGCGTGCGAGCCCCAGAATCAGCTCCTCGGAAAGAGTATCGGACAAGTGGTGCCTCGGTAGAAGTCAAGTGGAAACGTGACGGTGACATCCCGACAAGATTCTACCGAAAACTCACTGCCTGTGACGAGACTCCGCTGCTGTTTTCACTATCGAAAATTGATTCAGATAGAATTTCCGCACAGTGCGTGGCGTTCTTCCTGACTGCGATTTAGACTCTTTGACTTTCATCAAAAGTCGATACGAGAACCACCGTCCGCAGAAAGTGTCGAACTCCACCCACACTGTGCCTCTGAATCAGATCAATCCTAACGACTGCATCGCATCGGCAACCCTCATGAACGCTTCGATGTTCGCTCCTTGCGCGTAGTTGCCGGGAACGCCAAATTCTTCAGCGGTATTCAAACAACGATCATGAATATCTTTCATGATGTGGGCAAGTTTTTTCTCGGTAAACTCAAACGACCAGGCATCGCGAGAAGCATTTTGCTGCATCTCTAACGCACTGGTCGCGACTCCACCGGCGTTCGCAGCTTTACCAGGAGCATAGGCGATCCCCGAGTTGATAAACTTTTCGATTCCTTCGGGAGTTGTCGGCATGTTGGCCCCTTCCGCGACCGCTATGCAACCACCTCGAAGAAGTGCCTCAGCGTCTTTTCCTGTAAGCTCATTCTGTGTGGCACAGGGTAGCGCGACATCACATTTGATCTCCCAAAGATTCCCGCCTGCCTGATAGTGCGATTGCTTTCGCGACTGGCAATACGATTCAATCGGGAGTCGTTCGACTTCCTTGATGCGTTTCAGCGTCGGCAGGTCGATGCCTGCTTCGTCGTAGACAACGCCTTTGGAATCGGAACAGGCGACGACCTTGCCCCCCAATTGCGTCACTTTTTCAATCGCGTAGATCGCAACATTTCCTGCTCCAGAAACGAGACAAGTTTTGCCTTCGAGTGATTCGCCTCTCGACGCGAGCATCTCTTGAACAAAGTAGCCAAGACCGTAACCAGTGGCCTCTGTACGGACCAACGCTCCGCCGTAGCTGAGTCCTTTGCCGGTCAAGACGCCTGACTCGTATCGGTTGCTGATCCGTTTATATTGTCCAAAGAGATAGCCAACTTCTCGCTTCCCAACACCGACATCGCCAGCGGGAACATCGGTGTACTCACCAAGATGACGTGACAGTTCAATCATGAAACTCTGACAGAAACGCATCACTTCGTTGTCGCTGCGTCCTTTCGGATCGAAGTCACTTCCCCCCTTGCCACCGCCGATGGGCATTCCCGTCAAAGCGTTTTTGAAAATTTGTTCAAATCCCAAAAACTTCACGATGGACAAGTTGACGGAAGGATGAAATCGCAATCCCCCCTTAAACGGCCCTAATGCACTATTAAATTGGACACGGAAACCACGATTAATCTGGACTTCGCCACGATCATCCTGCCACGGAACGCGAAAGATCACCTGCCGTTCAGGTTCGCAGATTCGTTCGATAATCTTTTGTTCGGTGAATTTTGGAAACTTCGCCAACACAGGTCCGATCGACCCAAACACCTCTTTCACCGCTTGAATAAATTCCGGTTCACCGAGGTTGCGTTGTTGAATGTTCCAGAGTGTCGTTTCCAGTTTTTCGTCCATATTTTTATCCATTCTTCTCATCAGTGCGGGTTCATAAGAACGCGAATGCTAAATTGTTATTTTAGAACTGATCCTGAAACTTAAAATTGCTCTCTCAAACGTAATGAAAAGCAGCTATTCCAGAGGTTTTCGGACTGGTTCCAGGAAAAGTGAGGTAAATCGCTGGTGCAGTGCTGGATGACTTTCTGACTGGCTGCGACACAGAATCGTTGACTTTCTCATCCGCTCATTGCGAAGCTCGCTGTTCATAGCAAGCGCGGGTCGCTACCTACACGAAGAGACTTTCAAGCACAGTCGTCATGCCTCAATGTTTCGTCATTGAAAGTCAGATGTGTCTCCAGAATTTGTTCAAAGTATCGAGGATCATTCTGTTATTCTTTTCGGGTTTCCACGCGAGAACCGACGTCGAAGGAGTCGTTGCTCAGAAAAACCACGACAATACTCACGCTCCACACACAGGGGCTAAAGTATGAATAGAGTTCAACACCGAAGAAACCTTCAGCGAATTTCAGGACTGATGCCTGATGATAGATTTTAATGGTAAGTTCTTCGTGGGAATATCTCACGCCGCTGAAGAATCCACATTCTCCATAATCGTAACGAAAAATAGAGATCAGGGTATCTCGCTCAAACCACACCTAATAGATCAGCAAATACGTATTTGACATTGCGAGAATTCTGCCAGAACTTACCATCGTTAATGAAAAAAGCGTCATAAATTGAATAATTGTTTAAAACACATTCGTGTTTCAAGTCTCCGTGAAGAGTGCTTTCATGTGATAAACCACTCATATTTACGGGACATGCCATGTATTCTTAAAAAAATGCTCCCGTTTCATAAGCTCGATCAAGCAATTCACTGACACAACAGTGAATTTCATTCTGACTGACTGACTTCGATCCCGACTCGTCGACGCCCCTCAACGCATCGCTACAAAACTCACTATCCCCAAATCAGTTCGAGCTCTCTCACATTATTTACAACTGATCCTGAAACCTGAAACTTGAAATGGCTCTCTCAAGCATTGAGGAAAGCGGTGGTTCTAGAGAAATGCGTTCTTCACGGGCACACGGTCGAGCAAACTGCTCTAGAATTGATTTTAAAACCTCATTTAGCTCTAAAAAGCTCCGAACAAATTGGGTCCTAAAGCGATAAGAAAAATGACTCCAAGCGACCATAGCCAGCAATCAAAACAACTTCGATTGGCAAAATGCTTGGTCCGTATAGCACTGGCAGCAGCATTTCTATCAGCTGTGGCTGATCGCTTTGGGCTATGGGGTCCACCGGGAAGCGAAGGAGTAGTTTGGGGAAACATAAAAAACTATGAGGCATACGTTCAACTGCTGAACTGGTTTGCCCCTGCTTCCTTGATTCCATTCCTGGGTTGGGTTGCCACGGTCGCTGAAATCGTGATTGCGATTGGATTGCTGATCGGTTGGAAGTTGCGATGGTTTTCACTTGCAGCCGGAATCCTCTTGAGCATTTTCACAATAACGATGATGAGTGCATTCGGCCCAAAGCCGCCATTGGATTACTCTGTTCTGTCCGCTGCCAGCGCCGCTTTTCTGTTGTTCACAGTGTCAGCTCCTGGCAATCGAAATCATCCTCAACGGAACGACAAGACAGTTTGAGACGACCAGCCTTTGAAAGTATTCGCAACCCAATTCTCGCTCGAATCTGGTCCGCGAAACTGACTTCCCCAACTTTGATCAAGAGACCTCGTATAACGACAAACACAAACCCAGATTCAAACGACCTGCAGCGTGTACAAGTCGGGTGGAGAAAACGGCAGATTGAGCAGCAACATCGAGCCGAGGAATGCAGCAATCGAGGTAGGCTTCTTCAACCCCACGAGCGCCGACAAGATCCGCAATTGCAGTTTGGTTCTGGCTCAGGAAAGAAAGAGCGTTTTCAACCTGTCGCTCAAAATCATCGATGCCCACGTCAGTAAATTCGACAAAAATTGCGTTCTGTGAAAACCCCCGATCGGAATCGGAGACGCCCTTTTCTCCTCGACACTGGGTCGCGCACACTTTAAGCCGACACGCGGCAAGCGCCGCGTCAAGATCCAGGCTTTGCCCATAGACCCTCAACACAGACATACACACTTCACATACAACCCATTCCCAGTTGGCGATGCCAACACTGATGTGCCAGCCATTGACCAAGGGGATTTTCTACGTAATTTCAGATCACTACTTCAGCTTATCGTTTCTTACGACGTTTTTGTGCCGACTTCTTTTTCCGCGTGGATGGCTTTTTCTTTCTTGGTTTACTCTGCTTGGAATTTGGTTTCTTCGAACCTTTCTTTCCTCTTGAAGGGCTTTTTTTCGCTGCCCCTTTTTTCGCTGGTGGCTTGGAAGCGGTGTGAGTGAGAAGTTTGAAGTTGAGTTCGCGGCGGTCGACGTCGACGCTGGCGATTTCGACAATCACCTTATCCCCCAGGCGGATCATGTCTCCGGTACGCCGGCCGACCAGAGCCATGGCCTGTCGATCAAATTCATAGCTCTCGCTTGCCGGAATGTTGCTGATGTGAACCAACCCTTCAGCCGGGATTTCGACACCTCGACAGAAAAATCCGAATCGCTCGACACCAGTAATCACAGCTGTGATTTTCTCACCCACGCGTTCTTCAAAATAGGTGAGCAGCTTTATTTTTGTTAATTCACGTTCCGCTCGTTCTGCTCGCCGTTCGGTCGTCGAACAGTGATGCCCCAGGCGAATCAAATCTTCCGCTGATGCACCGCGATATGTCACGTTGTCGCAGACCAGCGAACTTACCAAACGATGAATGTGCAAATCTGGATAACGGCGAATTGGGCTGGTGAAGTGGCAATATTGATCTTCTGCCAAGGCATAGTGCCCAACTTCCATTGGCGAGTACTCCGCCTGTTTCAAACTTCGCAGCATCGCATAATTGACTGCCTGCTCCTGCGGGGTTCCACGAACGGACCGGAGAAGAGCCTGCAAATGCTTCTTGCTTTGATATTTCTCCAACTCAAATCCCAGAATCGTGACGAACTCGCTGAACGCTTTCAGCTTCGCCTCTGCCGGGTCGGCATGTGCCCGCCTCAAGAAGCCAATCCCTTCATCATTCAAACGGACAGCGACTGCAATGTTCGCGGCGAGCATAAACTCTTCGATAATTTCGTGTGACTCGTCGTGCTCTGCTTCGAAAGCTCCGGTCACCTTTCCATCTGTATCAAGGCTCAGCCGGACTTCCGGCATGTCGAGTTCAAGTGAGCCTTTCGCAAACCGTCGCTTCCGGAGAAGCATCGCCAACTCGTGCATGTTCTTGAGCAATTCGCGAATCTCGTCGCTGACCCCCTCAATCGGTTCGGATGGCTTCGCCTTGATGATCGGCATCACTTCTTCGTAGGCGAACCGCTGCGTCACTTTGATTGCAGATCGAGAGAACCGTGTCTCGATGGGAATCCCCTCCGCAGAGAACTCGATGAATGCAGACATCGTAAACCGCGTCCGCCCTTCCTGCAGTGACGCCAACCCGTTCGAGATGATCTCAGGCAACATCGGGATCACTTTCGTCGGCAGATAGACACTCGTCCCACGCGTTTCTGCTTCACGGTCCAGTTGGGTTCCCGGTTGAACAAAATGGGAGACATCAGCGATATGCACTCCGAGCAGCCAGTGTCCTTTTTCTATCTTCTTCAGCGAGATCGCATCATCAAAGTCTCGAGCTGTTTTGGGGTCGATGGTGACGACCGTCATCTCGCTCAAGTCTTCTCGATCAGTGAGATCGTTCTCATTGAAGTTTTCCGCTTCCAGTCTCGCTTCATTGAGGACATCGTCCGGGAATTCGTCAGGGATCCCGAACTCATGGATAATCATCTGCGTATCAACACCTGGTTCCCCTCGAGAACCGAGAACCTTCGTTAGTACACCTTCCCCGTTCTGTCCAACCGTAGGGAAACGGAGCATTTCGATGACGACCTTGTCTCCTTCTTGGACTCCCTTCGCTCCCGGATCACCGACCCAGATTGGATCGGGATAGTCCTTCCCATCGATCTGCACCCAACCTGATTCATCTTCTTCCAGATAAGTTCCGACGAAAACATTTGTCGCTCGTTCAACAACTTCGACAACATACCCACAGCGTTGCCCGCGGCTGCGGCGTCGCTGCAAGAGTTTCACGAAGACCTCGTCTCCGTTTTGAGCATCTTTGAGATCGTTCCGATCAACGAAAATATCATCCGTCAGACCGACCGGTTTTGGCTCACGCAGAATGATGAAGGCATCCCCACTTTTGATGCGGTGGACGATCCCTAAATGAGAGCCCCTCGCTGCCTTGGGTTGGATGCGTCCCCCTTCAGAAAAACGAATTTCCCCTGACAGCTTCGCCTCTTCCAAGGCGGCCTCAAACTTCGCCAGCTTTTTCTTCGTGATTCCCAGCTTCTTCGCCAGCGTCTTCGGCTTCATCGGCATATAGCCCGGCCGCTGAACAAATTCGATAATCCGCTTTGCAAGATTCGTCATCACCGCATCCTCTGTTGTGGTTCTACACAGTACAGAGAGTGTAACGAGTTCAGCTCGAATAGTTACCAAAGCAGCATTGAAGAATGCTCTCAACAGAGTGTCATCATTTCGTCCCCGGTGAATCACCGGGGACGAAATAGTTTGATTTCCTACAAGTGCGTTTTACTTTTGATCGAAAGAAGAAGTGGACTCTAGCCAGCGTTTCGTTTCTCCGCGATCAGTTTCAGCAGGGCGTTTTGCGGGTCGGCGAACTTTTTGAGGCCTTCCTCCATGAGGTCGGCTTCCATTTGTGCGAAGTTGACCTTTTCGTCAATCTCGTTTTGAATCGCTTCGGACGGCATTTCTTCGATGCGGCTGGTGAAAGTTTTCCCTTCCATCTTCTGGATCGTTTCATTCACCTCGGGAGGATTGGTTTGGATGTCCGACCCTGCGAGCGCAGCGACATATTTGTCTTTCGGGTCTTCGGGGAGTTTCGTCCCCATGCTGGCGAAGACCATCTCCTGTTGCAGCGGCAAACCTTTGTCGCTCCAGAATTCTCGATTCTGTTGCCAGATCCGCTTGGCGTTCAGGATACCGACCTGCCCTTGTGCATCGTCGGAGAGTTCCGTCAACTTCTTGGCAGTATATGCATCGATCCGGCTGATGAAGATGCTATACACCGACTTCAGCGTTTTCGGATCCTCACGTTGTTGAGCACCTTTCCAGATGTTATCGCGAGCAATTTGATACTGACGGTCCGAGAAGATCAGAGTCACATTGGGAGTCACCCCTGCGGCAGCAAGTTCTTCTAACGCTCCCAAACCTCCGGGAGTTGCAGGAACTTTGATCATGCGGTTGGTGTGACCGGCTGCCCATTTTTTGCCGAATTCAACATACTTCGCTGAGCGTTCTTCCGTGCTTAGCGGGCAATCGGCAGCTTCGAGGAGCGGATCGAGTTCAAAGCTAACGTAGCCATCATTCCCATTCGACTTTTCATTGATCTCATGGAATTCTTTCTGTGCGGTACAGACAAGGCTGTCCGTCAGCGCCCAGGCAATCTCCTCATCATCAAGACCTTTGGTAACCAGTTCAGCGATATCATCATCGAACCGACCTGATTTAATGAGATCAGAAACAATCGCTGGATTAGACGTCGCACCAGTTGCACCGAAGGCGAGGTTGTCCTTCACCAAATCGGGATCAACACTATCCAGCCAAAGTTTCGTTCCAGTCTTTACGAGTGATTCAAGTGGCGTCGGCATGGTTAGTTCCCCAAATTGGTCGTGTTGCTCTCTGCCGCAAAAAAAGAATAAAAAAGTCACGATAAAGTTCGCCGGACAGTTGAGGTGTCCGGCGAAAAAGACTCAGCCTTACTTCTTAACTTCATCATCATGCAGTTTCTGTGACATATACAGCAACTGTTCGACGATTTTTTCTGTTGCATCCAGTTGCACAAAATTCGAGCCGAGCCAGGTTTCGTATCCGCCAAGCTCGTGTTGCTCGGGAGTTGGCAAATAGCCGTACGATCCGTTGGCGAGTTCGATCGTGAAAGAATCTTCGAACGGTGTGCGATCTTTGAGTTCCAAGCCGGTTTCGGTGAAGACTTCAAATGGAATCGCCTGAATTGCAAGACTTCCGATTCGAATCACTTGCAATGGGATGGTCACTTCTTCCGGACCTTCCTGAATCTGTTTCACACGAGCGGAGTAGGTCTCTTCACGGATGTGCCGTTCTTTTTTGGGACGTTTTTCAAGTTCTGCGAAGAATTGCAGCATCTCCTTGGACGGCTTACGAACCTTGAGAACAAGATCAGTCATCGCGGAATCGAGTTTCACCCAGTCGTGCCATTCAAGCGTGGCATGAGCTTCCATCACTCGGTTGGTCACTTTTTCAGCGACCATTTGCATCTTCTGGTATCTTTTCACACGAGGAGATTGCCCATTAAAATTAATATTGTTGACGTCTCCACTGGTTCCGTTCGACAAAATCCCAACAAACGGCGGGTCTTGATCGTCCGCTCCCAGTCGGTCTTTGACCATGTTCGCGAAATAGCCAAAGTAGTCGGCGGAAACATCTCCACTGTTCACACCGCCAACGTAGTGCAGTGAATAGTTCCCCATCAGTGCGATCGGTTGACCTTCAGTCGATTGCACTGAGATGAACGACACTTCCGGATCGACAGGCCCGGCGGGGCGAACCAGTGCAGGATTACGACGCGGCGGATTCATGCGAACCTTGTCGACACCCCCAAATGGATTGCTCAGCATTTTGGGATCGGTCGTGTACCAGCGACGGTTAAAGACCTCGGATGGCTCTTGTGCTGAACCCCATGCGATTCGTGCTGGTTGCATGTTACTGAGAGCGCGTCGGACACCATCGGCGATGCGTCGGGCAACAAACGCTTGATAATCGGACAGCTCCTCGACCTCAGTAATTTTACTCTCTCCACGAGCCGTTGTGGCGGAGTGTGTATGTGTGGATGCCATCAACAGCTTGCTGACATCGAGATCCGTTTCGGCATCAATCAGCTTGCGAGCAGCTTCGAACACTTCGCGTGGAATCCCGACATTGTCACAAATCACGAAGCCAACCGTGGTTTCACCATCATCCAGCAGCAGGCAACGAGCATGAAGCTCATCATGAATATTCTTAGCCGGAATCGGTTTCCAGCCTCCGACAATCAGTTCCCCGAGTGGTGGAGTGATATTACTGGCAGCAGCCCCTGCGCGAAGAACTTTATCCTGTGCGGTAAGCGATGATTGAAAGAGAGTCGAAAGTGCGAATACACCTAACAGTGTGAGACGAGCGAGCATTGATTTCTCCGAATGTGTCGTAATGTCCATTTCATTTCGATGATAGCGACAACCACAAGAGTGTTCATCCGATCGGGAAAAATTTCGACGCTGGCTTTCGTTCTGGTGAATCACTCGGGATGAAGTTGCGACTTGATCTGCGTGAAATAGTTTCATACGACTGGACGAATGCAAGTCGACTCGACATCATTTCAATCTCGCCCTTTGTCCGACAACTCCAGCCCCTCCCCACTCAGCATGTCCGACCGTCCGAACATCATTTTTATCATCACCGACCAACAGCGGTTTGATACGATTGCGGAACTTGGATTTCCTTACATGGAAACTCCGAATCTGGACCGACTGGTTCGCGAAGGGACAACGCTTACAAACTGCCACGTAACCGCAGCGAGTTGTGCCCCGAGTCGAGCGTCACTCTTTACTGGATATTATCCACATACAACTGGTGTCTTGAAGAATGCCGATTTGTGGCGGCACTCCTGGGTCGAGCTGTTGAATGAATCGGGCTATCGCTGTGTGAATATCGGGAAGATGCACACATACCCGTATCATACGCCGCTGGGATTTCACGAGCGGTATGTTGTTGAAAACAAAGACCGCTATCTGGAAGAGCGATACTACTTTGACGAATGGGACAAAGCACTACGGGCCAGAGGCCTCGTCAAGCAGCAGCGAGAACAGTATCGGCAACGTGATGATTACCAAACAGCTTTAGGAGCGTTTGATTGGGAACTGCCAGAAGATTTGCACTCCGACATGTTCGTCGGCGAGATGGCAAAATGGTGGATCAACTCTTACCCACAAACGGAGCCTCTCTTCCTGCAAATCGGTTTTCCCGGTCCTCACCCACCGTATGACCCGACTCCGGAATACGCTGCGAAGTATATGGAGAAAGAGCTTCCTCTGCTGGAAGTAACACAGGAAGAACTCGACAATCAGCCAGCGGCTTTCAAAGAATTGAGGCAGCACAATAATGAGGTCGACCACGACTCTGTTGTTCTCGACCTTGATCCGACAGAAGAACAACGACATCGTCAACGGGCCTACTACCTCGCGAATGTCTCGATGATCGACACCAAAGTTGGTGAGATCTTGCAGGCATTAGAAGACAAAGGATATCTGGAGAACTCCGTTGTCATCTTCACGTCCGATCATGGTGACTGTTTGACGGATCATGGACATTCTCAAAAATGGACGATGTACGACATCATCACCAGAATGCCTACCATCGTCTGGTCGCCGTCTCAAAGTTCTCCTGATGGCGGAGAATCAAGACGATTTGAAGCAGGCAGAAAGTTCGACGGTCTGTGCAGCCAGTTTGATCTCGGACCAATGATCCTCGAACTCGCCGGGATCACTCCACCTGAGAACATGGAGGCCAAATCACTCTTGCCTGCACTCGAAGGAAAGACTTGGGAAGAGCGGGAATATGTTTTCGCAGAGCAGGCTAAAGACGGAATCCTCACCGGGACAGACTTCATGACCATGGTTCGCAGTCGCGACTGGAAACTGGTCCACTTCCTCGATGAAGACGACGGGCAACTCTTCGACTTGAATAACGACCCTGATGAAATCAATAACTTATGGAACTCGGAAGAGCATCTCGACAAAAAAAGAGAGCTGCTCGATGTTCTGCGAGAATGGCGAATGCGCAGCCAACTCGAATCCAAAGATCTGTTCGCCGAATGGAGATAACCCCCTATCGACCCGATGAAATTTCATAAGCAAGCTGCCCTGACGACCATGACAACCCTGCCTAATCAGCTTGCACCTTAAGACATAATGTTGTGATAACTGAGAGACAGGTCGTCTTTTCGAATTTTGTTAGAGCCATTCAATTTCATCTTTCACTGATTCATATTCAACTAAGGAGTTGCTACCGTGGAACATCACGTCGACGGAGTCATGAAAAAATGGGCGCTGATTGCCATCATCGCCTGGGCCATTCTCGGTATCGCGGTCTTGCAGAGTCCGCTGCTGCTGTTCTACATCTTACTGCACGCCTGCACGACTGGCGTCTTTCTGTATTTCTTCCTGCGTAAAGAAAATGAAGCTGGCGATGAGAGCAAAAAAAACGAAGGCTGAAACTGAAAGGTTTTGCAGCGATCATTAGCTTGCAAAATGTAATCTAAAGATTGCAGCATTGATGGGAATGAGGTTCGCGTCCTCTCGTGTGGACGAGCGACTCAACGCTTCGCCCCAAGCTGGCACAACTCCCGGGTGCTAACCAACGAACAAACAGAGGACTCTGAGAATGATTCGATTTCTGTATATGCTGACGGCTGTTGGGTTCATCTTCTCGATTGCGGCCAAGGCCCCTGCTCAAGATCAAAAGAAGACAGCAGATCCATTTGCCCGCTGGGAATCGAACATCAAGGCATTTGAAGCGGACGACAAAAAGCACCCGAAAGAACCGGGACAGGTTCTCTTCATCGGCAGCAGCAGTATCCGCCTTTGGGATCTTGAGAAATGGTTTCCGGGACTTGACGCGATCAACCGAGGATTTGGAGGCTCGGAAGTTGCGGATTCCCTGCACTTCTACGACCGGATTGTGAAGCCGTACGCGCCACGGGCAATTGTCATGTACGCAGGTGACAACGATCTTTCACGAGAAAAAACTCCCGCTCAAGTTCAGGCAGATTTCAAAGAGTTCGTGACCAAAGTCCACAAAGATTTTCCGGACACGCAGATCATTTTCGTTGCCATCAAGCCAAGCATCAAACGCTGGAATCTCATCGAGAAGGTCCGTGAAGCAAACTCGCTCATCATCAAGATGGCAGAGAGCGACGAGCAGCTGACTTTTCTGGACATCGACACACCGATGATCGGCGAAGACGAAATGCCCAAGAAAGAGTTCTTTGCAAAAGATGGCCTGCACCTCAACGATGCTGGTTACAAACTCTGGTCGGACTTGCTCAAGCCGCATCTCGATGCAATCCCCGCTATCAAAGATGCCCGCTTCAAACCTTTGCGAAACCTCCGCGATGCGTATCATCCCTGGTCACCACCTACCACTCTCGCTGCCTGGGAAAAGGAAGCTGAGAGAATTCGACGACAGGTGCTGGTCTCAAACGGCCTGTGGCCTCTGCCGGAAAAAACTCCTCTCGAACCGGTCATCTCCAAGAAAATCGATCGCGGAGATCACACCGTCCAAAACGTCTACTTCCGTAGCCGACCCGGGCATTATGTCACCGGAAATTTGTATCGCCCGAAGAATATCGAAGGAAAAATCCCGGGTATCCTGTGCCCACATGGCCACTGGAAAGATGGTCGATTTTACGATGCTGAAGGTGGCTCACAATCACAATTGGATCAAGGAGCGGAAGAATTTGCATCGGGAGCCCACTCACCACTGCAAGCACGTATGGTGCAACTGGCCCGAATGGGAACTGTCGTCTTCCATTATGACATGATCGGTTACGCCGACAGCCAACCACTCGACCATCGCACCGGATTTAACGACGCCGATGCCGCTTTGCGTCTGCACAATCTCATGGGCCTGCAAACCTGGAACTCGATTCGATCTCTCGATTTTTTAGAGTCTCTTCCAGAAGTCGATACCGATCGACTTGCGGTCACCGGAGCAAGCGGAGGCGGAACACAAACGATGATTCTGGCCGCCATCGACGATCGTGTTGATGTCACCTTCCCGGCCGTCATGGTCTCGACCGGAATGCAAGGTGGCTGTGTTTGCGAAAACGCCAGCTACCTGCGTCAAGGGGTCAACAATATCGCCTTCGCTGCCCTGTTCGCTCCAAAACCACAGTCGATGAGCGGAGCTGACGACTGGACGATTGAGATTGAAACCAAAGGACTTCCGGAGTTGAAGCAGGTTTATTCCCTGTTTGGAAAGGCAGACAACATCGAAGCCAAAGCCTTCCCACAATTCAAACACAACTACAATCAGGTCGCCCGAGAGCTAATGTACAACTGGTTCAATGAGCACCTCGATCTCCGAATCGACGGCCCGATTCAACAATCCGATTTCTGGCCGCTGACCAGAGAACAGCTAACGGTTTTCAACGATAAAAATCCTCTTCCAGACGATGCACTCGCCGCTGCACCTCTTAGAGATCTGATGACCAAAGAAGATCAAGAAGAGTTTGAAAGCTGGCTGAAAGGCGACATAGCAGACTACCGCAACATCGTTGGCGGAGCTGCCGAGGTGATGCTCAAGCCGGAAGTTTCTGACATTGAAACCGAATACACGACTGTGCGACAGGATTCAGAAGCAACCAGCGACATCACAAGAGCTGACGGAATCGTTACCAACTCGGATGGTGCACATATCAAGACTGTCTCACTCTCCAGTGAAACCAAAGAACCTGCTGGTTTCGTCTTCTGGTTCGATTCAGCAGGAAATTCGCACCTGTTCAAAGACGATGGAGCAATCAAAGACGAAGTCCTGCAACTCATCCAAGCTGGCTACATTGTCGTCTCTGCAGATTTATTTATGACTGGAGACTCCAAAGGTCGGACACAATCTGCTCTGGACTACCCCATCGATGAAAAGTATCCCGGATACACTTATTGCTACAACACTCCACTGTTGACTGAGCGAGTCCGCGATATTCTGACCGTGATTCAAAACAGTTCTCAACAGGACAAGAAACGATTCCTGGTTGCAACCGGAGATGCCGGAGTATGGCAGCTATTGGCGCGAACAGCGATTCCGGGGGACAAAATCGACCAGACTATCGTCGACCTCAATGGCTTCTCATTCGCAAACGTCACAACCATTGACGACCCTAATCTTCTTCCCGGTGCTCTCAAATTCGGCGGGCTTCCCGGACTCGCACGACTGATCGAACCATCTCCACTTGCCATCTTCGGAGCTTCGAAGAAAGACGACTTCAACAAAACCCTCAGCCACTTCAAAGAGAACCTCATTCTCAGCAGCGAACCACTCACGGACAAAAAAGTCGTTCAAATGATTCTCGAAAGTGAGTAAATTCTCTGGGACAAAACAACCTTGAATGAGTTCGGTTTGAACGACCTGAACTACTTCGATCGCACTGAGCACGAAAGAGTTCTCGGATTGCGCGGGGATGATCTGTCGGCACCCCGAAGGTGGGGAAGGAAATCCAAAGTCAAGAATCCGGCCCCCACTGATGGAACTCAAAGTTCGGTACGCTATTCTTAGAGTATCTTTCGAAATGGTGTTCGGGCGCTGCATTGTGGCGAACAGCAATCTTATTAGAACCGATCCTGAAACTTGAAATTGCTCTGTCAAACGTTGAGGAAAGCGGCCATTTCAGAGGTTTTCGGACTGGTTCTAGAGAAACGCGTTCTTCACGGACACACGGTCGAGCAAGCTGCTCTATGATTTGTGTCGTTGGGGTTCTTCGTGGTGCTTGAACCAAACGGCGGAAAATGGTTGAAAGTCGGTGGAATGGGAAAACGAGAAATTTTGCTTCTGTTAGCTGGAGTGGGGATTTTTGCAGTCACACTTTGGCGGCAGAATCAGCTTCAGCAGTGGGAGCATGATCCAACCCGGAAAGTCGTCGCGATTCGAGCACTTGCTCCCCGTTTTACACTCGCAGACCACAATCGAAATATCGTCAAGCTGGAACGAATGCTCGGGCGACATCACGTTGTGCTGGTCTTCTTTGATGCTGAACTAGGCGTCGATCAAGATCCTCGTACAAAGGCGCTGATCGAGAATTTCGAAGCGATTAACCGGGCCGGATTTGAGATCATCGCTGTCGGGACAGCGACTCCTTACGCAAATGAAGAGGCAGAGAAACGTTTAGGATTTGATCTTCCATTTCCAGTCCTGACAGATATCGACATGAACGATCCGGCTCCCTCTCCGGCACACCGGAAGTACGGACTCCTTGACCTTCAATCTGGAACGCCGACAACGGGACTCTTCCTCATCGAACGGGACGGAACCCTTCCGGTTGTTACACAGGGGACTCCAATTGCAGTCAAAGATGAAGAGGCTGCCTTGAAGACTTTGGCTGAGGGAAAGTGGCCCGGCCTCAAGTAGTCACGCTGGTGTCGCCACGAAGTTGACTGAGCCGCACACATCAGCCGCGTGGCACAAAGGTGATTCGTGGGCTCTTCGTGAGAACTGATCCACTGATCCTGAAGCAGGATTCGCTCTCTCAGACACTGATGAAGTTGACCATTCCACCAGTTTCCTGACTGGTTCTACTTTTGCGATTTAATCCAGTCGTTGACCTGATCTTCCAGAATCTCCAGCGTCACAGCTCCGTTTCGCAAGACGACATCGTGAAAATCCCGAATGTCAAACTTCTCTCCCAGTTGCTGTTCACTTTTCTTGCGAAGCTCTTGAAATTTCAGTTCGCCGATCTTGTAGGCCAACGCCTGCCCGGGCCAGGAGATGTATCGATCAATTTCATTCTCGATATCGTGGATCGACTTCGCGGTATTTGCAGCGAAGTAGTCAATTGCTCGCTGACGGTCCCAACGCTGATGATGAATCCCTGTGTCGACGACCAGTCGGACCGCGCGCCACATTTCGTAGGTCAACTGGCCGAATCGGGAGTAAGGATCTCGATACATTCCTAATTCATCCCCCAAGCTTTCCGCGTACAGCGCCCAGCCTTCGATGTAAACGGTATCTCCACTGTAGCGTCTAAAGCGAGGCAGATTGTCGAGCTCCTGAGCGAGTGCAATTTGCAAGTGATGCCCTGGGACTGATTCATGAAGCGAAAGTGCTTCAATCTCATAGCGAGGTCGTACCTCAGGGCGATACAGGTTCACAAAGTATATCCCGGCTCTCGATCCATCGGGAGATGGAGAACGATAGTAGGCGGTTGTTGTATCAGGAGCGATCTGCGTTGGAATCGGTTCGACTCCGTAAGGGACTCTCGGGAGCTTTTTGAAGAGCTTGACCAGTTGTGGATCGATTTGCTTACAAACCGACATATACGCCCGCAGCAAGTCGTCACCATTCTCGTAATAAAAGGCTGGATTGGTGCGTAGAAACTCCAAAAATTCTTCAAACGATCCGGTGAATTTCAACTCTTCGATCACCGCATCCATCTCACCACGAATCCGTTCGACTTCCGCTAAGCCAATAGAATGAATTTGCGTCGGTGTCAAATTCGTTGTCGTGAACTCGCGGCATCTCAGCTCGTACAACTCACCACCGTTGGGAATTTGCCAGACCCCAACCTTTTCATAACATGCGGGAAGGTATTCCTCTTCAAAGAACTTTTTGAACTTCAAGTAACTGGGCAGAATCTCTTTTTGAACAGAGATCGCTGCCTCATTACGTAGACGCCTCTTCTGGACGAGACTCACCGAATCGGGGATCCGGGTGAACGGTTTGAAAAACTGCTGTGCCCGAGGTTCCGCAACGAGTTGCTTGTCGATCTGGCTCCTCACCCGCTCCATCACAACACGTGAGTGAATTACCCCGGACATCGCTCCCTCTCTCATTAGAGCGATTGTCTGGTCCATATAGGCGGGAAACGCTCTCATGCGGGCCAGCCAATCGTCAAAGTCTTGAACCGTTTCGAATCGCAAACTTTCGGCAAGTGCCCCTTCATCTTGAATTCCACCACGTTGGTTGAGCGGAACCAGATACCATCGATACTGATGAGCCTTCACTGCGAGGTCGTATTTTCGCCGAAATAACTGGTAATTGATCTTCTCTTCGGGAGGCAGTTGATCGACCTGAATCGCATCCAGTTTCTTCAACACCTGCACATCTTTCTCGTGCGATCGCTCAATCGCTTCCGGGCTCAAGTCTGCCCATTTGGTGTTATATCGACGATCTCCGAGGCTGGAGGCCCAGGTCGGATTCTCGCGCATTGTCCGTTCCCATTCTTCCTGAATGATCTCATGCAGCAGATCAGCCTGAGTCGTCGGGGCCGTTTGGGACGTGAGACACATGGTCACCAAGAGCAATGTGCTATTCATTTTCTCTCCGATGGGGATGGCTTAGAACCGCTAACAATACCTTTGAGATCGTGTTGACTCACTGGGATTTCAAGTCCACACCCAGATTTTACCAGAGCGAGTAAGTAAACAGGGTGCGTCGAAATTCCGATGATCTGAACCTCAAACGGAACTGACTGACAATAACAAACTGAAATCAGGTTTCAAAACTCCAGCGATTCAGAGAGCTCAGAGAGGTTTCCCAGTCAGTTTTTATAGCATCTTCAATGTGAATTCGCTTGAAATGAGGTCTCAGCTTCCGATCCGCAAACGAAACAGAATCCGATCACCAACACGAATATACAGAACAAATCAGTCTCCTCAGAAGTTGAAGCAGTTTGAGAATTGTTCTCCCAATACTGGAACCAGTTCGATAACGAGTTGTCGTTTTTCAAGAAGCGACAACGATTCCGGAGTCATTCGAAAAAAAACGGCCTGGGGAAAATCTTCATCCAAAATTGGTGAGCCACTCGACATTTCGAGGTTGACAGGCGCGCTGATTACCGACGCATTAAAGTCAACGCAAATTGCCGTAATCGCCTGTTCCTCAAAACTCCGGATTTCGGACAATGAAGTCGCCATGTGTCGGAGGTTCTCGAAGTTTCAGCCGCTCAGAAGACGATCTAAGTTTCTGGAGTCTGAATCTCCTGTGTCCACACAGGAGATTTGAGAGTTCAATTTGTGAGACACGTGATTCGCGTCACTGTAATCGCGTCATTGTGTCGGGACGTATCGTTGCTATTCATGTGTTCCAAGCTGAAGCCTGCATGAGATGCAGTCGATGCCCGTGGCTCACTTGATAACACCTTCTTAAGGTCGGAGGACAGTAGTGAGTCGCGTCCCAGATGCATCGACACAAGAAAAAAGAAGTTTCTTTCAGAAGCAAGATCCCTGGGGACAAGGTGTCGCCATATGGGTTTTAGTGGCCATTCTCTTCGTCGCTCCCCTCGCAGGATCTTCGCTGCGACATGTCCGTCTTGATAATAATGTCGAGAACTGGCTCCCTGAAAACGACCCCAGTGCGCAAGAGTATTTGTGGTGTCGGGCTCACTTCCCAGAGGACGAGAAGGTCATCCTGACATGGGAAGGAAGTGCAGCTGACGATATGCGGCTGCCAGTCCTGGCTGGAATGCTGAGCGGTCAAGTTGATGAGGATGGAGCACGTCGAGGCGGCTTGCCGTATGTCGATTCGGTCATGCACGCAGGCGATCTTCTATCGAAACTTGTTGAGTTCGGAGTTGAAGAAGATGAGGCGAGACGTCGGATCAGCGGAACCTTCATCGGGACCGGACATCTCAAAGTCCGACTCACTGAAGCTGGGCGAGACCAGAAAGAAAAGACAATCAAGCTGATCCAAGAGCGAATCCACTCGCAATTTGGACTTGAACTCAGCATTCACGAGGCTGTTTCACCCTGGATGCCCGAAGAACTCGACGAAGACGCTTTTCAAGAACTGTATTCACGTTATCAGCCTGCTCTCGAAACCGAGACCGAGCTGGCACCTTCAGAGTTCGGTCAGCATGATTTCCAAGTCAGCTGGACCGGGATCGGCAGTAATCAAAAACTCAAACAGGCCGTTATTGATTCCATCAATCATGTCGCATCTTTTGCGACATCTGACGAGCCCAATGGGCGCCAACTCGTCGATAGCTGCTACGAGAAAACGGGGACACCAATCGCCGTTGTCGTAACGTTATCCGAAGCAGGAGGCGCTGAAAAATCGAAAGCGATCGCAGCGATTCGCGAAGCAGCGATCGCCTCGTTTATCCCAGATGACGGACTCATTGTGGGAGGCCGCGTGGTCGCTGCAGCGGAGTTGAATAACGGCGTGATTCGTGCCGCCTGGAATCCGAATGCGACCAGCATTCTCGGGAAATCCGTAATTGGTTTTTCCGGCTTGGTCGGCATCCTGTTTGCGATCTTCTCCTTAAAGTGCCTCCGACTTGGCGGGCTTGTCATCTTCGTCTCTTACTACTCCGCGTTTCTTGGGGTCTCTTTGATCCCACTTTCTGGCGGAAGTATGAACATGGTCCTCGTGGTGTTGCCGACGCTGTTAATGGTGCTGGCGTTGTCAGGAGCCATTCACATCGCCAATTATTGGAAGCACGCAGTTTGGGAAAGCCCCAAAACTGCCGTCGCGGATGCCACCAAAATGGCGAGGCAGCCATGCCTGATGGCAGCCTTCACGACATCGCTGGGACTGATTTCGCTAATCAACAGCGACCTTGCTCCCGTTCGTGAATTTGGAATTTACGCTGCATTAGGTTGCATGATCTCGGTCGCGATGGTGCTTTATGGGCTCCCTGCTTTACTGCAAATGGTCCCACTTCGTCGTATTGCTCCGGAAGAAGTGAAATCGAAACGATGGTCTTTCTATAGCGACCTCATCTGCCGACACTGGCTCTCGATTGGAGCCTCAACAATTGTTTTGGCAATCGCCTGTTCTGTCGGCTTACGCCACTTTGACGTTGAGACGAAAGTCATTCGGTACTTCCCGGATTCATCCCCGGTCGTGCAAGATTACCAAACAATTGAAGACAACCTCGCCGGAATCAGTCCCGTCGAGATCCTCGTCAGATTCGACAAGCAGAGTCAGTCTGACCTTCGCTTCCTGGAGCGTGTTGAGCTTGTTCGAGAAGTGGAAGAAGAGATTCGCAACCACCCCGAAGTGAGTGGAGCGATTTCGATGTCGTCGTTTTTACCTCAGCGAACAAGCCCCGGCGAAAACGCAACGATGCGAGAAAAGATTTTCTACAATCGGCGTTCAAACGAAACAGAGAAACGCATCAAAGAAGAGCACGCAGCTGAGAGCAGTGCGTTCATCGTGATGAACAGATTGCCAGAAGTGAATGGCGACGAGCTCTGGAGAATCAACGCTCAAGCAGCAGTCCTCAGTGATGCGGACTATACCACACTGACTCAACAATTAAGCGATCGCGTGGGGAAAATCACGCGATACCATGCCGGTGTCGATCATACTGTGACAGGGACCGTTCCGTTGTTTTTGAGAACACAACTGGCAGTTCTGGACAGTTTGGTGTGGAGTTCCGTGGCTGCTTTTGTGTTGATTGCCTCTGTGATGATCTGGGTTTTGAAAGACCCTCT